>JBMTTF010000020.1:0-13933 GCA_049449075.1 Minisyncoccia bacterium | reverse complement strand
ATATTCTGGACTCATCATAATGACCAATTCTGTTTAAAATAAAAAACCGTACATTCAAGTGTACGGTTTTAGCTTATGTTTATACTGCTTTGAGGCAAGAGTAAAGATATTCTGCTTGCCAGTAAGGGATATAAATGTTACAGACATTAGCTCCCTTTAGCCTTTGGCTAAAGTCCCATATATCCAAATGTATAAGGGTATTATTTTTATACATATGGAAATTGGGGTAATTGGGGTGATATGTCCACCCATCTATACACTCAGGATCATCTTCTGGATCATATTTATTATCACAAATAATCACCATATGGACATCTCCTATGATAGACTTTTGGAGAGACGAAAATTGTTTTATATGGGTTATGATCAAGATTTTTGTACCTCTTAGCGATAATAAAAATTGATTATCTCCTCTTTCTAGTATCTCAGCTTTAGGGATTATGTGTTGGTATATTGAATGATGGGATAATATACAATAATGCTCACCTATCCATTTTACATTATGGCTATCTTGTATTTGTGAATTTCTTATAATTGGTTCAATTAATGAGTAATGACCAATAATTAGACAATATTCTATACAGTTTCCACATAATGGAGTTGATATGGTCTGTATTACATATTCAATACAATTTTTGCTATGAACTTTAATCACCGTCAGTGGTGACATAAAGCATCCAGTCAGACCTGTTTCATGTTTACGGAGTTTCATGATAAAACTTTGATGTAAAGGTACAAGTAAATAAATACCATATAATATACATATTGTCAAATTATTTATAGGTGTATAGTAGTGTAGTTTAGTTATATTTATGGTATAATAAATATTATAATATTTAATTTATGGCAGATATTGCTTTAGAAATCAAGGGTTTATATAAAACTTATAAAGATGGTGCGGTGAAGGCTCTCAATGGAGTTGATTTAACTATATATAAAGGAGAGATTTTTGGACTTTTAGGTCCTAATGGGGCGGGTAAATCGACTTTGATTAATGTCCTTACTACTCTTGCTAATAAAACCTCAGGGGAGATTGTCATTAATGGTCTGGATTTTGCAAAATTTCCCTCCGAGGCTAAGACTTATCTCGGGGTTGTACCTCAGGAATTTAACTTTAATTGGTTTGAAAAAGTGGAGGATATTGTGGTGCAGCAAGCTGGATTCTATGGTATGCCAGCAAAAGTTGCTAAAGAGAGAGCTGAGATTTTATTAAAGAGATTAGGATTATGGGACAAAAAAGATGCCGTCTCGATGAAATTATCTGGTGGAATGAAGAGGCGATTGATGATTGTCCGGGCTCTAATACATAAACCTGAGATTCTTATTCTGGATGAGCCCTCCGCAGGAGTGGATGTGGATTTGAGGCGCGAGATGTGGGAATTTGTAAGGGAGTTGAATCAAGAGGGAGTGACTATTATCTTGACTACTCATTATCTTGAGGAGGCAGAGAATCTTTGCGATAGGGTTGGGATTATTAATAAAGGTAATATTATTGAAGTCGGGACGGTTAAAGAATTATTATCTGAGCTTAAAAAAGATACTTTAGTTCTGAATATAGTAGGAGAAATCAAAGATTTACCAGATAGATATAGGCGGAAAGATGATGGTATATTAGAAACAGATTTATTGCAGGGTGAGGATTTGTATACTATTACTAATGAACTCCATAGCAAGGGTTTGCAAGTGATGGGTATTAGGAATAAAACTAACCGCTTGGAAGAGGTATTTATTAATAAAGTTAATCAATAATATGAAAGCTCCAGTTTTGACTCCATTTTATACCATTGTTCATAAAGAGCTAATTCGTATTATTAGAATTTGGCCACAGACTTTACTCCCATCGGTGATTACAACTAGTTTGTACTTTTTGATTTTTGGTTCTTTTGTAGGTTCTCAAATTCGAGATATTGAGGGAATTAGTTATATGCAATTCATCGTACCTGGTCTCGTGATGATGGCTATTATTACTAATTCTTTTATGAATGTAGTTGGGTCTTTTTTTGGTGCTAAATTTGGCAAGAGTATTGAGGAGTTATTGGTCTCTCCAACTCCAAATTGGGTTATTGTTTGGGGGTATGTGATTGGGGGTGTGGTTAGAGGTTTGGGGGTAGGGATATTAGTATTGATAGTAGCTCTAGCTTTTACAAAATTAGAAGTGATGAATATCTGGGCAGTTTTGGTATTCTCTATTTTGACAGCGACTGTGTTTTCTCTAGGGGGATTATTGAATGCTATCTTTGCTAAAAAATTTGACCATACAGCTATTGTACCGACCTTTGTCTTGACTCCGCTGACCTATCTTGGGGGAGTGTTTTATTCCGTCAATACTCTTCCAGAATTTTGGCAAAATATATCTAAGTTTAATCCTATCCTATATATGGTCAATGGATTTCGGTTTGGGTTCTTTGGGATTTCTGATGTCTCAATTCAAGTCTCGGTAGTGATGCTGGTAATGCTAGTGTTAGTCTTATCTATTGCATATGTAGTATTACTAAGACGAGGGGTGGGGCTGAGGAGTTAGGGGGTGACTCTCTCAAATCTATTCACAATTTGCCCGTTGTCTAATTGAACTTGTGTATTCCAGCCATTTTTACCATTTACTTTTCTGACCCATATTATTGAGTCGGCTAGGCTTTGGTAGACTACTACAGGCTCTTCATCCCATTCTAATAGGGCTAGATTTAGTACTTTATAATGAGCTTGGGGGGTTTTGTAATGGTGATAATGGGCTCCGACTTCTATATTATATTGGGTTAGTTCAAGTTTGGTCTGTAAATCTTTAGAATCTGTATGCGCCATCGTTTTAGATTTAGTTTATATGTATATATTCTAGCATAATTATATTTCTATATATATCTTGTTGCTAGTAATTTGCAATAAGATATATTCTTTGATATACTTTAAAAACTTGATTCAATAAGTGTTTAGTGATATGAAAATTGCTATTGTAGGAAAAGGTGGGAGTGGGAAAAGTACAACTTCATGGTTATTGAGTATGTATCTTTCTCAAATATACTCAGTACTTGCCATTGATGCTGATCATAATATGGATTTGGCTAGTATTTTGAATTTTGAAGTAAGAGATGATACTAGGACTTTTCATAGAGTTCATAGCGAATTCCAGCATAAAGTTGGCTTAGCCCAAGATTCAAAATGGTCACGTATTGTATTGGAGGATAGGTCTCTACCTCAATTTAGTTTTCAACCCTCAGATGAATTCACACAATCTATTAGTTATCCAATTCATCATAATTTATCTTTGCAAGTAGTGGGGCTGGGAGCTGAAGATGTTTTGTATAGTGCTCGGTGTGCTCATGGACATTCTGCCCCTCTAAAATTTTATCTTCCATTATTAAATGAGGGAAAGAATCAAGTGATTATTGATGGTGTGGCGGGTGCTGATATGTTGCATTTTGGATTATTTAGTGGTGTTGATATGTTGGTAGGTGTGGTAGAGCCTCATATTAATAGTAAAAAAGTATTCGAGCAATTACGAGTATTGGCATCAAAATTGGATATCCCATTTTATGGGATATTAAATAAACCTCGAGATAATGACTTATATCATAAGATAAAACAAGAATATAAGGATATTCTATTAGGAGAAATTCCTATTGATGAGGCTATTATCGAATATAAGTTTGAAATTTTGAATATGCATACAGTGGAGGCTTTACAAAATATCTGGCATATATTACAATCTCGATATAAAAAAGTAGATACATTGGCAAGACTCAGGGACTTTGAATCTAAAAGAGCAGAAAAAGAGTTAATGTAAGTACTTTTAATATATTAAGTAATAAACTTGATATATTAGAGGTGAATATATTATTCACCATTGCTCATTTTGGAGATTTATTCTTATGTGTCATGTAAACACAGGTCATGCTTGGGATCGTCCGATTGCTTTAGTAGATATTGACGATATTGCCTTATATTACTCAAATTTGGATGGGGAAAAGGTTTCAAAGAGCTTTATTCAAAGTATCTTTCGAGCTATTACTATAATGAATTCTCCTCAGCCTATTGTTCTGGTTACTATTGTTGATTTGTATTACCGTTGGCGTAATGGAATTCAAGGAGTATATCCTTGGGTTTCTCTGCCTTTTTCGGCACTTAATTATGATACAGGGGTTCGGTTGATGGCGCCTATTATGGAGCCTTTTCATGGAGTGTTCGCGATGTTTTCTTTGGCTCAAAGAAATTTGCATCTTTTGAGATTAACTCTTGGGCAGTATGGCGTTGATTTTATAACATTTCATGATTGTGGATGTTTTATGCCTGATCGTGATGAGAATGTTATGAATACTGAGTTTTATCAAGATATTAACTTAGTGAGGTCTCATTATGAAGCTTTAGGTGGTGAGGTTGAAATTGTTCCCTTTGAGTCACAAGAATGGAAAAGCACTGATTTGGATATGGGGAATGAAGAGATTGAGGCATATATTCGTATGCATGATTGCTTGAACAATCTTAAAAAGGTCCGAAAAGATAATTATTTTAGTACGGAACAGGTTCAGCTCTCAGCTAAAAGACTACCCTTTGTGGCTTCAGTATATAATCAGCAACCCTGCTTATACTGATTGTTTCACAATTACTATTAAAAGGCTCAGCACATTGTGTTGGGCTTTTTCTCTATTCAAAAGAATAATATTATAGTACAATATATTTTAAATACTTAAGACAGAACTGATAAGAATAGAATGATATATTGGAATCAAAGATTGGTGGTGTTACTGATGGCTATAATCGCGGTTATATTGGTGGTAATTAGTGCCTTTGTGGTTCCACAAGGTGATGAATTGTTAGAAAAAAAAGCTTCGCTATCTTATAGCATTATGTCGGAGCCTAGTCGAGTTTTTAATATTGACCAGGAGGCTAATATATCGACTTGGTTTACGGCGGGGGTAGCTTTATATCTGGCTATGACTACGGCTATGATTGCCTCTGTTGTTAAATCTCAAGGGCAGTCTGCTTGGCCTTGGCGAGGGATTTCTCTGATGTCTATTTATATTTCAATGGATGAATTGTCTGGGTTTCATGAGCTTGCAATTAACCCAATTAGGGAAAATTGGGATGTTGGTCCTTGGCTTTATCAGTCTTGGGTTATTCCAGCAATGATAATAGTTGGTTTTATAGGAGTTATATATGCACGATTTTGGTGGAAATTACCAAGTTATACAAAGTTATATATATTCTTAGGGAGTTTTATCTATATTACTGGAGCTATTGGAGTAGAATCTATTGGGGGCTTTGTGCTGACTACACAGGGGCTGAATGATTGGTATGTGCAATTAGCCCATATAGAGGAGTTCTTGGAGATGATGGGCTTGATTATTATCCTGTACTCAGTGGTAGAGTATGCAAGGCGAGAGTTGAAGTCTATGACTATTTTATTAAAATAAAATGTCAACTATTGATAAATATATTTATTTTTGATATAGTCTCAACGAGGTTAAAAATAATCTCACTGTCCCTTCCATTCTCCTTTCTTATGGGCAATACCACAGACAGATGGAGTGATTCCTCTCACTGGGGGAAATCTTACACTTCCTCCTCCGGCCAAAAAGATTACTATGTTGGAAAAAATGATGGTAGTGGTTCGCACTGTCATGGATATAATAACAATGGTAATCAAGGAGTTGTTCATCGTGGTGATTGTAAGGTCTGTGATGATGTGTCGAGTTCCAGTGGAAAGTAGTTACTTGTGATATAATGAGGGAGAATGTTTCAGCATTCTCCCAACTAATTTAATATAGGAGAATCTTTATGAATTACTCTGAAATAGTCTCACTTCTTCAACAATGTAATAGGCAAAAAACGTCCTCTGCAAAAGAAGGAAATTTAAAGTCTTTACAGAATATCCAATCAATTGATATGATAATGAAAGATGCATGTAGACAAACTTTAGACATAGTTCTTGATGCAATATGGCAAGGAGTGTGTGAGAATAATCAAAATATTATCCAATCACTTGCAATTGACCGGGATACAATATTTCCTCAATCATATCAAGGATATAATCATAGTGGATCAACATCATACATTCAGGCTGATGGGCTTTTAGTAGATTGTCTAACTTTGTATGGCTTAGATGATGTAAAAGCAGTAATAGTATCACTATATGAATCTTTAGATGATCTACACAGTAGTATTTTATCTCAAGAGGATTATGATATATTTATTATAAAAGATAAGATCGAAAATATTCGTATAATGATAGCTCACTAATTCAATCTCCTCAAGGAGATAACTAATGTTTATTGAACTGAGATCATGTGCTTTAGTAGCTTTAAGCCAGGAAACAATTAAAGACTTTCATTTGTTTTTACTGAAAAATAAAGAATACTATCAGCAAACTATATCTAGTTTAGAAATAGAATTAAATGTAGATTCTTTCCAAAAGCAAATAGAGAGATTTTTTCAAAATGATAGAGTGATACAGTTTCTTGTTTATAGATACGGGGCAATTGTTGGAACTACATTTCTTTATTGGTCTCAAGATGGTATCAGAATTTCAAATTTTTTTGATAAAAGAGTACATAGCTCATATATTCCCTTTGAGGCAGTTTTTTCAACAATAGATTTTGGAGTAAAAGAGTATGGCATAGAAGATTTATTTTTTTCTGTATATGAAGATAATGATAAGATGTTGTCTATTGTAAAAAAAATAAATGCAGATTTGATTTCAGTCAATCCAAGTGAGGTTAATTTAACAAGAAAAGTACACACCTATAAGTTAGAGGCTTTTGAACTAAAGAGATGGCTTCAAAAATACCATAATTTCATTAATCGATAGTCTTACTGGATAAAGTAAGACTATTTTTATATCTTTAATTAATATAATATATGAGAATTAATATCTATGACCATTGTATTGAAATAAAAATAGATGATAACTATTGACAAAAATTATAAAAAATGGTAATGTGACCATTAGGATTATTGCTTGTATTGTATGATAAGGTTGTCATTAAATAAGTTCTTATTTGTATTGCAGCTGGCTGTGCTGATTTTTATATATATACTCTATGTATTGTTAGTTATATATGTATTAAATACAAAAGATATAGGTTTCTTTACATCTATTTGGCTAGTTATACTTAGTATTGTGGGAGTATTATGGATAAGTAGGTTATTATTGAGTGTAAAAAATATTAAACGTCATATCCGTAGATTGTTTGTGATTAATATAAACTTATTATTTAATAATAGATTAGTTTGGGCTCTAATAGGTGTGATTAATAAAAGATTACAATTTGTTAAAACTATATTTTTAGCTTACCCAGCCAACTCTAAGTTTGCCCATGAATATGTTTTTGATAATGTTTTAGATGAGACCCGCTGGAACCCTTGGTTTACTGGTATTTTTATCCAGAATGGTAAAGTTGGATTAAAGTTTGCTATTTCTTCTACGGAGTCTGATTTTAGAGATGAATCTAATGTAGATAAATTAAGAAATCTCTGGCTCAAAATGAATTATTTACAGCATTTATTAGAAACAGATCATATGACTTTTGCAGGAGTTTTACCTGGTTTGTTTTATAAAAATAATATTATTAATAAATTGCCAATAGAGTTAGAAAATACAGTGCAGGCTGTCAAGAAGGCAGTTGTATCGGTTATAAATAGTTTGGGTGTATCTAAGGATTCTCCGATTGTTGTTCTAGGGGGAAAGGGCTTTGTAGGGAATAAGTTTATTGATGAAATGTCTGATTATAATGTATATTGTATTGATATAAAAGATAAAGATAATAAGTATAGTGTTCAAAAAATTATGGATTCTGCTACAGATAAAGTGATTATTTTGAATGTTGCAAGTCATAGAGCATTACAAGATAACTTGCTTTATTTTAATGAAAAAGCTATTATAATAAATGAAGTATACCCAGAACCTTATACTAGAATAGTAAATAAAATAAAGTCTCAAGGTGGAGTATTATTTCACATTGTAGGTGTAGAGGGGCGTGCATTCCCAAGATTTCCAAGGGCTTACAGAAATGGGATCCCATGTTGTGCTAGTTGGAATAGTGTAGAAGTTAATGTCAAATTGATAAAAATATAAAAATCATATTTTAATGATAGAATTAAATTTAATACAAATACTTTTAATTATAGTAGGAGTAACCAACTTTGCTTTAGGAGTATTAGTTTTGTTTGGGTTTAATAAGAAAAAAGATAATAATAGTGTTTGGTTTGCATTAGTTTCATTTTCTGTTGTGCTTTGGACTGCCTCAATGATTGCATTTAGAGGGTTTGATAATGTGAATGATATTACTATATATACAAAAGTATTGTATAGTTCTGCTTTATTAATCCCAACAGTATTTCTAATATTTGTAAATAGATTTAGTTCCAATCGATATATTTATAAAAGTGAATTTGCAGCTTTTTCCTGTTTTGTTGGGTTAGTTATCTTGACTTTTTTTACCCCTTATATTATTCGTTCTGTTAATATAATGCAAGGTCAAGAAAATCAAATTATATTTGGGGATATGTTCTTTATTTATGTTATTTTTTTGCTTGTTGTTTTCAATTTATCATTTTATAATTTAATTTTAGAATATAAGAAAAATAAAGGCATTAGGAAGAAACAAATTTTATTTATTATCTTAGGTACAACTTTATCTACATATCCAGCATTTTTTACAAATCTAATATTCCCTTGGATTGGGATATTCACTTTTAACTGGGTTGGACAGTTATTTACAATATTTCTCATCATCTTTACCACTTATGCAATTTTTAAACATCATTTGTTTAATATAAAAATGATTTTATCTGAAATTCTTCTTGGAATTATTGGTATATTTTTATTTATTGATATTTTTATATCTAGTGGTATATATGAGATTATAGTTAGTATTATATTTTTTATTATATTCGTTATTTTGGGTACTAATTTACTAAAGGAAATACTGAAGGGTATACAAAGAGAACAAGAACTATATATCTCTAATAAAAAATTGGTTGAGACTATTGAGGCTAAAGATTTATTTTTAAGAATGACTTCTCATCAACTAAGAACCCCTCTTACATCTTTGAATGGATTTTTATCTCTAATTCTAGAGCAAGGTCAAGGTAAATACAAGATGAATGACTATACAAAAGAGGATATTATAAAAGTATATATTAATACCCAAATATTAGTAGAATTAGTGAATGATGTTCTATCACTCAATGCAATCGAATCTGGAAGATTTGGTGTGGTAATTCGGCCGGATATTGATATACAAGAAGAAATAACTTATTTAATTCAAGATCATAAGTATATGTTTGATTATTTTAAGATTAAGGTTGTTTTTAAAACTATAGGGGATAGTTTTTTGGCTGATATTGATAATGTTAGAATGAAAAGTGTTTTTCAAAGTTTAATATCCAATGCTATTTATCATAGGCAAGATAAAATTTGGATTACTTTGATTGATGATGGGGATAGACTAAGGATTAGGATTAGAACTAATGGCGCAGGTATAGAGGAGTATATCAAGGATAAAATTTTTGATTCTAATTTTAGAGCTAATAGTCTATATAAACAAAACCTTAATGCTTCAGGGTTAGGTTTATTTATTTCAAAAACTATTGTTGAGATGCATAATGGGACATTGCAATTAAAAACCCCTGGTACACATAAAGGAGTTTTATTTGAGATTAAACTACCTAAAAAGAAGCCTATTGATAAGTATGAGAAATAATATTAACTATGTTATAATAAGTATATAGATTAATAAATATTTTAAATATGCAAAAATATAAAAATTATTATCAACTATCTGTTGATGAATCTTTAGCTGATATAGGCTCTAATTTGACTGGATTTACTTCTCAAGAGGCTTTATCTAGGCGAACAAAGTTTGGTGAGAATGTATTGTTGGCAAAGCAATCAGAATCTCCAATTTGGTTATTTCTAAAGCAGTTTAATAATGGATTGGTATATGTGTTATTATTGTCGGCTATACTGTCGGCTGTATTTAATCATTGGGTTGATTTTTGGATTATCCTAGTGATTATTGGCATTAACTCTATTATTGGGTTTTATCAAGAATATAGGGCTGAGAGGGCGGTAGCAGCTTTGGCACAGAAAATTTTAGTTAAAACTAAGGTTTATCGGGATGGTCATTTGGAAGAGCATGATGCCAAAGACTTAGTACCTGGAGACATTATTATATTAGAAGAGGGGGATAAAGTTCCTGCTGATGCTAGGCTGATTGAGTCGATTGAACTTCAGACTATAGAGGCGGCTTTGACAGGAGAGTCTCAACCGTCTTTTAAATCTATTGATACGATTACACAAGATGTTGGGGTGGGAGATAGGAGTAACTCCATTTGGATGGGAACTCTAGTAGCCACCGGTTGGGCTAAAGCTGTGGTAGTAGCAACTGGTATGAATACACAAATTGGTGCTATTGCTGATGATATTCAAAAGGTTCCGGTTGAAAAAACTCACTTTCATATTCAGACTGGAGTCTTAGCTAAGCAATTAGCAATTTTTGCTTTTAGCTCGTCTGTTATATTATTTGTAATTGGATTCTGGTTTCGGAAATTACCTCTAGATGAAATGATAGGATTCACTTTATCTTCTCTTGTAGGTGGAATACCGGAGAGTTTACCGGTAGTTTTGGTAGTAGTATTAGCTATCGGAGCTAAGAGAATGAGTGATAAAAAAGCAATTATCCGGTCTTTGCCTGTCACAGAATCTCTAGCTGTTATGGATACTATTATCACGGATAAAACTGGGACTTTGACTGAGAATAATATGACAGTGCAAAAAGTATGGGTACTAGGGGAGGAAACCGTAGATGTCACTGGTAGGGGCTTAGATATAAAGGGAGATTTTATACAAGGTTCTAATAATATTATTCCCCTAGACTATCCAGCTATTGCAAAATTATTGCATATTGCAGGACTAGCTCATAACGGTCAATTGTATGAAGAGGTTTTGGATAATGGTCAGTCTAGTACTAAAAGTATTGGAGACCCTACCGAGGTAGCTCTATCTGTATTGTCGCTCAAGTCCAGCCTGAATAAAGATTTATTAGATAGTGATTGGCATCGATTAGCAGATTTACCATTCCGATCAGAGAATAAATTTAGGGCTACATATTTGTATAATAATTCTCAAGCCTCACATCAGCTGATGGTAATGGGTGCGAGTGAAAATATTTTGAGCCTTAGTAGTAAAATATTAGATGAGAAAGGTAATGTAATTGCATTAAATTCCAAACATATTAAAGAAATTAATAATCAAATTGAGAATTTTTCCAAACAAGCAATGAGAGTTATTACTCTTGCTTATAAAAATGAGGTTGCTGATTTGAAATCTATTAGTACCGAGCAAGTTCAAGATTTGGTATTTGTAGGTATAGTTGGTATTATAGACCCACCCCGAGCTGAAGTAGCCAATGCTATAGCACAGGCTAAAATGGCAGGTGTAAGAGTGATTATGGCTACGGGAGACCATAAAGATACTGCGCTGGCCATTGCCAAATCTATTGGGCTCATTGATGAGAAAGGTAAAGCTCTCACAGATAATAAAATTCAAGAACTATCTGATAAGGAATTATATAAAAAATTACAAACAGTCTCGGTATTGGCTAGATTAAGCCCAAGTACTAAGATGAGAGTAGCAGATATTCTACGAAAACATAAGCATATCGTGGCTATGACGGGAGATGGGGTAAATGATGCCCCAGCCCTCAAAAAAGCCGATATAGGTATATCTATGGGCATCAGAGGCACCGATGTAGCAAGAGAGGCCAGTGATATTGTGCTCACTGATGATAATTTTGTCAGCATTATCTCGGCTCTGGAAGAGGGTCGAGTCATATTTAGGAATGTGCAACAAACTAGTATATTTTTAATCACTACTAGTGTGGCGGAGATTTTATTGTTTATATTAAGTTTGAGTTTAGATTTACCATTACCACTTTTGGCTATACAAGTTTTGTGCCTGAATTTAGTGACCAATGGAATTTCAGATATTGCCCTAGCCACTGAACGAAGCCATAAGGATATATTATTAGAAAAACCACTACCAGCCAATATGAAGGTAGTATCCCCTAATACTTATCCATATATTATAGTTATGACATTGACTATGACAGCCTTAGGCTTCTGGATTTATATAGCTTATTATTTAGGCAATGGAATAGAACAGGCAAGAACAATGTCTTTCTTGTGCTTAGCCTTGATGCAATTAGCTAATACCTATAATATGCGCTCTCCAAAAGAATCGCTATTTAGCATTGGAGTCTTCTCCAATAAGATGATCAATTTAGCCATCGCCACCTCAGTTCTAATCTTAGTAGCTATGATAACACTACCATTCCTACAGAGAATATTACAATTTACCCCTGTCTCTTTATATGATGCTATCTATTATGGCTTTATCTCAATAGTCGTCGTCATCGCCGTCGCTGAAGTTTATAAATGGCGAGTGAGATTGGAGGGGAAGTAGGGGATGTAGAATCTAAGATTATGAGTATCGAAACTGGAGGTGATTTGGATAATAGAGTAGAAGAAGCTGAGAAAGTGACTGAGAGGCAAGATTTAGAACAAGAAGTCACCCCAGAGCAAATGGAGGATGCTAATAAGGTCGTTTTAGAAAGTTTTGGAATGGGTGAGGAGGTGAGTTTAGATAATTTTGAAGAAACACTCATAGAATCCACTAAATCTTTACCAAGATATCAGGAAATTGAGCAAAAACTTGAGGGAGTAGATACACAGAATTTACCTTATGAGTTATTCAAAATTCTGAAAAGAGATGCAGATACAGCAGAACTTGATCCAGATGCACCTCAAGATGGAGTACTGATCAAATCTATGGAACAAGGATATCTAGAGTGTGCAGGCAGAACATCGATAGCTTCTACTTATCTGCAAAGTCGTAATATTGAGCATACAACTATCCAAGCTCCTGGGCACACTTTCCTAATTATAGAACAAGCAGGAGATACTTTAGTTTACTTTGATGCTAATAATAATCTTTACTTTACATTCCCAAGAGAAGCTTTAGAGGGTTATCATAATATTAGTACAACTGCTGAATGTAAGCTAAAGGAATATAATCCAAGAGAGTCAGATTTTTATGATGGAATTGGAACAGTTTATGATCATTTTGTAGTAATGCCAGCACAAGAAGGTATAGGAAGAGTATATTTAGGTAATGTAGCGGCGGCCTTGAATGGGAATAAAGAATTTCAGACTTCCGGAATTGTAGAAAATAAAAAATTAATTCCAGCGGTTAATGAAATAGAGGCTAATATATATGGTGAAAATGAAACTTTGAATAGTTTTAGAGATAGAATGGAAGAATTAAAACATATTGAAGAAGAGAAAGATAAAAATGATGTAGCTATTCGTACTAAGTTTCTCAGATTACATCCGCATCCAACTGAAGAACAATTTGTAAACTATTTTATGGACAATCTAAGTGAATATTTTGGTAAAAGAATACCATTCATCAAAAATGCTCCATATGAGCAAAGAGTAGCTTATGCCAAAAAGTTATGGCAAATATTTAGAGAGACTTAGATTGGGCTTTATATTCTGATTTCAACTTTGAAAAAATTAATGTATTACGAAAATCATTAAAGTAATCATTAAAAGCATCTTCTCTCAAAGTGCCTTCATACTGATAATTACATTTTTTAGCCACTCCAATAGAGGCAAGATTTCTCTCCTCACATCTTATCTGAACTCTATTAAGATTTAGTTTTTCAAAAGCATATCTTTCTAAAATTTGTACAGCCTCGGTCATATAGCCATTTCTAATGTGAGAATGGGAGAGCCAATAAGCAAGTTCAGCAGAGTGCTTTTTTTCATTGATATCAAAAATAGAAATATTTCCAATATACTCACTTTTTATAAATATCCCGTACTGAACTCTCTCTCCTTGCTTAGTTTTTCCCTCATTATCAAATAGATATTTTAG
>JBMTTF010000019.1:0-14094 GCA_049449075.1 Minisyncoccia bacterium | reverse complement strand
TAGATAAACTTTGCTAAAAAATATCTCAGTAATTAATTTATCTTATATATACTTCTACCCTTGCTGTACGATTGATACCTGTTTGAGTTTGACAACAACCAATAAGATCACCAGCTGAGTATGATCCTCTTGCAAGGCCAATTCCACCACTTACATCATTGCTACCATGATCAGCTTCATTATTCCATGCAAACCCCCATCTTACTGCATTACCCCCATTCTGGGTATAATTAAATCCATACCACGTCATACCACTTTGAGTTGACCATCGAATTCCAAATCCCGAAAAAACTGATGGAGCAGAAATAAATCTCTGAGCACCTGCAAAGAATGATATAGGAGTTACCCTAGTACCACCGTTAAAATTATTCTCCAGCCATGTCCAAGTACTCATATTATCAATACTACCACTTTCAGTTCCATTAGGAGAGATGTCTGGCCAGATTGCCATAATATCTTTAGCTTCAAAGTAATTCATAGTATTAAATTTAGCATCGCCATCGCTTCTAGTAGTGTTAGTCGGATTAAGTGTATTGGTTGTAGTCCAATAATTTGCATTATAATTAAATGTAGTTCCTCTAGTAGCTTTCATTGCCATCATCCAGCCTCCACCATCATAAGCTGGATTTAGAATACAGTAGACTTGAGTAGGCCCAACCGTAGGTAAATCTATCCAATACACTCCATCAGTAGTTATTCCTTGTGATACCAAGTATGATGCACTAGGAGCGGCCTTTTCTGCTGATGACCCATCTAGTATAATTGTAGGGGTATATTTATCGTTCAAATATTCTTTTACTTTATCTAATTCATCTGTACTTAATTTTTTATTATAAACTAAAATTTCAGCAATATCTCCATTCAGAAAGCTAGCACCTCCTTGAGCATTAGCTCCAACTATAATAGGCTCAGTAGTAGTAGATATATCAGCTACAACAGGAGAGGTAGCATTAATTGCATTTTCACTATTTATATTTACACTAGATAATTGATTAGGAGCCCAAGTAGCTGATATTATTCTCACATTGGTATTATTAGCAAAACTTACTGTTTCATTGGCTGTTTCTGCAGTAGCTAAATCAGTAGCTATAAAGTCATCGTTTTGTAATCGCCATTCCCTCTCATTATTGGTGGCATCAAATTTACCTATATAAGTTTGATTGTTCCCGGTAGAATTAGCTTTACCCACTACAATTACACTAAGCCCATTATTAGTATGTATAGAAGTTGTAGTGCTTGTCAAAAAATCATCTACTCCATCGAATCTCAAAGCAGGACGATTATTAATAGCATTAGTTATTAGTTTGGGAGCAAGATTCGGAGCTGTGGTTACTTGAGCAAAATCTATCAAATCATTAGTAGAATTCTTGACACTTAAGACAGATTGTCCATTATTGGTCTCAGCTTTATCTGCTTTTAGCCAAAGCCTAAGTGCTAATGGATCTATTAGATAGGGATTGTTTACTTGGCTTTGGATTAATTCCTCATTAGAGATTTGTTTTTGATAATCAATAATTATGTTAGGACTAATTTGTTTTAATTTAGTTTCTAATATAGCGAAATCTACTTTAGTATGGATAATCCTTTCACTATTTCCCATGCCAGATATAGTATATACTCTACAACCATCTTCAAATGTCTCGTCTCCCCCATAGAATTTATATGATCTAAGTTTAGCAAATACTTTTTCCACACAACTAGAAGCTTTAGACTGGTCCAAAACTGCATCCGTAATATTAATATTAGTCTTAGCAATCTGAGTACTATTACTGAGAGCATTGACTGCTAAAGTAACTCCTACAGTTGATATAATGATTGTTAATAACAGTACACTATAACCAGATTTATACATATATTATTTTATTCTTTATTTAACATACTATATATTATATCATAAAAATAAAATTTTTGTTATACTTATTATTAGATAATATATATTATAAAATTAATATGACGTCATCACAAAGAATAATCAAACAGACCATCATTGCTTCAGTATATATATTGATTACAGCGACAATTGTATTTTTAATTGTAATCAATTTATTCCCACCTAATTTAGGGATTGTTGAAGATGAAGGTTTAATTCAACAACCAATACAAATTGTGAAGTCAGGTAAAATTGACCTAGGTAACAGTAAATCTGATTTCTGGGCTGAAATTAAGAATCCTAATGATGAGTATGGGGTATCAAAATTAGAATATAGCTTTATATTAAAAAAATCTAATGGAGAGGAGCTTCGTAAAAATGGTGAGACATTTATATTACCTGGGGATGAAAAGAGATATGTATTGCTATTTGAGATGTCATCAGAGTATGAACTACAGGGATTTGAAATAAATCAAGATCTAGAATGGACTAGCTTATCTAAATTTGTTTTACCAGAACTAGCAACTAGAAATACAGAAATAGGCTATTCATCTAAAGCGGGGAATGACTTTACAGTGTTTAGCACTTTGACCAATGCAAGCACAGTTAATTTGAAAAACATAGAGGTAATAGCTATTCTTAAAGATGATAAAGATGAGATAATAGGAGTAAATCAAACTTTAATTAGAGATGTTTTGACATCTGAGTCAAGAGATTTTGAGATGACTTGGGACAATGAGGTGATTGGAGCTTCTAAGTTTAATACCAAAATATATGTTCAAAGTAATGTGTTGAGTAATAATTCTTTATTGATTGATCTACAACAAACTCCTATTTTTGATAGATAAATTATGAGAAAGTTTTTATTGGGAATAGACTGGCTAACTATTTTACCAGTATTAGCACTTACATTGATGGGAGTCATTATACTTCTAAATCTACATCTTAATGGTTTATCTATAGTAAGTCAGAGTTTAATTTTAAGACATATAATCTCGATTGTAATTGGATTAGTTATAGCAATCATTATTTCACAAATTGATTATAGGGGATTGTCTACTCTGATACAACCTTTGTTTTTTGGGATGAGTAGCTTATTGATATTAGTACTAATTTTTAGTGAGAGGATAAATGGAGCTAAAAGCTGGTTTTCTATAGGAGCATTCAATTTGCAGCCGGGAGAGTTTGCCAAAATAGTAGTGGTCTTGATTATTGCCCATTACTTTTCAAGGTACTATCATAAAATTAATAGTTTTATATCCGTTGTCTTATCTTTATTACCAGTCATAATTATTGTGTTTTTGATTTTACTGCAACCTGATTTTGGAACAGCTGCTATCTTAATATTAATTTGGCTCGGTATGGTTATTTTTGGAGGTATTAAATTACAACATATGTTGATCTTATTTAGTATAGGGTTAGCTAGCATCGGCAGTCTTTGGATTTGGGTTTTTAAAGATTATCAAAAACAGCGAATTTTAACTTTTCTGGATCCGACTACTGATCCATTGGGAAGTGGATATAATGTCTTACAATCAATGAAATCTATTAGTAATGGTGGGCTGATGGGAGTTAAAGATATAGGTATACTTGTCCCAGAAGTACATACCGACTTCATTTTCTCAGGATTTGCACAACAATGGGGTTTTGTAGGAGTTTCTGTTTATTTTATACTTATACTATTAATAATAGGCAGAGTATTATATATAGGTTCTAAATCTCAAGATAGATTCCCCAGAATGATAATATTAGGCGTGACATTATGTATATTGACTCAATTAATTATTAACATTGGGATGAATATAGGAGCTCTACCAATTACAGGAGTCCCATTACCATTTATGAGTTATGGAGGTAGTTCAATGGTGGTATATTGGATTTTAATAGGACTAGTATTGTCTATACAAAAACATAAATTATCACAGGGGACAATATTTATGCGGGACCAGCAAGATATATTTGTATAATTTTAAAATATACGAATATATGATATAATATAAAATATAATTTTAATAAATAATATATTTCAGCATATGTCTATAGAATTAAATCAACAAAAAATAGCTAATATAGTGTTAATAAGTGTATTAGCATCAGCCTTGACCGGATTCTTGGGTGGAGGTATAGCATATTCTTATATTGATAGAGTTCAGGATACTAATACCCAAATGAGTAATCTTAATATTTCGGATGAGCAATCAGCTATTATTGATTTGGTTGAAAAATCTAATCAATCTGTGGTAAGTATATCTATTTCTAAAAAAATTCAAGTCAGAAGACAATCTCCTCTAGATTACTTTTTTGGTATTCCTTTACAAGAAAATTCTAATCAAGAATCTAATGATAGTCAGACTATAGGAGGTGGATCAGGATTTATTGTTTCCTCCGATGGATTGATTGTAACCAATAAACATGTAGTATCAGATCCTAGTGCTACCTATAAAGTATTATTCAATGATGGTTCAGAAACTAGTGCAGAAATTAAAACATTACATCCAACACAAGATTTAGCTATCATAAAAGTAGATAAAACAGATTTGAAACCTGTGGAATTTGCAGACTCAGAAAAATTGAAAGTAGGACAAACCGCAGTAGCAATAGGGAATTCATTGAATGAATTTAATAATACAGTCAGTAGAGGAGTTATTTCAGGGTTAAGAAGATCTATTGTAGCCTCAGATAGTATGGGTAATACTGAACCACTATCACAAGTTATACAAACAGATGCTGCTATTAATCAAGGTAATTCAGGCGGTCCTTTATTAGATATTAATGCTAAAGTAATTGGAGTCAATGTAGCTACAGCACAAGGGGCACAAAGTATTGGTTTTGCAATCCCATCTAATGTAGTGGTGAGAATGATTGATGATTATAAAAAATTTGGTAAAGTCAAAGCCCCATTTATTGGAGTGAGATATAGTATGATTGTCCCAGGATCTGAGCAAGCTAAACAATACGGGGTAGAAAATGGAGCTTTGATTA
This sequence comes from Minisyncoccia bacterium, assembly GCA_049449075.1. Classification (GTDB taxonomy): domain Bacteria; phylum Patescibacteriota; class Minisyncoccia; order SW-4-49-11; family SW-4-49-11; genus CALRBF01. Next base: position 9,242 of record JBMTTF010000019.1, on the reverse strand, counting down.
TCGGAGATGCTCAAGCTCCTGCTATAGTACCTAATTCACCAGCATCCAAATCAGGCCTCAAAACAGGAGATATTATAACCCAGATTAATGATAAAAGTCTATCTATAAAACAACAATTAGTAGATGTAGTATCCCAGTATAAAGTCGGTGATAAAATCGAGCTTTCAGTAATCAGAGATGGAAAAGAGGAAAAAATTTCTTTAATCTTAGAAGAAAGACCAGAATAAAATATGTCAAAACAACAAAATAGTAATACAATCTCTATATCAAGGAAATCATTTTTTACTTTAATTTTGTGTATTATTGTATTCCTATTTTTGATATATATAAGATATCTAGTATTAACTCTTATATTATCTTTTATAATGGCCTCTTTTACAAAGTACTTTGCTCAATTAATGCAAGCTAAGTATAAAATAAATTATAAATATGGACTGATATTTATTTTTATATCCCTGTTAATAATTTTAATTACTAGCGTAGCTTTATTGTTACCTTTATTGATTAAAGAAAGCTATGGATTGATTGAATTTATTAATATTGTATTAAAACAGATAGAATCAAGTCTCATACTCACAGGTATTCCTATAGAAGGTTTAAACTTGAGTCAATTTTCAAGTCCTATACTTAATTTAGGTCAGGTAACTTTAAGTATATTATCTGGCTTAGGAGAGATTGCAACATATACTCTCTTGATTTTTGTATTGTCTTTTTATATAGCAATCAATGGTACTGGACTGCAGGCGCTTATAAAATTATTTACCCCAAGGGAAGTAAAGGAGCAAATTCCTAACATAATAAACAAATTGCAATATCACATAGGTAAATGGGCATTTATAGAAGTAGGTATTGCACTTACTATGGGAATATTTATATATACAGTACTTTCTATCTTAGAGTTCCAGTATGCTGCAGTCTTAGGTATATTAGCAGGTATATTACAGCTAGTGCCAATTTTAGGACCAGTATTAATATATAGTATTATTATATTAATTGCATTTGTACAAGCTCCAATATTAGGATTGATTACATTTACTTTAATTGTGACTGTACAGTTAATTAAGCAATTTTTACTATTGCCAATTATTTTTAAATCATTAAAAACTACAAATGCACTCTTAGTCGTGCTGTCATTAATGATAGGTGGAGTTTTGGCAGGTGTCTTAGGAGTTATTATTGCGATGCCTGTGATTTCCTTAGCTCGTATAGTATATAAAGATATTAACTTTTATGATAAGTAATAAGTTTCCTAATATATTAGTATTTGATATTGAAACTATTGGTAATATTGCCTCCCCAAACTTTGTAGATGAGATGCAGATTACTGTCGTAGGAGTATATCATTATGCAAGGAATGAATATAAAACCTACCTATTAGAAGAATTAGCAGATTTAGAGACAGATCTCAAGCAAGCTAATTTATTAGTAGGGTTTAATAGTGATCACTTTGATATCCCAATTTTGAATAAATACTATCAGTTTGATCTCTTTAGTATTGCTTCTTTTGATATTTTGAGAGAATTTCGAGCTAAAATAGGTAAAAGACTGGGACTTGATGCTATTGCTGGTATGACATTGGGTACTCATAAATCAGGTACAGGAGCTAATGCAATGACATTATATCGCGAAGGTAAATTGCAAGAATTAGCAGATTATTGTCTGAATGATGTAAAATTAACTAAAGATATGTTTGAGTATTGTATAGAAAAACAACATTTAATTTATCCTTCAAAAGATGGCTGGTTAAGGTTAAAAGTAGATATGTCATATGACCTAGATCTCTTTATCGAAAATAATACACAAAAATCACAATATACCTTGCTTTAAATATTGACATGTAAATTAATATACAGTATAATAAAATTATTAGCAGTCTAAAGATTTAACTGCTAAAATTAATTAAATAACTTAATATAATAATATATGAATATACAACCATTATTTGATAAAGTTCTAGTCAAGCCTCAAAAAATAGAAGAAAAGACTGCAAGTGGTATTTATATACCTGATACTGCCAAACAAGACAAACCGCAAATTGGAGAAGTGATATCAATTGGGCAAGATGTTAAGGTGGTTAAGATAGGCCAAAATGTAGTTTTTGCCAAATATGGGCCAACCGAACTAAACTTAGAATCACAAGATTATATAATTGTCAAAGAAGAGGATATTCTTGCTACTTTATAATATTCATTAATCATAATTAACATTAACCTATAAATATATGTCTGCAAAATTAATTTCATATAGTGAAGAAGCTAGAAAAAAACTTTTAGTTGGAGTAGATAAAATAGCTGATGTAGTGAAAGTAACTTTAGGTCCAAAGGGACGAAATGTAGTTCTAGATAAAGGCTTTGGAGTCCCTGTTATTACTAAAGATGGTGTCAGTGTTGCAAAAGAAGTAGAATTGGAAGACAAGTTAGAAAACATTGGGGCTTCTATTGTAAGAGATATAGCTTCCAAAACAGCAGATATTGCAGGAGACGGAACCACAACTGCTACGATTTTATCTAGAAGAATGATAGCAGAAGGATTTAAAAATGTAACTGCTGGAGCTAATCCAATGGAAATTAAAAAGGGAATTGAAAAGGGTGTAAAGAAAGTAGTAGAAGCCTTAGTGGATTCATCTGAACAGGTAAAAGATGATAAAGCTCGTATTCAACAGGTAGCCACAATCTCAGCTAATGGGGATGAAATTATTGGTAAAGAAATTGCTGATGCTATGCAAAAAGTGGGAGCCAATGGTGTCATTACTGTTGAAGAAGGTCAAACCTTTGGTATCTCTAGTGAAGTAGTAGAGGGAATGCAGTTTGAGAAAGGATATATTTCTCCATATATGGTGACTAATACCGAGAAAATGATTGCTGAGATGGATGATGCTTATATTTTGATAACAGATAAAAAGATTTCATCTATTCAAGATATATTACCTATCTTAGAGAAAGTTACTCAAGCTGGAAGAAAAGAAATTGTAATTATTGCTGAGGATGTAGAGGGAGAGGCTTTAACAACTCTAGTGCTTAATAAAATGAGAGGTGGATTCTCAGCTCTTGCTATTAAAGCTCCAGGCTTTGGTGATAATCGTAAAGAATTACTCAAAGATATTGCAATTCTAACAGGAGGTCAAGTTATTTCTGAAGAAATTGGACTAAAATTAGAAACTACTGAGTTATCATCTTTAGGTAAAGCAAAAAAAGTCATCTCAGAAAAAGAGAAGACAATTATTGTAGCTGGAGATAATAATGAACAAGCCATTCAGGATAGAGTAGAGCAGATAAAAGTGCAAATTGAGCAAACTGATTCAGAGTACGATAGAGATAATCTGAAAAAGAGATTAGGAAAATTAGCAGGTGGAGTAGCAGTAATTAAAGTTGGAGCTGCTAGTGAAGTAGAGCAAAAAGAAGTACAAGATAGAATAGAAGATGCATTAGCTGCTACTAGAGCTGCTGTAGAAGAAGGTATTGTCCCAGGAGGAGGTACAGCTTTAATTCGAGCTATTGGTTCTTTGGCTTCACTAAAGTTAACTGGAGATCAAAAAGTTGGGCTTGAAATTTTGAAAGTTGCAATGGAGGAACCAGTCAAAATGATTGCTAATAATGCAGGAGTAGAAGGATCAGTTGTAGTGGAAAAAGTCAAAGAAGCTAAGGATAATATAGGATATAATGCAGCTACAGGAGTATATGAAGATATGGTTAAGGCAGGAATTATTGACCCTACTAAAGTCACTAGAACTGCTTTACAAAATGCTGCTTCAGCGGCAGCTACTTTACTCACAACAGAAGCAGTAATTACTGAATTACCAAAATCTGATGATGATAAAGGTATGCCTCCAATGGGAGGAATGGGGATGCCAGGTATGATGTAATCAATATAATAAAGATAGGGAGTATGGGTAACTATACCCCTATCTTTATATATAATTGTAAAAAATTCAAATTTTATATATAATGATATTATATAAGGAGTAATAATTAATAGTATATATTTATGATAAAAGAGAAAACATTAGTAATTGTTAAACCAGATGGAGTACAAAGAAGTCTGGTGGGAGATATTATTTCTAGAATAGAGAGAACAGGTCTTAAAATTGTAGCTATGAAGATGCTACTTGCTAATGAAGATACTCTTTGGAAACACTATGATAAAGATGATACATGGTTTATTGAAAAAGGAGCTATCGCAATTGAATCTAGAAAGTCACAAGGTTTAGAAGTAGATAAAGAAGCTATTGAATATGGAAAAGATATCTTAAGAGGAAATATATCATTTATGACATCTGGCCCAGTTATAGCATTAATAGTGCAAGGTAATCAGTCTGTAGGAGTAGTAAAAAAAATAGTTGGTGGTACTGAGCCATTAACTTCAGATGTAGGTACGATAAGAGGTGACTATACTGTAGATACTTATTCTTTAGCAAATTCATCGTCAAGAGCAGTTCGAAATTTAGTCCATTGTTCAGATAAAGTCTCAGAGGCTGAAAGAGAAATTGCTCTTTGGTTTAATGAATCAGAAATTGTCAAGTATAATTTAGCCAATGAAAGAATACTGTACGATGTAAATCTAGATGGTATTTTAGAGTAAATATATCTATAGATATATTTACTTTTTCTTTGAGAGTAATTCTTCTGCTTTTCTTCTCAAAAATACTTTCAATACTATAAAAATTGAAAATGATACAATTAAGAAATTAATTATTTGATTTATAAATAACCCATACATAATGATGGGAGCCTTTGCTGCTTGAGCAGCTGCTAATGAATCAAATGATCCATTAAGAGAAATATACAGGCTAGAAAAGTCAGTACCCCCAATAATCCATCCAAAAATAGGCATTACTAAATCTTTAACTAGAGATTGAACTAAAGAGTTGAAAGCAGCTCCAATTATAATACCTACTGCTAAGTCAATCACATTACCTTGCAGAGCAAAGGATTGAAATTCTTTAATAAAATTAAATCCAGTTTCTTTAATTTTCATAGGATCAATGTCAGGTACTAAATCAGGCATATGAATAACAGAGTGTCTTTCAGGTATATTACTTTTTTTAACTTTACTCATAATTTAAATATTATATCTTATATACTATAGATTATAGTATATACACATGCTTTTGTGAATACTATAACTAAAATTAGAAATTTAGTATAATCTATAGTATAATAAATAAATATATATCTAAGTTATGAAATTACACATAGAATCAAAATACATATATCGTATATCAGTAGGAATTATATTCATCAGCATAGTATGGTTTTCTTGGTATCAGGCACAACAAATAAGACAATTTAGACAAGAGCAAATCCAGAAAAATAATCTTATTTCTAAAGATTTTGTGGAGGAACCTATTTTAGATGGCCTTAAACCACAAATTATTAATATTCAAGATAAAAAACAAACCTTATACTTACCAGAGAAATTTAAAATTAGTGTTTTAGCTCAAGGTTTTGAGTCACCTCAATTTGTAAAAGCAGATGATAGAGGGAATTTATTTGTTACAGATAGTGAAGCTAACACTTTATGGATAGTCCCTACTGAAAACCCACAGCAACCTAAAGTTGTAGATAATAAATTGCAAGGCCTCATGTCAATAGATTGGTATAAAGATTCTGTTTATGTAGTTGCTGACACTAAAGTTATACAATACATTGATATCCAGTTCGATGGTAGCTATAGAGAACGCAAAACTTTAATTGATACATTACCAAAACCGAAGAATAATAACTATAATACTATAGCTATCAAAAATGATAGAATTTATATAGCAATCCCAGCTAACTGTGAGAGTTGTAAGCCAAAGGATAAGAAGTTTGGAAGTATTATGTCATATGCAATAGATGGTAGTGATGAAAAGCTATTTGCACAAGGGCTAAAACAAATTACGGATATAGTGATAGAAGCAGACAATCTGATAGTGTCTGACATTGGTAGACTTGGAATTAGCAATCAATTACCAGCAGTTGAAATAAATCAAATAGAAGAAGGTAAAGATTATGGATGGCCATATTGTTACGGTGATTCCAATACTGACCCGAAATATACAGATCAGACTGATTTTTGTAAAAATAAAGCAGAGGCTTCAATAGCAGAATTACCAAAAGACAATGGATTATCTGGATTTGATTTAATCCCTAACCAGTTTTATAATGATTTTGCCAATAATTATGTTTTTATCTATCAAGGAGGACAGAATAGATCTATCCCAAAAGGATATAAGGTAGTCATTAAAGATATAAATAAAGATTCTCCAGCTAAAAACTTTATCACAGGGTGGTTGCTACCAGACGGGACCATTTGGGGAGTCCCTAAAGGAGTTGCTTTTGATAATAACGGGGGTATGATTATTACAGACAACAAGAATGGGTTGTTATATCAGGTAACTCAAAAATAATGAAAATGATCAAATCAAATATAGGTCTAGCTTTTATATCATTTATCTTTTCAGCTGGAATTGTTGGAGCTGGCGCTTGGTTTTTATTTGATAATGGTGAGAATATCCCTATTATACAGAATTTTAATCCAATGAAACAAGACAAATCCATTAATAAACCAGCCAAAGAAACTATTTTATTATTAGGAAAGGGTGGAGAAAAACATGATGGGGGAGATTTGACCGATACTATTATGATTGCTCAAATTCTTAATCCAGAGAAACAAATTAATCTAATATCTATACCCAGAGATTTATTGGTATTTGATGAAAAAGGCTATTATAGTAAAATTAATAGTTTGTATATAACTGCTATCAATCAAGGAAAAAATCAAGAAGAGGCTATAAAAGTGTTACAAGATAAATTAACTGAAATTACAGGGCTAAGTTTTGATTATTATGCTGAAGTAGATTTTACAGGTTTTGTGAAAGTGGTAGATAAGGTAGAAGGAGTAGAGGTAGATGTGACTGAAGCTATTGATGACCCATATTATCCTGGACCAAATTATAGTTATCAGAGATTCACGCTACCAGCAGGAATACAAACTTTAGATGGAGAGACAGCTCTCAAATATGCTCGTACAAGATATACTTCAGTTGGAGGAGATTTAGACCGATCTAGAAGACAACAGCAAATTTTAGGTAATCTCAAAGATAAAGTCTTTAGTCTAAATCCAATATTAGATGCTCCCAAAATAGTATCTCTATTAGGTATTGCCAGGGAGACTATCAAAACAGATTTATCTCTAACAGATATGACAAGTCTATATGATACCTATCAGGACAGTAAAGATTATACAATGAAATCTTTGGTGGTTGGTAATAATTTATTGACGGGTAATATTAAAGAAGGATATAGACAGTTTGGCTCTGCACGAGGATATATTCTGGAGCCAAGAATAGGAGAACAAAATTATATAGAAATACAAGAAGAGATATCTAACATCTTTGATATAGCTAAATATGAAGAAAAATTAGTTAATTTGAAAAAAAATAAATTTGAATTAGATATAATCTTTGGATCAAATTTGACTATAACAGAAAAAACAAATATTCAAGAGTTTCTACGAGCAAGAGGATTTATAATAAAAGTTATGGAGTCTAACAAATTAGATACTATCCCCACAGAGAATACTTTATATTTAGGGACTAATCCATATCAACAAAATCAAACTGAGGCCTCATCAGAGATAGAAAATACAAATATATCCAAAGAATATCTTCAAGATATTTTTCAACCTAGCCTAGACATGAAGTTTAGTTTGAGTAAAGATATCCCAATATTATATATTACCAACCCCTTAAAATTTTAATTTATGCGATTAATCGTGGGACTTGGGAATATTGGGGATAAATATAAACAAACCTATCATAATATAGGCTTTGAATTTTTAGACTTTATCACATATCAATCTGAATTTAGCTATAAAAAGCAATTTTTAGGCTCTATTTACAAGCATTTAGATACAATTTATCTCAAGCCCCATACTTATATGAATAATTCAGGACAAGCCGTCTTAGCAGTTAAACAGTATTATGATATTCAAGATAGTGAAATTATAATTATTCATGATGATTCAGATATAGCTTTAGGAGAATATAAAATCCATACTAATCGTGGTAGTGGTGGACATCATGGTATAGATTCAATCTTTGAGCATATTTCCCCATCTGTAACGAGAATTAGAATAGGGATCAGAGCCGAGAGATTCATAGGTAAAAAAGCTCAAGAATTTGTATTAAGAGCTATCACTGCAGAAGATAAAATAGTCTTAGAACAAGTTTACAAGCAGGTGCAAGAGAATTTGTAGATAAAATAACTATCCCTCTCTGGCGAGGGTTGCGACGAAGTCGACGGGTGTGGACTGAGCTAAAAATTCCCCTCTTTTAAAATCAGCCTAGAGCGGAGAGGGTGTGGATATTTTGCAATTTGTATTTTTTGTCCTCCTCCGTCACCTACGGGGCCACCTCCCCCAAGGGAGGACAGTATTGTTTGTCGCTAGCTTTTTAATCCGACTTGGGAGGAGTCGAGGATGCCCATAGGTCTTGTGTGGACATATTGGAGGGATAAGCTCTCCTATACGGAAGAGTAAAATAAGTAGGGCCTCCTTATATTGATTTATTATTATATTTTCGGTACAATAGAAAGTAGTCAATCATTAGAATAAATTAATACACCGTATATGTCGCTTAATCTGAAAAGCCCGTTAATATATTTATTAGGAACAGAAAAAGTAAAAATTTTAAAAGTATTTTTGAAAGATTCTGCTCAAAAGTTAAGCTTAGAAGAACTCCATGCTAAGACTCATATCCCTATCAACACTCTCAGAGCAGAGTTAAGACAAGCTGTCAAGTATAATATTATTCAGGAGATAAAGATTAAAAAAGAAACAACCTATATCTTAAACCCAGTTGATGAAGTATTAGCCTTAGAACCAGTTATATTCCGTTTAGGACAGTCTTTTTTTGACACTTTTGCCCAAAAGCTTGACAAAGTGGGAAATATTTATCTTTGCATACTCATGGGAGCATTCTTGCAAAGAGATAAGGATAGAGTGGATATGTTCCTAGTAGCTGACGATATCAATGAAAAGAAATTTGATACCCTAATGCAAGATATAGAAACCGAATTAGCTCAAGAGGTAAATTATACAGTATTAACTCTAAAAGACTTTGAATATAGAAAAAATATGTTTGATAAATTCGTATTAGATATATTAGAGAATAGAAATACTCAAATTATCATTGACAAATCTGTCATTTCATTAGATAATTAATAAATAGCCTCGATAGCTCAGGTAGTAGAGCACAGGTC
>JBMTTF010000018.1:0-14128 GCA_049449075.1 Minisyncoccia bacterium | reverse complement strand
GGATATGAAGCTCATCTGTTGGTCAAATAGTCTTACAAAAACTTCTTAATTTAAATAAAAGTGGTTACTTATAACCACTTTTATTTTTAGGTTAATATCTAGGACATTATATATTTATAAAAGTGGTATTATAAGATACGATAATAAACCTAATAATATAATTGTAAAGCCAATAAAAAAACCTATTTTCTTGATGACTTTTTTAGCTTTGAATTTTCTCTTCATATTTTTCATAAAGTTATTTGAAATTTTATAATATATAGTGTATAATATATCCATAAGTATAATTATGTCAAGTTAGATCTATATGAAAAAGGAAATATTATCATTATCAGTTGAGAGAAGAGAACAGGTAGGTAGCAAAAAAATAGCTATTTTAAGATCTAATGGTATAGTCCCAGGAGTTTTGTATGGTAGTGGTTTGGGGAAAGCTAAGTCTGAATTAATTCAAGTCAATGCTGTAGAACTAAATAAATTATTAGCTGAGATTGAGGAATCTAGTTTGGTAAATATCATTCTAGGAGATAGATCTTATCCTACTTTAGTAAAAGATATTCAACGAAATACTCTAAAAGCAGAAATTTTGTCTGTTGATTTCTTTGCACCCGATCTTAATGAAGAGGTTGAAACTCCTGTAGCACTTGAGTTTGAAGGTGTTTCACAATCTGAAAAAGCTGGAAATACTCTAATTAAAATTCATCAAGAAATAGAAGTAAAAGCTTTACCTCAAAATCTTCCAGAACATATATCAGTTGATTTGTCTAAATTAGCTAATTTAGATGATGTGATTAGAGTTAGTGACTTAGATTTACCAAATGGAGTAGAAGTACTATTAGATGTAGATGAATTAATTGCAATTACTGAGAGTCCTCAGGTTGAAGTAGAGCCAGATATGACTAAAGAAGAAATGGATGCTCTTGAGAAAACTCAAGCCAATAAGAATTCTAAAGATACTAAAGAATAATAAACTTCTAACCCTCTAATATGAATAAAAAAAATCAAAAAAAACTAATCGATAAAATACAGGTTATAGGTAGTATTACTATAATCATATTCTCACTGATACTTTATCCAGTCTCTAATGTAGTAGCTAACTCTAAACTAGAAGAAACGAAAAAAAATCTTGATCAAGAATTAACAACAATTAAAGATTTAACTAAATCTAAACAAGAAACTGATGTTCAGGTTAGAACTTTATCTAAAGAAATTGACTCTTTAGATAAAGAAATTGATTCTGCTCAAAAAAGTTTAGATACTACTGATCAAGATATTGAGACAATTCAATCTGAACTGCTTGAAACAAAACAATATATTAAGACTTTAGAGCAGACAATTCAGTCACAGAAAGTGTTAATTAAAGAATATGTTAGTAGTTTGTATGTACAAAAAGATGTCTCTTTATTTGAGGTTATTTTGTCTAAAGATCAATTATCTGATTTATTAGGGTCTGTTCAAAAAACTGGTGTAATGCAAGATTCAATTACTGAGTCTATCACTCTAATTTCTGCTAAAGAAAGAGAAGTTGTAGCTGAAAAACAACATCTTTTTGATAAAGAAGAAGAGTTGATGGCTTTGAAACAATCTCAAGAAAGACAAAAAAGTCTATTGCAACAAACTCAGGAAGATAAAGAGACTTTATTAGCTCAGACTAAGGGTCAGCAGTCAGAGTATGAGGCTTTATTGAAACAGTCTTTTGCTACTAAGCAAAATTTACTTAATAGTATTAGAGTTCTGAATGGAGCTGATGGTAGGCCGGGAGCTATATCTTTAGAAGAAGCTTATTCATTAGCTGTAGCTAACTCTACTAGGCTTGGCAATAAAATTAGGCCAGAATATTTAGTAGGAATTATGAAAATTGAATCTGGTTTGGGAGGTAATGTAGGGAGATATTTTTATAAAGACTCTTTAAGTGGTTGTGCAGCTCGTGAGGGAAATACTACTAAATTAAACTTTACAAAAGAAGAACAAGCTTTTGAAAAAATTACCTCTACTCTCAATATCCCTTTGACTCAACCTGTCTCTGGATGTCCTTATCCAAAATATATTGGTACTGGGGGAGCTATGGGGCCATCTCAAATCATGCCAGCTACTTGGCTTGGTTATGAATCTAAATTGAAAGCATTGAAGGGTGGTGCAGCCGTAAACCCTTGGAATATGGAGGATGCTATGTTAGCTATGGGGATGATTTTATTAGGTAAAGTTGGTGATCAGCCTATTGCAGGGAATGATGAGTTAGAAAAAAGAGCAGCTCTGTGCTATCTTGGTGGATGTAATGTAAAAAATATGTGGTATGCAGATAAAGTGTTAAATGAAGCAGCTCGTACCAAGGAATTATTAGGTAAATAAAAAACTCCCCTTAATCTAATCAGAGTTAAGGGGAATGATTAAATTTTTTTATTATAGTGTATTTATTATAGAGATGGTACCAAATGACTATATTTGCTCCAAGCTTTGATTTCATTTTCAGATAAGTTTTGAGCATTTTGTACTGTGTCTTCTAAGTCACTAAGTTCAAATTGTACTTCTTGAGATAGATTTAGATACTGCTGATAATATTTATTCTTTAATATCGTCTCAGCATAGATCTTTTGCTCTTTTGATAAAGTTATTTCTTTATCTTTAGAATATTCTGCTACTGCTCTGCGAGCTAGATGAGTTACTCCATCTCCTATATTAGCTTTGATAGTAATTTGTGTTTCAGACTTTTGAATATCAGTGTTCTCAGTTGCTACTTCTTCAGATTTTGTCTCAGTCTCTTCTGTCTCAGTTGCTTCCTCTCCTTCTTTCTTTATTTCTTCTACCTTATCTTCTACTGTTTTATCTTCGGTATCTCTATTGAATGCATATACTCCGCTGACTATCAAAAATACTATCAATATAATTGAAATAATATTTTTAGTCCAAAATCCTTTTTCTTCTATATTCTGATCTTCTGTGTTCTTCTTTTCTTCACTCAATTCTATTCACCTCCTTTCTTGAATTAATTCTTTAGTGTGTAATTAAAATATGTCTTTCTAGATTCTGTAAGTCTTTATAAATCTTGATTACAGCTTTTGGGGATAAAGATTTTATATTAGCTTCTAATAGATCCGTTTGCTCTGGATTTATTTCTAATATTATGTCGGGCCATAATATAAAACGACTCTGAATTTCATTTAATAACCTTATATAATGCTCTAACCCATCATTAGGAGAGTATAGTGCTATATTGGGTTCATATAAAATAGAGTCGTCTTGGTATTGGTTTTGATTAAGATAAGGTAGGTTTGCAATTATTATATCTGGTTTTATATCTTGTTTAGAAAAAGGGTATAATAAATCTCCTCCAACCCAAACAATATTATCTTGCTTCCCTTTTAATATTATATCATTATTTTTAGCAATGCGTAAGGCATCGTTAGAAATATCACTTGCAATAAGCTTAGAATTCGGTATCTCTAAGCTTAGAGTGATTGCTATACACCCACTACCAGTTCCAATTTCCCAGATCATTGGCGCTGACTTAGAACTCAAAATATTTTTAGTGATATCTATGATAGCCTCAGTTTCAGGCCTAGGTATAAGTACATCTTGATTAACGATAAATTCTCGTCCATAAAATTCTTTATACCCTATAATATAGGCTATTGGTGTTTTTTGTAATCTTAAATCTAGACATATATTAATGCCCTTTATTTCAAAATCTGATAAAATATAATTCTCTTGTAAGAGCATATCTATTTTAGTCAGTCCCAAAACATATCCCAAAATCAAAGTGGTATCTAAGTCTGGGGTATTAGATTGAGTATTTAGGGCTTGTTTAATCTGTAGGGTAGCTTCTTTTATATTCATCAAAGGCTGTTAGAATCATACTGAAATCTCCTAATAGAATATTCTCAATATTGGAGAAATTGTGTTTAATACGATGATCAGTAATTCTATCTTGAGGGAAATTATAAGTTCTGATTTTTTCGGATCTATCTCCAGTTCCAATTTGGTCTTTACGAAAAGCTGATTCCTTTGCAAATTGTTCTTGTTTCATTTGATCTAGAATTCTAGTTCTCAAGATTTTCATAGCTTTATCTTTATTCTTTAGTTGAGACTTTTCATCTTGACAAGAGACTACTATATTAGTTGGAATATGGGTAATTCTAACAGCTGAATCAGTTGTATTAACACTTTGTCCTCCTGGTCCACTTGAACGAAAAACATCAATTTTTAAGTCATTTGGGTTAATATCAATATCTACTTCTTTAGCTATTGGTAGGACGGCTACAGTTATAGTAGAAGTATGTACTCGTCCAGCTTTTTCTGTTTTTGGTACTCTTTGCACTCTATGAACTCCACTTTCATACTGGAGGTATTTATAAACTTCTGGTCCTCTAGCTTCTACAATAACTTCTTTTATTCCTCCCACAGAATTCTCAGAAATAGATAAAATTTCAGTTTTAGCTCCATTTTTTTGTAAAAATGTAATATAAGCTTTAAATAATTCTAAAGCAAATAATCCTGCTTCATCTCCCCCGGCTCCGGCTCTTAGCTCAATAATAATTTCATCAGCAAAAGTTTCTTTTGTGGTTATTAAATCTGTCCAAATAGACTGTTTTTGCTCTAGTTCTAGTTGCAAGCGAGATAATTCTTCTTCAGCCATTTCTTTTAATTCAGGATCTTCTAATAGAGTCTTAGCTTCTGAGATTTGAGACTGTAGACGCTCTATTGTTTTTAATAATTCAATTTTATTCCCAATCTCAGTATGTTTTTTGGAAATATTAACAAAATCTGGACTAGCAAATATCCTGGGTTCTGATATTTGTAAAGATAACTCAGTATACTCTTTTTGTAGGTCTACTAAAGAATTACTCATATATGATCTTTAGTAATGAAAGGTTTATTTACTTGATAATTGTTCTTTTCTCTCTAATTTAGCTCGGAATTTTTCTACTCTTCCAGCAGTATCCACAAGAGTCCTTTTTCCAGTATAAAAAGGATGACATTTAGAACAAACTTCTACTGATCCAATTTTTCTAACGGCTCCGATAGTAAACTCAGTAGAACAAGAAATACATTTAACAGTAGTATAGGAATATTGAGGGTGAATTGCAGATTTCATAATGGTTGCATTAAATATATATGTAATTGTTTAAAATAATATCATATATTGAAGTTAAAGTCAATTGTAATATATTTTGCTGTATTGTAATTCTATGGTATTATAATTATATTCTATAATATAAAATTACCATAATGAATTCTAACCTCACTTTAAGTGAAATAGCAAACAAAATTACAAGGAAATTTAATGTGATTATTATTATCACTTTATTATTTACATTAATTGGTTTAGGAATTACCTTGCTTTTACCAAAACAATATAGAGCTGAGTCACAACTAGTTGTTTTACAAAAAGCTAACTCCAATGTTGATTCTTATACTGCTCAGAGGTCCATTGATTCTAAAATAGAGTTGCTAATTGATTTAGTTTATACGGATATCTTTTTTACTAGTGTTATTACAGAAAATGCTGAAATTAAAAATTTATTCCCTGCTACTTTGAAAGATAGAAGAGCATTATTTGTAAGAAACATTGTAGCTATACCTGTAGGATCTGGTTTTATTTCAATAGACACTTATGACAAATCATCTGAATTAGCTTTAACTATGAATAAGATAGTAGGTGATAAGTTAATTGAGAAGGCTGAAGAATTGCTAGGGGACACTGCTACTATACAAATAGTGAATGAGCCCGTTTTGTATGAGGGAGTTGGTAGACCGAATATAATACTGAATTTATTTGGATCTGCTATATTAGGCTTTATTGTGGGTATAAGCTATATACTAAATCGAAAAGATCAATCTATTGTATATGACTTTGGGATTGATGATTTAGCTTCTCCTCCCATTCCTGATGATGTTGAAATTGCCCAAAATCCTATTATTAATCTAGAGCCTACTCCAACTATTACCCCAGATACTACATATGACTCAAATAAATTCTAATATTATATTAGTCTTAGGTGGCTTGATGGGAATAGGTGCACTATTAGTTAATAGTAATATATTTAGTTTTATTTTCATTGGTATTCTAATCTTAATAATAGTTTTATTTAGAGTGTCTGTAAATATTTTATTTTATTTATTGCTTTGTACTCGACCATCTCTGGACATTCTAGGTAAATATAGTATTACACTATTCCCTGAGTTCCCAACTATTAATATTGCCGGTATAATTGCAGTGTTATCTATTATAGTAAGTATAGTAATAATATATAAATCTAAAATATCTGTATTAGCTATTCCCTTGAGCTTTATATTTATAGGATTATTTTTAATTTATATATTATTCACTATTTTATCTGCTTATCCGATTATATCTATAAATGAACTAATAAGAGTTTTATCCTTCTTGATCATGTATGTGACAGGATACGTTTTAATTAAATCTAAAAAAGACTGCATCAATTTTATTAAGGTAGTTATTATGTCTTCTATTATTCCAGTCATAATAGGTTATCTACAATTATTGAATGGTACTGGGCTCTATACTAATCCAGGATTTGAGAATCGTATTGCTGGAACCTTTGGGCATCCAAATGTATTGGGATATTTTTTATTGATTATTATAGCTTTAATGGTATATTTATTTTTTGAAAAGAATATTATAGCTAAACCTAAATTTAAGTATATGTTTATATTGTATGGAATTTTATCAGTAATATTATTGATATCTACATATACAAGGGGGGCATGGATTGGGCTATTTGTATTATTGATAGGAGTTAGTTTGATCAAGTCTCCTAAGACAACCATGATATATACAGTAGTGGCTATCCCTATTTTAGGTTTACTGCTATCAGGATATTTCTGGATACAACAAACTATTTGGCAGGGCTTAACTCCTATAAAAGATATCCCAGTGATTGAGAGAGTTGTAGGTTTATTTAGTGGGGATCCGAGCGATTCAATTATTTGGCGACAAGTAATGTGGGTAGATATGTATGAAAAAGCTATGACTAGACCATTAATTGGGTTTGGTACAGGTACTATTGAAATTATAGTAGAGGAAGTAAGGGGCGTATCTTTAGGGGCATTAGAAGTTCATAATGATTATATTAAAGTTTTTGTTGAGATGGGAGTAATTGGGCTAATAGTATATATTCTATTTATTATAGCTATTCTATATAGTTTGATTATAAGAATTAAATCTCGCCAAGATACATTGCTGTTAATGACAACTTTCATAGTAATAGCCATATATTTATCTAGTATATGGGATAATCTACTAAGACAAACAGCAGTGATGTGGATATTTTTTGCTATATTGGGAGTAGTATTTAAATATTATACTATTAGTTCAAAAAATTCTCTAAAATCTCCTCCCATTGTGGAATAATTTGATTGATTTCAAAATTAATAACTCTATATTCAGATCTATTTATATAGCTTTCTCTGATGTCTTTGTTATCCAATAATAAAGACATAGCTTCCATAATATATTTCTCAGAATTTGATAACTGTAGGCTATTGAATCTAGGAGATTGATTATTATCGATAGGAATCAGAATTCCATATTCAGCTTGCTCTAAATTTTCAGTTTTATAGTTAATATTAGTATCAGGAGATAATAGTTCACGAGGTCCAGAATCTACATCGGTAGCAATGACGGGGGTACCCACAATTAAACTTTCTACAAGTACATTGGGCAATCCCTCAAAATGAGATGATAATACTAGCATCTTAGATTTGGCTATAAATTGGAATGGATTAGCTTGAAATCCTAGGAAATAAATATCATAATTGGTGGAAAATATTGTATTTTTATCCCAGATATTATAAACTTTCAGTCCCAAATTATTAGATAGATTTAGATGGTATTCTCTAAGAGGTCCATCTCCTAGTATTATATACTTCAAATTTGGCTTAGATTTCTTGATTTGGTTAAAAGCTAATATACTATGCCATAGTCCTTTCTGATTAGATAGTCTCCCAATTGAAATAATAGTATCATTATCAAAAATATCTCCATATATATCTAATTTTTCTTTAGCTTTTGCTCTAATATCTTTTATGTCAAAAGGGTTTAAGACAACTTGGATTTTATTTTTTGGTAATCCTAGTTGAGTTAAGTCAGTAGCAATACCTTGTGATACAGCTACAATCTGATTATGAAGAGGCTCTAATATTTTAACCAACCATTTATATGCTATACGACTTAGGGATATATTATCAGTCTTATAAGTTGATGTTAGGTTGGAGTGAATGACCCCAATAGACTTATGTCTATTGATAAATTTAGCTAGTATATTGACAAAATCAGCTCTTTCTAAGTGACTTATACATAGTTTAATTTGATGTTGCTTAAGATATTTAGCTAATCTAAAGGGCAAAGTAGGGGATAAGAGTAGTTTTTGAAATTTAGATCCTTTCCCTTGTATAGAACTGAGAAAATGTATATTTAAATCATTAGGAATACTATATGATTCTTGATGCTCTATGACTATGATATGCACATCATAACCCATTTTTTTGAATATTTGTGCATGAGTAAGAGCAACTTTTTGAGCCCCCCCCCCTTCAAAATTAGTAATTAGAATAGCAATGCTTTCCTTCATATAAATCTATTATAGACTATTTATTAAGTATAGACTAGATAAAAGTTCAAATGGCTATAGATTAGAATATATAATAAGGTAAAGCTTGATATTTTATTAAATATATGCTAGTGTAGGATTGTAGTCATTGAGGTTAACTCAATTGAACCAGTTCATTAAATCTTGTATAACAACGGCTTCGCTTGCAGTTTTGATTGCCACTGCCCCTGCTAAAGCTCAATCTCATTGGTATTATGATACTGTTATTTATAATGGTAGAATCTTGACCCGGCATCTACCATCAGGAGTGGATACTTGTGATTGGGTTCGTAGGCAAGGATTATTTTGTAAGTATGAACGATGGGACCCTAATACTCGGACTCATTATGTTCGCTCAGAACGGGGCAGAAATAGATATTGGCAACAACACCCACATTGGCAGAGGTATCAACACTTCCCATTCAATTTTTTCAAAGGAGGATCAGGGTCAGGGTGTATATATGAAGATCGTAATATTCGTATTCTTTGTAGGTAACTTTACTATTCGTACCGATAGCCATATGCTATCGGTACTTTTTAGTTATCAGTTTTAATAAACAGTAATTTATTGACTGCAGGGATTATTTTGTATTGAATACTGAGAGGAATAGTTCAGAAACTTTAAGTATAGAGTATAGATATTGTATTGTGAACATTTTAGTTGAAATATAATAACAAATTTAAGGAACTATCTTCTTATAAAGTGACAGGGATAGATAGAATTGATATCCTTATGTATATCATATATAAGGATATTGGGATATATTGGTTAATGCTAAATTTTTTTGACAAAATATACTATATTTGATATAATAAGATGTTGATTTCGCCATAACTTAAGATTCTAATTCTATGAAGATCGCTTTTGTTGGACAAAAAGGCATCCCTGCTATAGGTGGAGGAGGGGTTGAAAATTATGTAGATCATATTGCTGTTAGATTAGCTCGTAAAGGTCATCAAGTATTTGTGTACACTAGGTCACAATATGTGGCTGAGGGAGAGTATAAAAATGTCCAAGTTATTGCTACTAAATCAATTCCTACTAAAAGTTTAGATGCTGCTACACATACCTTCTTTTCTATATGGCATAGTTTTTTTATCCCAGAGTTAGATGTTTTACATATTAATTCTGTTGGCCCAGCGCTTTTTACTATTTTTGCTAGAATAGGGTTTGGGTTGAAATATTTGTTCTCTGGTAAATATACTAAAGTAGTGTTTACATTTCACAGTGCTGATTGGTATCATGGGAAATGGAATTTGATTGCTAAGTCAATGCTAAAATTAGGAGCGTGGATCGGTTGTAATTTTGCAGATGAGGTAATTACCGTATCTAAGAGTCTTAGATATTTTGCCTATAATGAATTTGATGTTCAAACCACATATATTCCTAATGGTACAGATTTTAATTATATTACTTCTGACTCAGAATTATCTCAATTTGGTATCAAAAAGAGGGGGTATATTGTTTTTATTGCTAGGCTAGTACAGCATAAAAATGCTCATATTTTGATCCAAGCTTATCAACAGATGGCACGTAAATATGGTAAAAAATTGGTTATTGTAGGTTCTTCATCATATACTAAAGATTATGAAAAATATATACATAATTTAGCGAATGGAGACAAAAATATTATTTTTACAGGACATCAATCTGGTCGTACTTTAAAGCAATTATTTGCTAATGCTGCTATTTATGTTTTACCCTCTTCTTCAGAAGGATTGTCTATTTCACTTTTAGAAGCGGGTAGCTATGGAGTCCCAATCATAGTCTCTAATATTAGAGAAAATATAGAGGTAGTTGGTGATTTAGCACATGTTGCTAGAGTTAATAGTATAGTTTCCCTTAAACATCAACTAGAGAATGTATTGGGTGATTATAAAGGTGCATTAGAGTTAGCTGAGATGTTACAAAGTGAAATTAAATACCATTATTCTTGGAATAATATTGTGAAGGCTCTAGAGAATGTATATTATCGAGATTCTAATACATATCGGGGTGCTAGAATACAAGTCACATCTGCTCTTAGATATTAATTTATGAAACAACTTAGGAGTATTTTATTTAAAATAATAAAGATAATTATAGTTGTTAGTATTCCTTTAAGTATAATAGTATTAATTTTTATTTGGGTTAATTATAGGAAAGAGCTTGATTTAGCTATGTCCATTAGGGAACAAAAAGAAGTTACCTATTTAGTCATATTTCAAAACACATTAGAATTGAGACCTACGGGTGGTTTTATTGGAAATTTTGCTGAATTAACTTTGGAAAATGGTAATATTAAAGATTATTATATTTATAATACTAATGCTTTTGATTATGGTAAGCCAGGTATAGAAGCTCCAGAACCTTACAAAGATATGTTAGGTATACAGACCATGCAGCTTAGAGATGCTAATTGGTCTCCTGATTTTCCAACTACAAGTCAACAACTTATAAATCTTTATAGGTTAGAGGGAGGTGTGAAAGATATATCTGGAGTAATTGCGATCAATGCATCAGTGTTGCCAGAGATACTTAAAATTATAGGACCAGTTTCTGTTAATTCTATTGATAAAGATAAGGAATTAGATGCTGGGAATATTCTTTTAGCATTACAATATGAGTTAAATTTTGGTTTTTTAGAGAAGGGTATTAGTCGTGATGATAGAAAAGAGCCAATCAAAGATTTAGCTTTTGAAGTCGAGAAGCGAATTCGTAAAGCTTCTTTTTATAAAAAATATCAATTAGCTAATATGTTTCTAGAACAAGCAAATCAGAAGCAAATTATGATGTGGAGTGATAATTTGAATATACAAACTAATATTACTGAATTAGGCTGGGATGGTGCTATCAATATTAATTCTCAACAGGATTATTTCAAATTAGTTGATGCAAATTTAGGATCTTTGAAGACAGATTACTATATGAAAAGAGCTATCAAAAAAGAGATACGCGAATGTGGTGACAAAATATGTTCTACCATTGTAATTACCTATTATAATACTGCTACGAATGCTTCTCCTCTCAATACGGATTATAAATCTTATACAAGAGTTTTATTTCCAAAAGATGCTTTTATAAATACAATCACAGGTATCGAGAAGAGAGAGAATGAAGTAGATTATAGTATTATGTATAATAAAAAAATTGCTGGTTTTGAAATTAATATACCTTTTAATAGTTCTAAAGACATTATTATTGACTATAGTATCCCGCAACTATCTACATATGGGTTGGATATTCAAAAACAATCGGGGATAGAAGGTTTTGAGTTTAGCTTGGATGATAAGATTAATAATAAGAAACTAAATCAATTTATTAAGTCTGATTGGAGTTTAGAAAACTAATCTTTATTCAAAATGAACCTGTTCCTCAAAGTGAGACAACCTAGTTTTGAGAGTAGGATATATATTAAGAGTTATATCTTCCTTTAGTATCTTATTAGCTATGCTTTTAGTTTGTAATATAATTTCTTTATTTAGCAAAGCCTCCATACTAATGTCTGATAATCCAGATTGATTTGACCCTATAAATTGCCCTGGACCTCTGATAGCTAAATCTTTTTCGGCTAATTCAAAACCATTGTTAGCATTCTCTATAGCTTTTAATCGTTTATTCATTGAGATTTCATTTTCTCCTGTCTCAAAGAGAAAACAAAATGATTGATACGCTCCTCTCCCTACACGACCTCGGAATTGATGTAATTGGGCCAAGCCAAATCTTTCTGCACCTTCAATCATCATAATACTTGCATTAGGTATATCTATTCCAACTTCTATAACTGAAGTAGCCACTAATATATCAAATTCTTTTTGGTTAAAAGTTTTAATTATATTATCTTTCTCAGTAGTTTTCATTTTACCATGCATCATCTTGACTTTCAGGTCTGGGAATATATTTTGGGATAAATCTATAAAGGTTTCTTCTACAGATTTTATATCTGATTTTTCATCAGCTTCAATTTTAGGACAGACAACAAAAGCTTGCCTTCCAGCTTTAATATGTTGTCTAATAAAATTATAGGCATTAATCCTTTTGGATGGAGGTACTAATTTCGTCTTGATAGATTTTCTGTTAGCTGGATACTCATTGAGTAATGAAACATCTAAATCTCCATAAATACTGAGAGCCAGAGTTCTTGGGATAGGTGTAGCTGTCATACTTAAAAGATGTGCAATTGTATCTGGACTTTTATCATTAGTCTTGCTAATCATAGTTTGTAGTTCAGCTCTTTGTTTGACTCCAAATCTATGTTGTTCATCAACAATAGCTAAAGCTAAGTTATTGTATTTTAATTGTTCTCTAATAACACTATGAGTTCCTATTATAATATTGATATACCCCCTTTCAATTTTTTTGAGTAAGTCTTTTTTGGGAATTGTCATCCAAGAATCTAAGTTTTGATCCGTAGATATACGAGATTCTTTTGAGGTAATTAGAGCTACCAGAGGTGGACTTTTTAATCTCTCAGTTAATTTGGTAATTCCTTCAAAATGTTGAGTTGCTAAGATTTCGGTTGGTGCCATGAGTACAGCTTGATATTGATTGTAATACGTATTAAGCATAGCAATAGTAGCTACTATTGTTTTTCCTGTTCCCACATCTCCCTCTAATAATCTATTCATTGGGGTAGGTCTACTTATATCTTCTATAATTTCTTCAATAGCTTGTTTTTGAGCATTTGTTAAATCAAATGATAGACTATTTATAAATTCTTGAATAAGGTCCATTTGAGCTATTATAGCTGGAGCATATTTTGATTGAAATACTAATTTTTGCTTGGCAATATATAATTGCATTATAAAAGCTTCTTCAAATACTAATCTAGCTTTAGCCTTTTTAATTTGGTGCGTATTTTGAGGATAATGTAAATATTGAATGGTTTTATTAATATCTGGGAGATTAGATATATCTAGTATCCATTCGGGTAAAGTTTCTATTAGCTCAGGAAATTGTTTCAGAGCAAGATTAATCCTATACCTAATCATTTTAGATGTAATCCCAGCTGTCTCAGGATAGATAGGTACTAATCTATGGGAATGCAATAAGATTTTATTCGGTAATATTCTCTCAAAACTAATATTATTAAGGGGAGATTTGTTGCCACTCTTGACAATCGCAGATATTGCATATTGAGAGTTGAGTTGCAAGGATTCAAATAATAATTTTTGATTAAATAATGTGATAACAAATTCTCCAGTACTATCTTGAATAGTAACTTCACCTAATGTCAATTGTCTACCACGTAGTCTAGTTTGTTTTTTATTAATTATCGTAACTTCAAGTACAATCGGGTTCCCAGATGGTATATTATATATTTGAGAAATTGTTTGACAGTGGGTATAGTTAATAAATTTTTTAGGCGGATACAGTAATAATTGTGATAAATTATAAATCCCTAGTTTATGTAGAGAACCAATTAGTCTTGTGTTTAGTTTGGGCTTAAGAGCTTCTATTGGAGTATAGAATATATTCATAATAACAATATTGGTGTACCTAAGAGGGCTCGAACCTCTGACCTCAGGTTCCGCAAACCTGC
>JBMTTF010000017.1:0-14276 GCA_049449075.1 Minisyncoccia bacterium | reverse complement strand
AAATTACCTTCTAAGGAACAATTGCAGGCTCATTTAGTAGGTACTATTGCAGCTCCTATGACTCAATTCTTGCAAGTGACCTCAGGAGTAGCTCGCGGTCTCGTAACTGTTTTATCAGCTTACAGGGATACTAAATAATTAATTTAATTATAATCATATGTCAGAAGAATTCACAGTACCAGAAAAATTTGAAAAGATTGTTGATGAAATCAAGAATCTTAGTGTTATTGAACTGTCTGAGCTTGTAAAAGTTCTAGAAGAAGTTCTAGGTGTATCAGCAGCAGCCCCAGTGGCAATAGGTGTAGCCGCTCCAGCAGCTGGAGATGCCCCCGTAGCTGAAGAGAAATCTACTTTTGATGTTATCATCGAAAATGCAGGAAGCTCAAAAATTCAAGTAATCAAAGTAGTTAAAGAAGCTACTGGACTTGGATTGAAGGAAGCAAAAGATGTTGTAGATGCAGCTCCTAAAGCTGTAAAAGAAGGAGTTTCAAAAGCAGATGCTGATGAACTTAAGACTAAGCTACAAGAAGCAGGAGCAACAGTTGTAGTTAAATAACTTATAACTTTACTCTATATCACAAAAGCCCTCATTTATTTGGGGGTTTTTGTTTTATATCAATTCCATGCTATTATATTTATAAATAAGTAATCATTTTAGGTAAAATATATTATGAAAAATGGAGTATATTTAGGTATAGATACAGAATTTACTGGACAGCATCCGCATAAAAATGCATTGATAGAGTTAGCAATGATTGTGCTGGATAAAGATTTAAAAGAAATTGCTCATTATCAGACTTTGGTACAAGTTCCAGCTGGATTTGAAATTACAAAAGAATCTATGGCTATTAATAAGTTGGATTTAGCAAGAGTAGAAGCTGAGGGTGTCTCCTATACTAAATTAGTACAACAAATGACTCGATTTGTACAGAAACATTTTGAAGACAAACCAATTTTGTTTGCTCATTTTATTACTATGGACTTTGCTTATCTTAATTATATTTTTGGCAGTGTAAATAAAGACAAATTGTTTTGGAAAGAATTAATAGGTCATAATGTTATTGATACGAAGGTCTTAGCTAATACCATTAATTTATTAAAAATTCGCAAAGGTCAAGAACCGATGTTTAAGTCTACCTCTTTATCTAATCCTGGTGGATTAACGGATGTCTTAGATATCAGAGATTATGAGGCTCATACAGCTCTTGGGGATGTGAGAGCCACGCAACAAGTTATGGTAAAATTGTTAGATATTTTAGATAAAGTATAGTATAATAAAGTTATAAACTAACTTTTAATAATATGTCTTATATAGAAAAACCATTCAATATACCCAATAATACAGGATTGTCTGAAACACAAATCACACTACATCTAGCTCTGTATGCTGGATATGTCAAAAATACGAATCTCTTATTAGATAAAATTAATACTCTTAAAGCTGGAGAAGATGCAGTAGTAGTGTCGGAATTGCAAAGGAGACTAGGTTTTGAATTCGATGGAATGCGATTGCATGAATATTACTTCTCACAATTATCTGAAGGGCCTAAAGATTTAGATTTAAACTCTAAACTAGGTCAATTAATTCAGACACAATATGGGTCTTTTGACCTATATATTACTGACTTAAAAAGAATTGCTAGTACTAGAGGTATTGGTTGGGTAATTACTTATTATGATGCTGAGAATAATACTCTGATTAATTCTTGGGTTTCAGATCATGAACTTGGGCATCTGGCTGGGCTCCCAATTGTCTTTGTGATAGATTTGTGGGAACATGCTTTTATGGTAGATTATGCTCCAGCTACTAAAGCTGACTATGTACAAACTTATCTTAATGCTATTAACTGGGAATTGGTAAGGAATAGAATTTAATTTTGATATAATTATGGCTAAATCTAATTTGCTTGTGGCTTTAGATTTTAATGCTCCAGATAGGTTTATCCCTTTTGGAGAAATTAAAAATTTACATTATATTGAGGCAATAGAATACCATATACAAAGTGCTAAGAGTAAAATTGAAGCTATAGAACAAATTCTTGAACCAGATTTTTATAATACAATTGAAGCATTAGAATATAGTACTTATGAAGTTCAGTATATTAACCGTATCGCTGAAAATTTAGATTTAGCAGATACTAATTCAGAATTACAAGAAGTTATTTTAAAATTAGGTGAAATCACTACAACTTTTTGGAATGACATTGCTCTTAATAAGAGTTTATTTTATCAAGTTAAAAAAGTGTATGATAATCAAGATCAACTTGATTTATCTACTCCGGAGCAAAAAACTCTTTTGGAAGAGACATATTCTTTTTTTATAAGAAATGGAGCTTTATTATCAGAAGATGAAAAACAGCGCTTAAGAATAATTGACTTAGAGTTATCTAATTTATCTCAAAAATTTGGTCAAAATTTATTAGCTGAGAATAATAATTACAAGTTAGTGATTACAGATAAAACTGACTTAGCAGGCATACCAGATTCCATTATTGCTCAATATCAAAGTCTAGATAATCCAGATCAGTGGGTGGTAGATTTGTCATACCCTTCTTATATCCCTTTTATGCAATATGCTCAAAATAGAACTTTGAGAGAAAATCTATTTTTAAGTTTCAACACTAGAGGTTCCAATAATAATCAATATGATAACAGAGAAATTTTAAAACAAATTGTTAGCTTAAGGCAAGAGCGGGCGCAATTATTAGGATATGAAACTCATGCTGATTATGTCCTAGAGAAAAGAATGTTACAAACTCCAGCTCAAGTAGAGGGTTTATTAAATGAACTACTAGATAAAGCTATTCCTCAAGCCAAATTAGAAATATTTGATTTAGCAGAATTTGCACAATCTGAAATAGATCAGTTAAGAGCTTATGACTATGCTTATTATGCTGAGAAAATTAAACAATCTAAATATAATTTTGATGAGGAAAAAATTAAACAATATTTCCCACTAAATCAAGTTTTAAAGGGAGTATTTAATATAGCAACTCAATTATATGGTATACAGTTTGTCTCAAGAACAGAAGATATCCCAGTCTATAATCCCGAAGTAGAGGTATATGAGGTTCAGGAGTCTAATGGAGAGCATATTGGTATCCTATATTTAGATTTTCATCCACGATCTGGTAAAAAATCTGGAGCTTGGATGACTGAGTTTAGATTAGCACATACTAGAGATGGTAAAGTATATACTCCACATATCTCTTTAGTGATGAATTTTAGTCGTCCTCAAGGAGATGCCCCAGCTCTACTGACATTACAAGAAGTCTTAACTTTATTCCATGAATTTGGGCATGGCCTACATGGTCTATTAGGAAAGGGACAATATTCATCTCTAACAGGAACTAATGTCTACTGGGATTTTGTAGAATTACCATCGCAATTA
The DNA here is from genome assembly GCA_049449075.1 of Minisyncoccia bacterium. Lineage (GTDB taxonomy): Bacteria > Patescibacteriota > Minisyncoccia > SW-4-49-11 > SW-4-49-11 > CALRBF01. The sequence continues at coordinate 10,885 of JBMTTF010000017.1, read as the reverse complement.
ATGGAAAATTGGGTCTATGAGCCAGAGATACTCAAGAATATAGCTAAGCATTGGCAAACAGGAGAAGATCTATCCGAGCAAGATATATATAATATTCAAGCCATTGCTTCCTTTCACGAAGCTGCAGCTACAGTCAGACAAATTCGATTAGGCAGATTAGATTTAGCATGGCATTATAATACTAGAGAATTTAGTCCAATTGATGTAGCTAGTCTGGAAGAAGAGGTCAATCAAAGTACAGCTCTATTTCCATCTGAAGATGGGGTATTGATTAGTCCAGCCTTTAGCCATATTTTTGATGGGGGATATTCAGCAGGGTACTATGGTTATAAATATTCTGAATTATTAGACGCTGATGCTTTTGAATATTTTTTATCCAAAGGTAAAATACTAGATGCTGAAATAGGGGCTAAATTCCGAGAATATATATTATCCAAAGGGGGGGCTGAACATCCAATGACTTTATATAAAAGATTTAGAGGGCAGGAACCTAGTATAGATGCATTGCTAAAAAGATTATATAAATCTACAAGATAATTAAAGTCTTTTAGTACTTCTTAGTACAAAGGTATATTATTGGTGCTTTAGAGGGATACTTGGCTTGATATCTGGTCCATATATTTATCATTGTCTACAATTCTAAAATCATATTATATCTTCCAAAATGTTTACATAACTCTAAATTTCATATACAATATATTATATATGAAAAGTAGGAGTCCAGTAACATCTAAGAAGAAATCAAGATCTAATTTATTTAGTTCATTTGGACAGGATATTGGTATTGATCTTGGTACAGCTAATACTTTAGTCTATGTTAAGAATAGAGGAATTGTTATTAATGAACCATCAGTAGTAGCAATTAATAAAAAAAGTGGACAAATCCTAGCCATAGGGCAGGAAGCTAAAACTATGGTTGGTAGGACTCCTGCTCATATTGTAGCTACCCGTCCTTTAGTAAATGGAGTTGTATCAGACTTTGAGGTAACTGAACAAATGCTAAAATATTTTATAAATAAAGTAACTCAAAGAGGATTTTTTCATCATTGGAAAACCAGAGTAGTAGTTGGGATCCCGTCTGGAGTGACAGAAGTAGAAAAAAGAGCAGTATATGATGCTACTCGTAATGCTGGAGTCAGAGAAGTTTATCTGATTGAGGAGCCGATTGCTGCAGCCATTGGTGCTAGACTGCCTATTCAAGAAGCTACAGGTAGTATTATTGTAGATATAGGTGGAGGAACTACTGAGATTGCAGTAATGTCTCTGGGTGGAGTTGTAATTTCCAAAAGCCTTAGGATAGCTGGTGATAAGTTAAATACTGATATTATAAGGTATGTTCGTACACATTATAAATTAGCTATCGGGGAGAGAACAGCTGAAGATATTAAGATTAATATTGGTTCGGCATATATCTTAAGTGAGGCGATACAAATGGGAGTTAAAGGTAGAGATATTATTTCTGGGCTTCCAAAAGAAGTGGTAGTGAATGATACCGATATTAGAAAGGCTATGTCTAATTCTGTTATGCAAATTGCTAGTGCGGTTAAGACTTCTATTGAAGAGACTCCTCCAGAATTAATTGGAGATATTATGGAGAGGGGGATAATTCTTGCAGGAGGGGGAGCTTTATTACATGGATTAGATATTTTGATTACTAATACCACTAGAGTCCCTACTTTGATAGCTGCAGACCCTTTGACCGTAGTAGCACGAGGTACTGGTATGGTATTAGAAGATTTAGATTCCCTCAAAGAATTATTAATCCCATTAGATATAGGTAAAAAACCCAATATATATATATGATCAAACAAAACAAATCTCTTAGTGTGGCCATTATAATATTAATTTTTATACTAGGGTTAGTTTTATCTGGTGTTATGTTAAAGATGATAAATAAATTTCAGGTATTTAATTTAGGAGGTATATTAGAGGATGATAATAAGGTATTACAAGAACAGCAACAATCTAGAGTTATTGCTTTAGAAGCTGAAGTAGCTAGTCTTTTATACTTAAAATCAGAAAATGAGGTACTGAAAAGTGCAGTTGAAACTAAAAATGAAAATGGTATTATTCCTATTCAAGCTAAAATAATTACTTTTGATAATAACTTTACTCGTAGCTCAGCCTTAGTAGCAGCTGGTTCTAATGAAGGAGTGAGATTAAATCAACCAGTAATCTATCTAGGACATTTAGTAGGTGTAGTTAAAGAAGTATCTGAATCTTCTAGTAAAATACAATTTTTGAATGATGCTGATATTAAATTAGCAGTATCAATACAAAATGCAGACTCTTCTCAGGGTATTCTTAAGTCTAGTTTTGGGACTTCTATTGAGGTTGATGCTATCTCTAAATTAGAATCAGTGAATCAGGGTAATAATATTATTACTACGGCTACAGAGACTATTCCCGCTGGATTAAAGATTGGTAAAGTCAAGTCAGTATCAGAAGGGGACTTATTCCATAAAATTATAATTGATTATCCTATAAACTTTTATATATTAACAGAAGTGTTTATCTTAAAGACTTAAATTATGTTATTAGGATTAATACTAATACTAAGCCTATTTTTACATATTATAATCCCTAGTATATTTATTCCATTATTCTTTTTGGGAATCTTAAGTATTTATATTTTAGCTCGTCAGTATTGGACATCATTTATATGGATGATTATAATTATTTTGATATTACAATTGTCTAGTTTGACTCCATGGTGGCAAGTTAGTCTATCTTATATTATATGGAGTTTAGGAGTGTATATTAGTAGTATTTATCTTGATAAGGGATGGCCAGTACAGAGTATTATGGCCACGATCTCTTTACTGATTTCTAATTTAATATTGAATGGTTTTAATATTGACTATACGAATATTGGTATATATACCATAATCAATGGCATCAGTATAGCTATTATACTTTATATAGCTGAAAAATTTAAAATATATGAACAATTTGTTTGATAATGATATTACCCCAGAAGATTTATTTTTAGATAGAGATGGGAATTCATCGCTTTACATTGATAATGGAGATAATTATAAGTATCTGATATCATTAGCTTTTATAGCTGTATTAGTCATAGGAGTATTTTGGTTTCGAGTATTTCAGCTACAATTTGGCAACACTAAAGAGCAAGATTTTATTCAATCTAGAATTATAAGTCAAAATTATATTAAACCATTAAGAGGTAATATTTATGACAGAAATGGTGTCATAATAGCTTATAATGAGGTTGTATTCTCTTTGGTATTAAAGCCACAATTATTACCAAAAGATGAAGATGTCAAAAATAAAATAATACAAGATATAAAAAGTTTTTTTAATTTGGATGAATCAATACTAGATGAATCATTTAATAGCCAAGAGTCAGAAATAGTTTTAGTGGACAGCATATCTCAAGAACAAGCTATAACTTTTGAGATTAGTCAGGATAAATACCCTGGTTTTGAACTAATCAGATCTAGTATTAGGCAGTATCCTGATTCACAATACTTCTCACATTTGATAGGATATACAGGTAAATTATCTGAGACAGATATTATTAATAATCCAAGGTACCTCAGAGATGACATTATAGGTAAAAAGGGGATTGAAAAGGTGTATGAAACAAAATTAAAAGGAGATTATGGGGTTATCAATCCTCGTAATACTGAAATCCCTATCAAATCAGTTCAAAACGGGGAGTCCATACAATTGACTATCGATGCAGAGTTACAAAAAGTTCTCCAAGATAGTATACAAGAGGTTTTAGTCGCCAAAAATTTAACTAAAGCTGCTGGTATTGTTATGAATCCTCAAAATGGTGAGGTTTTGGCTATGGTTAGTTTACCGAGCTTTGATAATAATTTATTTACCAAAGGTATTAGTCAACAGGATTATGACAAGTTAACAGAAGATATAGATAACCCTCTAATGAATCGATGCATCGGAGGGGGATATGCCCCCGCCTCAACCGTCAAGCCATTGATCGCTACAGGGTTATTACAAGAGGGGATTATCACTCCCGAGACTACTATTAATGATCCAATAGGTAAGTTAGTAGTAGAAAATCCTTACAATCCAGATCAACCTTTTGTATATCCAGATTGGAAAATTCATGGTATTTCGAATACATACAAATCGATTTCAGACTCTGTGAATGTATTTTATTATACTTTTGTGGGGGGGACTTCAAAACAAAAAGGCTTGGGTATTGAGAAACTAGCACAGTATTATAGATATTATGGTTTTGGGGCTCCAACACAAATTGATTTGACAGGAGAAGCTCAAGGAAATATCGCAGATCCAAATTGGAAACAACAAACCCAAAAACAATCATGGCTCTTAGGAGATACATATAATGCCTCTATCGGACAAGGTGGAATGGTGTCTACTCCGTTACAAATTCTTAATAGTATCAATGCCATTGCTAACAAAGGTAAATTATATAAACCTTATTTATATCAAGGAATTAGAAAAGAGAATAATTTAGAATTAGATACAAAGGAAGATAATCTTTTACAAGAAATTCCAGTATCACAAGAAAATTATGATATAGTGCAAGAAGGTATGCGACAAACTATCACCGATGGAACAGGATATCCATTAAAAGATTTACCATTTACCACCGCTGGTAAAACTGGAACCGCTCAAACTGGTAGCATTAAAAATAATTCTTGGTTTGTGTCTTATGGTCCGGTAGAAAAGCCGCAAATATCTATTATCATATTGGTAGAAGAGGGAGATGAGAGTTTCCAAACTACCATCCCTATTACCAAAAAAGTATATGAGTGGTATTATCAGAATAGAGGGTTTAAAGAATAAGATATGAATATAGCTATAGATATTAGGTCAATAGGTAAAAAACGGACTGGAGATGAAGTATATACTACAGAGTTAATCAAAGGTTTAGTACAATTAGAGATAGGACATAGTTTTTATTTATTCACAGATACTGAAGACTGGTATCAATTACCAATTTTAAAAGATTTACCCCAGAATTGGCGAGTTATACCTTTATTGCCAAAGTCAAAATTGTTATGGACAGAATACCTATTACCAAAAGCTTGTCATACATATCATATAGATTTATTGCATATTCAATATATCGCTCCATTATTTGGTTTACCTCAATATACTAAAATGCTCAATACCATTCATGATATATCTTGGAAATTTGTCCCACAGCATATTAAGTTTGTAGATAAAGTTTTATTAAACACCTTAATCCCGCAGTCAATCAAAAAATCAGATGCAATCATAACAGTCTCCAAACATTCAAAATATGCGATTCAAAATATATTTGGGACTGATCTTAATAAAATCTATAGTATTTATAATGGAGGTTATATAAATAATATTCCAACAGTAATCAGTAGCTCTCAAAAAGTTAGAATGGCATTAAAAGAAGAATATATACTATATCTTGGAAGCCTACAACCTCGCAAAAACATACCGACAGCCATTAAAGCATTTGCTAAATATATAGAATCTAATCCTGGCAGTAAGCTCAAATTTATAATAGCTGGTGGTAAAGGTTATAATTATGATACTCTCATTGATGAGACAATCTCTACATATAATTTGCAAGATAAAGTTATATTTGTAGGATTCATTACCGACGAAGAGAAAATATTATTATTAAAACAAGCCAAATCCTTTATTTATCTTAGTCTCTATGAAGGTTTTGGAATCCCATTAATTGAAGCTATGAGTATCAATACCCCAGTAATTAGCTCCAACTTATCTTGTCTGCCAGAAGTAGTTGACAATGCTGCTATTTTGGTTGATCCTTATGATATAGAAGCTATTACCACCGCTATCACTACTCTAGTTCATAATCCACTAATAGCTAAGGAATATAGAGAAAAAGGTATAGAGCGAGCTAAAGTATTCACTTGGTCCAATATGGTCAAACAAACATATGATATATATATAAAATTACTTTTAGAGCAGTAGAAGGGGGGAATATCTTGTATATAGGGGGCTATATCTAGTATATATCTTGTCCATTTGTTGTCTCATTCTACAAAATCTTATGGAGTCTTCTATGGAGTCAGATAAAGTCTCAATTCTGAATAATGAATTATAGTTTTTACATCACTAAAGTTTTTATTCTCCATATTAAACCTATTCTCAAAAGTAAAACTTTATGATATTATATATAATATAGTAATAGTTAATGAATATTAATATGGGAATGTTCGATGGATTTAATCAAGCAAAAGAAATGTTTTCTCAGTTCTCTGAGATGCAAAAGCTACAAAAAAAGCTAGCTAAAAAAAGAATTACTAAAGAATATAAAGGAGTTTCTATTACTATGGACGGAACTCAAGCTATTAAAGAACTCAAGATTAGTGATGATTTAATGCAGGATAAATCTAAATTAGAAAAAACCATTATTGAGACAATTGAAGTTGCCAAAAAAGACTTGCAAAAAGAAGTAGCTGCTGAAATGGGAATGTAATTGGACCAACTATAAAACTATGCTGAACTGGCTGAAAGGATTAACTAAGAATGTATTGAATTTAATATGGCTCCCATTTGGGAGAATGTTCAAATTTATCTGGTACTGTATTAAAGGTAAGACTAAAAAAGGAAATATCATAAGACAATCTATAGGTATTATTATTTTATCTATAGTTTCTTTACTTTACATTTATCCAAAACCTGCTAATTTTGCTATAGATTATGGGAATACTAAAATTGACCAATTATCTAAATGGGAGCAATTACCCTTTAAATTAAGAGGCTTTGACCAATGGCTAGACCAAAGAGAAATCCCAAAATTACCAGATAATACATTTATCCTTGGATTAGACTTACAGGGGGGTGTTCGGGTTGTGTATGATGTTGACCTTAGTGCTGTGAGTGATTCAGATAGAAGTCAGGCTTTAGATAGTTTGCAAAAGGTAGTGACAAAAAGAGTAGATAGCTTTGGAGTGAGTGAGCCAAGAATTTATCTAGAAGAGGGGGATACAGTGAGATTAGTAGTAGAGCTAGCTGGTATTGAAAATCCCGAAGAAGCAGTGAAGCAAATTGGCCAGACCCCAAACTTAACATTCTATCAAGCAAGACCAGCTGAGGAAACTCAAAAATTATTAGAACAATTTCAAGAGGGTAACTTTGAGAATTTTGAGAATCCATACTTTAGAGAACCTGCTATCTTGACTGGTAAAAATGTCAAAACTGCTGAGGTTATTTTTGACCCTAAAACTCAACAACCACAAGTAGGGGTTAGCTTTGATGATGAAGGTAAGCAGAAATTTGCTGAATTTACTAAAAATAATATCGGTGAAATATTATATATAGTATTAGATGGTAATGCAATCAGTGCACCTAGAATTAACCAAGAAATTCCAAATGGGCAAGCTACTATATCTGGAGACTTTACGTCTGCTTCAGCTAAAGAATTAGTAGATGGGCTTAATGCTGGAGCCTTACCAGTACCAATTACAATTATATCCCAACAAACTGTAGAAGCTAGTTTAGGGATTGAATCTCTATACCAAAGCATCAGAGCTGGAGCAGTAGGATTATTATTGGTGGCTATATTTATGATCATTTTTTATAGAGCTTTGGGAGTAGTAGCTGTATTGGCATTATCTATATACTCAATTTTAGTCTTAGCCATATTTAATTTATTTGGATTTACTCTGACTATTGCAGGGATTACTGGCTTTATAGTCAGCATCGGATTAGCAGTTGATGGTAATGTTTTAATCTTTGAGAGAATGAAAGAAGAATTAAAGAGCGGTAGGGACTTTGAGTCCAGTGCTAAAGAAGGATTTAATCGAGCTTGGGAATCTATTAGAGACTCTCAGGTCACTACTTTAATATCAGCTCTTATTCTATTTTATCTAGCTTCCGGAGTAGTGAGGGGATTTGGATTAACTTTAGTAATTGGAGTGGTAGTTAGTTTATTCACTGCTATTACTGTGAGTAGAATATTTATAACTTTATTAGGTTATCAGAAGTGGTTATTAGATACTAAGTTTGGTCGATTTATAACATTACAGAAATAATTATGTGGATTATTAAATATACTAAAATATGGTTAATACTAGGACTGGTCTTAATGATATCCTCAATTGCTAGTATATGGGTATTTGGTTTACAATTGGGACCGGATTTTATAGGAGGTCGAACATTAGATTGGGAAATTATTAGCAAGCCCGATTTATCTAGTGAGGATCTAAAAAAAGTATTGATAGATAATGGACAAACTCCAAGAGCAATTACCAAACAAGATAATACCTTTAAAATAGAACTAGAGCCGATTAATGAGGAAGATTATACCAAGTTAAAAGAAACTATTGCACTTAAGTATGACACTGAAGATATCTCTAAGGCTGATATTATAAAAGAGAGATCTAATGTACTAATTAGTTCTACCGTAGGAGAAGAGTTAAGAAATAGAGCTATAATAGCTATTATAGTAGTATTAGTGACTATTATATTATTTATGACATATGTATTTAGAGGTGTGTCTTATCCTGTCCCGTCAAGATTTTATGGATTTACTGCCATTATAGCTTTAGTTCATGATATCCTTATAACAACTGCTATATTTGCCTATTTATCATCTAGAGGAATCTTACAGATAGATATTTTATTTATAATAGCATTATTATCTATTTTAGGATCATCCGTTAATGATACTATTGTGGTCTTTGATAGAGTTAGAGAAAATGTTAGGCGTTATGGGGGAGATAAATTTGAAGAAATTGTAGGTAAAAGTATTGATCAGAGTTTAGCTCGTTCGATTAATACCTCATTGACATTATTAGTTGTATTAGGAGGTATATTCTTATATGGTGGAGCTTCAGTACAATATTTCGCATTAGCATTATTCTTAGGAATTTTCTTTGGTACTTATTCTTCTATCTTTATCGCTGCTCCATTATTAATAGTATTTTACAAAATTTGGTACCAAAAATCTTAATTATTTACATTGAATATGCCTGATAATAATCTAGAGTTAATACATAATACCTTAAAAGAAGCTAACTTTATCTTGATTCCAATTCCTGAAGTACAAGGAGCAGAAATACTGGGAACTGCTTTGTCTATGGCTTCATTCTTAAAATCCGAGGGTAAGAATGTAACTATTTTGTCATCTTATATCAATTTACAAAATGCATTACAATTCTTAGATTTATCATCTATCAGCTCAGTGATTCAATCCAATGTTGAAAATGTCATCAATATAGATATATCACAATATCCAATTGAATCTATCAAATATGACACTACCGATTCACAACTTAGAATTTATTTACATTCTCCATCAGATAAATTTAACTCAGATTTAGTTTCTATACAGCCAGGTAAATATCCCTATGATTTAATCTTAACTTTGGATACTAAGAACTGGACTCAATTAGGCAATACTTTTTTGCAATATCCACATATATTCCTAGAGACTCCATCTTTGGTAATTTCAGCAATAGATATCCCTCATCCATATTCGGAGAGAACAGTAATAAAAAACCAATATATATCCAGTGCAGAAATTATTTTTGAATACCTCAAAGTATATTCAAGGCATAGTCTGACTGATAAAAATATTGTCAATGGATTGTTATTATCTTTAATTTTATCTAATAATACAAATTTATCTTTAGACAAAACAATTATTAAATTAAGAGAATTACCAAATGATTATGATATTATAACTCAATCTCTAGAATCTATAATTTTAGATAAACATAGATTATTAATAGGTAGAATACTAGCTCATCTTGAATTTATACAATTTGAGAAAGACGGACAGACAAAAAGATATGCCTATTCTAAGTTATTTACTCATGATTTCACTAAAACCAATACAACAGAACAAGACATAGTCATTATATATAGAGAAATATTAAAATACTTACCAAAAGATATAGTCGGATTACATATATTAGTAGATAATGCTAAAAGTAGTAAAAAAGGGTATATAAATATGCCCAGTCTTGATATGAGTAATTTACAATCAAATCTAGAAGGGGCATATCAAGAGGGAGTATTAGTATATAATTATGCCACAGACCAAGACATACATACAGCAGGTAAAGAATTAAATCAGAAAATTATAACTATTCTGAAGTAATTATTCATTGATAAGCAATAATTCATAACTCACAATAACCACTCATCCCTAATTTGACAAAAACACGAGAGGTAGAATACAAAAATAAAACATGCTATAATAAAAGTAATAAATAATAAAAAAGAATGAATATAAGAATAAAAAAAATAAAGAAAGGCTTCACCTTACTCGAGATATTATTAGTCATAGCAGCAATAGGAATATTGGCCGCCATAGTATTAGTAGCAATCAATCCCACAAGACAAATAAACCAAGCAAGACAAGCAGGAATAAATAGTGAGAGGAATGTAATAGAGAAAGCATTACAACAGATACTCATAGATACAGGAAGTTACCCAAGTAGTATAGATGGAGTACAGAGAAAGATATGTAGTAATACAGTAGCAACCTCAGACTGTATAAATATAACAACAGAATTAGTACCAAATTATATAGCAAGTATTCCAATGAGTACTACCTATACAGTAGCAAAAGGAAATGACGGTAGAGCATATGTCAATACCACAGATACAGCAGCTAACTTAACTTGTCCAACAGGCTATATAAAAGTCCCCGGTAATAGCTTATACCAAACTAAAGACTTTTGTGTAATGAAATATGAAGCTAAGACAGGCTCAGCAACAGTAGCAGCCACCACACAAGCAGCAGGAACACCACAAGTAAGTATAAGTCAAACTAATGCCATCACCGCCTGTAGTCTTAATGGAGCAGGCTATGGATTAATCACCAATACCGAATGGATGACCATAGCTCGTAATATAGAAGCACAAAATAGCAATTGGAGGAATGGTATTATAGGGTCTACAGATG
>JBMTTF010000016.1:0-14428 GCA_049449075.1 Minisyncoccia bacterium | reverse complement strand
AGGTAATGGTAGGGGATTAAAAATATCCACAGGTAGAGGAGCGGTTAGTCTTCTAGTATCTATAATCCTATCTATATTATTATAATTTTTACAATCATCTCCACCCGCACCCACAAACCCTATCAAATTATTAAAATTTGAACTAGAATTCAACCCATTCAATAAAGTATCAGTTATAACACCGCTTGGATTAACAAATGTAAATACCGACGGAAATCCGAATGCTCCACCTCCAGCTCCAATTAACTTCACTCCTCCCACAAGACCGCTCAGTCCATTACCCACTAATCCATTTACGGTATCACTTAGAATACCTCCAAGAATACCTCCTCCTGGTCCCTCAGCACAACCCTGACTACCGCTATATGGGCTCGCTGGAGCTGGGATAGGTCTTGCTTTTACACATTTAAATGAGGTGTTTGAAGCCGTCGTCTCCGCTGGATCGGCTTCTATGGGTAATACTCCTCTATATTCTTTATGACATACCTCATCAGGATCACATTTATCCTTCAAGTTACCACAAAAACCGTTTTGAGTGTCAATATATCCAAACAATCTGCTACTATTATCTTCATCAAAAATATCAGTATTATTCGGATAAAACCTACCAGGGTCTGGGGCATTGGCATAGGAATATCTAGGTAATAATGAAAGCGTAGTTAATGTAATTAACATAATAAGAAATAATATATTTTTTTTATTTAATTTTTGGTATATAATTGCTTTCATATTTTGTGATTATCTTTTATAAATTAGATTATATTTTTGTCTGAGGATACTCAGTTCTTGCTTGATGAGTATGTCTGCATTTTCTAATAAGGACAATGTTATTTTGTTATTAATATCTAATTTGAATGGATCAGAGCTAGAGTTGAGAAGTCCTAATAAGAAACTATTCTGAATTTGAGCTATACGAATATAATATTTATGTAATTGCAATGTATCAGGTGGGACTTCTATTAGGAATAGAGATAGATATAAATCAGTGTTTTTACCAAGAAGAGATTGTATTGTCTGTGTTTTGCCTTCTAGAGCTTCTTTAGATAGTTGATTTATATTTGGTTGTATATTATTATCTCTAAATATATTATATAGAGAAGTTAAATAGTTGTCAATAGATTGATTGGTGATTGCTTCTTTATCGGTAATAAGATTAATTCTATCTTCTTGTAAAGGTGGTAACTCTACTTTATCGATACCTATATCTTTAACACTTTGCTCGATTGTTTTTACAAAATCTTCTTCTGATAGTAAAGCTTGAGCTAGTACCGCTGCTCCAGCTTTGGTGAAGTTTAATTCAGTTTCCTTACCATCTTCTTTTACCTGCAAAATTTTAATAGGTGCTAAACCATTGTCTATTGTGGATAAGTTTTCATAGGGTGTAGGTGGTTTCCATATAAGATACCAAAAACTAAATATTATTAATATTAGGAACAAACTCAGTACTGAATAGAATATAGAGGTTTTTGTTAATAAGTATCTAAGCATTTATATGTTTTAAGTATATATAGTATTATACTATAATTATATATATCTAGTCAATGGATATTTTTAATTGACAATTATATAATTTATGATAGTCTATATATAATATATGTTAAATAAATATGATTACAGAACAAACATTACTTAGTATCTATGCTGTTCTTTTAGTAGAGTTAGGGCTGCTATTAATGCTATTAATAATAATTGTATTAGATATCAAAAACACAGTTGATTCTGTGAGGAGACTTATTAATAAATTTGTAAAGCTGGGGCATATTACTGTAGATTCTGCTGAAGAAATAAAGTCAAAGCTAACTTCTTTCTCAGGAGTGACTTCTATAGTTAGTAAGATCCCAGCAATTATTTCTTTAGTTAAGACTTGGAATAATAAGTCTCAGGTACAAGATGATACTCAAGAAGATAACGATATTGACGATTTAGGAGAGGCTTTAAATAAAGTTACCCCAAAGAAAAAAAGACGTATTATATAATTATTAATATTACAAACATATGAGTACAAAAAATTTATTCAAAGGATTAATCGCAGGTCTTGCAATAGGAGGTGTATTAGGAATTTTATTAGCTCCAAAATCAGGTAAGCAAGTCAGACATGACTTAAAAAAAGCTTATAAATCTACTAGTAAGGATATTGCCAAAAGAATTGGTAATATTGAAGATATAAGTAAAGCTCAATATGAGCAAATAGTAGATGCGGTAGTCAATGAGTATAAAAAATTAGATCCAATTACTAAAGAACAACTAATATCTTTAAGAACTTTATTGCAAAATAAATGGTCTGAAATCGTTGATAAGAAAGTAGAATAAAAGAAGATAATATAAAAATGTCATTGATTGACAACAAATAATAATTATGCTATAAGTATTGCATAATTATTACTTTGTTATGTTGTATCGAATCTTGTATTGGCTTACCTTTTGGAAGTTTCATACAATTATGCAAATATTTGTGAAGCAAATCAATATTCAAGGGGTAGAAAAACTACAAAGAACACAATCTCCATTAATTCTCGCTACTAATCATAGAAGTAGATTAGACGGTATTTGGATTTGGTATTATTTTGCTAAAATGAATAGAAAGTTTTTTATTGATATGCATATTATCACTGGGGAGCGATTCTTTAAGATGCCTATTCTAGGTTGGTATCTTAGAACAATGAGATGTTTTCCAGTTGAAAAAGGAAGAGGTGTCCAAATATTAGATCCTATGGTAGATGCTCTCAAAATAGGTAAAATTGTGACTATATTCCCAGAGGGTAAAATGCAAAAACATTCAGATCATAGAGGAGATGCCAAAAGAGGAGTTGGATATTTAATGTGGAAATCTAAATCCCCAGTTTTACCAATTTATATTAACTATATTAAAAGATATAAATATTTACCAATTTGGGAGATGACTTTGAAGGTAGGTGATACTCAATCATATAATATTAAATCAGAAAATGAATTGACAACCATCTCTGACAAGGTATTAGGTTTAGTTTATAAGTTAGCCGATAATTAAATTTTTAGAATTTAGAGTATATTTATTGGTAAAGACAGATAAAGTATGATATTATTGAATATAATATTATAAGAATAAATTATGAGTATTATAGCTACTACTAACCTAGTTGGACAGACAGTTGATATTGTAGGCTGGATAGATACCAAAAGAGATCATGGAAAAATTGCCTTTATAGACTTGCGAGACCGTACTGCTAAAGTACAAGTTGTATTAGTCCCATCTAGTCTTGATGAGGCATCAAAATCTTTAATGTCTGAGATTAGACCTGAATGGGTGATTAGAATTAGCGGATTGGTTAAAGCAAGACCAGAGAGATTAGTCAATCCGGATTTAGCTACGGGGGCTATTGAGATTGAAGCTTTGTCAATTGAAGTTTTGAATACTGCTATTACTCCAATTTTCCCTCTAGATCAGGACAAAAATGAGATTAGTGAGGAGTTGCGATTAGAATATAGATATCTTGATTTGAGAAGACCTGAGATGTATGACAATCTCTTGAAAAGACATAAAATCAATCAATTTGTAAGAAATTTTTTGGATAAAGAAGAATTTATTGAGGTTGAAACTCCAATTTTGACTAAATCTACTCCAGAGGGAGCAAGAGACTTTATTGTACCATCTCGTCATCAAGTGGGAAGTTTTTATGCCTTGCCTCAATCTCCACAACAATATAAGCAATTACTTATGGCTGGAGGGGTAGAGAAGTATTTCCAAATTGCTAGATGTTTTCGTGATGAGGATACTCGTAAAGACAGACAACCAGAATTTACTCAACTTGATATGGAGATGAGCTTTGCTTCTGCAGAAGATGTGATTGAGTTGAATGAAAAGCTGTTAATAGAATTGGTCAAAACTTTGTATCCAGATAAAAAAATTCAATCTGTTCCTTTCCCAAGGATTAGCTATGCTGAGGCAATGGAAAAATATGGTAATGATAGACCAGATATTAGAGAGGAAAAGGGGGATGATAATTTGTTAGCTTTTTGTTGGATTGTTGATTTTCCACAATTTGAGCAAACTGATGAAGGTAATTGGACTTTTTCTCATAATCCTTTTTCAGCCCCGAAGCCAGAATATATGGAGAATTTAATGGCTAAAAAAGATATAGAAAACATTATCTCAACTCAATATGATATTGTGCTGAATGGTTTTGAAATTGGAGGAGGAAGTATTCGTACTCACAGACCAGAAGCTTTGAGAAAAGTACTAGAAATTATTGGATATGAAGGAGAGATTGTGGATAAGTCTTTTGGACATATTCTGACAGCATTATCCTCAGGCACCCCTCCTCATGGTGGTATAGCTTGGGGGATGGATAGGTTATTAGCAGTATTACAAAATGAGACTAGTATCCGAGAGGTAATTGCTTTTCCAAAAACTGGAGATGCTCATGATCCAATGATGAAATCTCCAAGCTCAGTCTCAATAGAACAATTATTAGAGCTAGGTATAAGCATCAAAAAACAATAGTTGACTATACGTCTGATTATTGCTACAATAACATATAGTCTATGCGGGAAGTGGCGCAATGGCTAGCGCACCTGGTTTGGGACCAGGGGGCTGCAGGTTCGAG
Source organism: Minisyncoccia bacterium (assembly GCA_049449075.1). Classification (GTDB taxonomy): domain Bacteria; phylum Patescibacteriota; class Minisyncoccia; order SW-4-49-11; family SW-4-49-11; genus CALRBF01. Next base: position 9,845 of record JBMTTF010000016.1, on the reverse strand, counting down.
TCCTGTCTTCCCGACTCATTTTATTTTTTATATAAAGTATATTAGCCTTTGACTTTATATACAATTTATCATATAATTTATATTGAAATATTAAATATACACATCCAATATGAATCCTCAAGATACTGATACAGTTACAAAAATTACTATAGAAGATATTAGCTCTCATCAAACAGAATCTGTTACAGTGACTAATAAGCCTGAAGCAGAAATGATCCCAGAGAGACAAAATGCTATAAAAATCCCATTAGATAATGTAATGAAGAAATAGGCATGACTATTCAAGAACAAGTGAAAGTGCTTGTTGAAAAAAAATCTACAGAAGAGGATATTTATTTAGAATTATTAAAAAAAGGATTTAAGGTTAGCGAAGTTGAGTTAGCATTAAAATTAGCTAAAAAAACTAAATTAGACATACAGTCCAGAGGTATTACTCTGATTATATTATTTGGGGCAATTTCTATTGGATTAGCTGCTATCAGCTTTATTGCATCCAATTGGAGTGCCTTTGGGGACTTTGGTAAAATTGGAGTTATCAGTATAGCGCTATTATTATCATATATTGGAGCTATTTATAGCAAACTGAATAAATTATCTAGAGTTTATAATGGTTTATTGTTATTAGCTCAGCTAATTTTTGGGGCTGGAGTATTCCTTATAGGAGAAATAGTCTCTGTACAAATTGCCCCACAAATCAGTATTTTGATTTGGGTAATTGGAGTTATTTGTGCTAGTTATTTATTAAATTCTATAGTCTTGAGATGGCTTATGTTGGTTCTGGGGATTGCGTCAATTTTGGGTATTCCAGAATTTTTCTATACTTATGATTGGTATCGTAGAGATTATGGGATTTATGCTATTTTATCTCTAGTATTAGCTTTGGAGCTATTCTATTATGTTTTGAGTAAATTTAAGGATATAGATTATTCTAAATATTTATATGATTAAATAATAATGATGGCATTTGCAATTTTTCCACTCATTATATTCATAGCTATAATCTTTGCAATTATAGTCATAATTCGTAATATAAGTGCTAGGAAAAATTTAGCTGAATCAAGTTTTCAACTTACTATATCTTATGAGGATTTATTGAAACAATTATTATTAAGTATTGCCTTTATTATTGCAATTGTAGCCATATATTCTAGTTCTCATTCACTAGGAATTAAAATAGGTTGGTATTGGTTTGCTACAGTAGGGGGAATCTTGGCTAGTTATATTGCTTATAGGCAACATAGTCCAATTACTCTGATTGCTGGACTCTTGATAGCTACCATTGGAGTGACATTTGGGGGATATCAGGTATCCACTAATAATAGTATAGATAGAGGAATCTCATTTATATCAGCTTTTTTGATATTTACTTCTCTTTATGGTTTGTCTATTAGTTTTTTTAATAATGCAAGAGTTAAAAGATATTATACGATTTTGCATCTATTAGGTATTGGTGGTATAGGTGGGATTACTTTTTTCTTAGGTTCATTTGGATCAAGAGAGCTTTGGGGATATATTGCCAATAGTCAGGATGCAGTAATTTGGAGTAATTTCAAAACTACTTTGATTTTAGCTACAGTTGTAGCTTTGATTATAATTAGTTATAGTAAATCTATTAACTATTTTAAGAATAATTTATATCAAATCATTATCGCTGTAATTGGAGTTGTTGGAGCATTGTTAGTAACTTTATTACCTAATGTTTCATTATTATATGACTCTAACCTAGACTATTCTTATCCAGAAAATGATTGGGCTAATAAAAATTTGGAAATTTTGCCACATATCATATCTATGAATATTTTATTTTTATCATTAGTAGTGTGGCTGTTGTATAGTGCCTATAAATTAAAAGAAATTTGGCGTCTAAATATAGCTATTTTAGGAATGTTTATATTTATATTATTTAGATATTTTGATTGGGTTGAGCAAACTGAACTTGACAGGAGTCTATTCTTCTTAGGTTTTGGAATTATATTCTTAATTACCGGTTGGGCTCTAGAGAGATTTCGTCGTAATATATTAGCTAGTATAGATAATTAGTATGAAAATAAGGAATTTAGTTATAGTATTTATCTTACAACTTATAGTTATATTGGGTCTGTTCGCTTATTTTTATACTCAAAAGAGAGATATTAACCCAATAGTTTATCTGCCTATTATCAACAAAGAAGGTGAAACAGATAAACTCAAATTTGACATTAGTGAAATTGATGAATATTTATTCCAATATAATGACACTCCAGAAATGCAATCAGAAGTATATAATAAAACAAGTCTATCCCTCAAAGTAGGGGATACGGTATATTTAAAATTAGACCAATATGGGGGTGTGAATTCTACTTCAATAATTCTAGCCACTACAGATATGAATTCTATTAACAAGCATGCATATTATGAATATGATAAGATGGCCAAAAAACCTTTTATAACAGGTAAAATAGTAGAGATTAAAATAGGTAAACCAGAACAAGGTGAGCCGACTAAATATTTGATAGAGTATGGTATAGAAGATTTGAATTTTGAGGCTAAATCACTAGTTGGAGCAGTGGCTAAAGTTAGTCTAAACTCTAATGGGGAAGCAAAAATATTGGAAATTTATCAAGATAATAAGATAATTTATAAGGCTAATTAGCTTGAATTTTGTATTTTTTTAATAAAAGCATAAGTTATATTGGCAATAGCTGTATAAGAGAATTTAATTGCTGCTCTTTTTTGTCCTAATTTGGCTGATTTTTGATATTTTTCTTTGTTAGTATAGCTTTCATTGAGAGCTTCTCTAATAGATAGAATATCTTTTTCAGGCACAATATAGCCAGTATCTTCTACCACCAAAGGGATTGCACCACTGTCTGAGCCAATCACTGGAGTCCCCGCTGCCATTGATTCTACTAATACTCGCCCAAATTGTTCTTTCCACACAGGAGTGGTATGGGATAGTAAAATAGAAATATTAAATACTTGAAAATAAGCTGGTATATCATCAAAAGCAATAGCAGGATGAATACTAATAATATGATTTAGATTTAATTTATCAATCAGAGAATTGAGATTATTTGTATACTCCTCCGAGCCATTGCCAATAATCAGGACTTTGGTATTAGGTTGATCCCAGCCTGTAAAAGCATGAATCATATCTTCAATACCTTTTTCCAAAGTTAATCTACCAATATATCCATATACAAAATCCTCTGCTTTGATATGTAAATTATTACGAATTTCATCCAATTTGGATGATTCAATATTATTAGCAAATCTATCATAATCTACTCCAAGTTGTGGAAAAGTTCCCTTGAGTCCTTTGAATCTGAGATTTAATATTCTTTTATCAAAGTCTTGCCAGACTTCTGGAAATTGAAAAATTAGACCATCTAATTTTGGTATAATAAATTTTTCAAGTAAATGAAATGACTGATATCTAAACTTCTGATACAATGATTTTCCCTCTTTTTCCCAAATATGACAAATATTTTCTTGAGATAATAAAACTAATTTAGTTTGAGGTAAAAATTTTTTAGTCACATGAGTAACCTGAGCTGCAATTTGAGTCCAATATTCTTCTTCTAATAGAATAATATCTGGGTTGAAGGATTGTAAAGTTGATTTTAGATTTTTGAAAATAAAAAAGTTTAATTTACCAGTAAAATATCCGGGCATAATAATATGCTTATAACTTTGCCCTTGATATGGAGCAGTATAAACTTTTTGTCCACCACCTTCTAGTCCAAATTCTGGAGTAATAAGAGTGATATTTAGGTCTTGATACTTAGCTAAAGCTTCTATCTTTACTCTATAAGGAGTATAGACATAAGCATGAGATATAATTACTAAATTTAATTTATCTTTCATAAGAAGTAGGTTATATCACGAAAATTATTTCCAATTTAGATAAGTAATAGAGAATTGTAAAGTAGTCGCAATACAGACCCAAATTAGATAAGGAATTTGCATCAAAGCTACCCATTTCATATATGGCCAAATTGCAATCATAGCCCAGATAATAGTGCCTAAAATCAAAGCAATATCTATAGCTCCCAGTAAATTATTCCTAAGTCCAAATTGTAGGGGACTAAACGCAATATTAAAGACAATATTCAAAATAAAAGGTAAAGTCACCATCCAACTCAGTTTACCATTTATAGCCTGATAAAACACCGCACTAAAAGATATAAAAATTAGAATATATAAAAAAGACCAGACCGTCCCAAATAGCCAAGTAGGGGGAGCCCAAGATGGTTTTATTAATTCCTCATACCAATTAGAAGTATTCATGAGTTTGGATTTTAGATGATATGTTTTATTATATCACAAATTCTCAACATCTCTCTTAATGATCTCAACTATTTCAGGGAATTCAGATATTCTAAAGTGTCCATTCTTGCTCTCATAGATAATAATATTAGCAGATCTTAGCTTTTTTTGGAATTTTTTAGCATTAGATATAGGAACGGTTTCATCATCTTTTGAGAACATCAAGTATAGATTTTTGGAGCTTTTTTCTAATAGTGATAAATCCGATTTTAGTCTAAATCCTCCGACCAAATCTTCTCCCGGCAAAGTATTGTCATAAGGTGGGGCAATTAAAAAGGTTGAGAGTATCTTTTTGGGGAATTTGTTTTCAGATAAATATTTAGCTAAGAATATACCACCTAGAGATGAGCCGATTAGAATCAGATTATCTTGTAAATATAGAATATGTTTTTCAAAATGAATTTTCCATTCATTATACTTCGCATTATCTTGTAAAGGCATTCTTGGTTTGATTATATCAAAATTCTGACCTAGACTTTGCCTCAAAAATTCATCAGTCCACCCCGCTGTTTTCTCAATTGAGATTGGGCGGTTTTGAAGGAAATTTATATAATCCTTTTTACTTTTGAAAGTCATCCCACCGGACACAATAAATATTTGGGTTTTGGGGTTCATAAATTCAATGTTTTTTATATAAAAATATATGCGGAAGTGAGAGGATTCGGTCACAAGTAATTTTCCTGACGGAAAATTCTCGCTACCCCGTCTCGCGGTGTTCGCCTTGCACTTCGTGCAAACTCACACTGGCTCCGACTTTCTCATCCTCACGATAGCAATGCTATTGCTCTTGTCACTTCTCAGCATAAGAATAATATAAATTATGAAATACCATAATTTATATTATTTTTGGCGGAAGTGAGAGGATTCGAACCTCTGGTAGGGGTAAACCTACAACAGTTTTCAAGACTGCCGCCTTCAACCGCTCAGCCACACTTCCATTTATAGAATATATTGTACCATATTTATTTAGTTTTGTACATATTATGTTAAAGTGTGCTATAATTAAAATTATATTAAATTAAATATAAAATTTATGGCTGGTATTTGGCGCCGTTGGAGAAGATATAGAACAAAAGTAAGACAATATGTGTCGCAACAATATTTGAGAGAAATTGTATATGGTGGTAGTGATGGGATTGTGACTACTTTTGCAGTGGTTGCTGGTTTTACAGGAGCTAATGTATTTGGATCGAATACGATTGGAATTAGTATGGGAGCTGTAGTCTTGTTTGGATTAGCGAATTTATTCTCAGATGCAGTATCTATGGGCCTTGGTGATTATATGTCTATTCGATCTCAAGATGATTTATATAATAAGACTTATCAAGAAGAATTAAAACATCTAGCCCATAGCACAAAATCTTTTGATGAGAGAATAGAACAACATTTGTTAGAAAAAGGATTTAATCAATCTGATGCTAAAGAAATTATGAAATTATTTCATAAAAATCCAGAATTTGGAATAGAGTGGTTGATGAGAGAATATCATGGTATACCAAATCCGGGAGACAGTCGGCCAATATTCTCAGCTTTGGCTACTTTTATTTCTTTTATATTTTTTGGATTTATTCCACTTATTCCTTTTGTGATAAGCATACCAGATCCAACTCAAGCTTTTTTGTTGTCTATAACTGGAGTTATTACTTCACTGATTTTACTAGGTTTACTCAGATGGAGAGTAGTAGGGTATGGACTTGTCAGAGCCTTGGGGGAGACTTTATTTTTAGGAGGAGTCTCTGCTGGGATAGCTTTCATTATAGGGGCTGTAATAGGAGCTTAGATTGACTAAATTACTCAAAAAGGGCATACTATAGATAGATTATAAGATTTATTTTTATGAGAGTAGCTTTGGTACATGATTATTTGGTACAATACGGAGGAGCTGAGCGAGTACTCGAAGTTTTTGCTGAGATGTTTCCGGCAGCTCCAATTTATACTTTAATACACGACCCTTCTCAACTATACGGCGCTTTTAGTGATAAAAAAATTCGGACTTCTTTTTTACAAAATTTACCTTTTGCCAAAACCAATCATAGAATATTCCCAGCTTTGATGCCTTTGGCGGTGGAGGATTTGGATTTGACGTCTTATGATTTAGTTATTTCTTCTTCTAATAGTTATACCAAAGGAGTGATTACTAGACCAGATGCTATTCATATCTGTTATTGTCATACTCCGATGAGATATGCTTGGGATGATTATCATCGGCATTTTCAAGAATTTAATTATGTGGCTGGGATTAGGAATTTATTGCCTTTTGCGATGAATTATATTCGTTTATGGGATAAAATTTCAGCAGATAGGGTGGATTACTATTTGGCTAATTCTCAAAATGTTGCTGATAGAATTAATAAATATTATAGAATGCCATCAGATGTATTATATCCTCCAGTTAATACAGAAGTAGAATTTGATGTTAATTCTAAAGGAGATTATTATTTAATGTTGGGTAGATTCTTGCCTTATAAACATTATGATATTGTGGTGGAGGCTTTTGTGAAAAATGGCAAAGAGTTGCATTTAGTAGGCTCAGGTCCAGATGAAGAAAAGTTAAGAAAAATAGCTCAAGGGAAAGATAATATTAAATTCTTAGGTAGATTGAGTGATGAGGAATCTCAAATGCAGTTTAGAGAATGTAGGGCTTTTATTTTTGCTTCTGAAGATGACTTTGGAATGGTTCCAGTAGAAGCAATGGCAGCTGGCAAGCCAATTATTGCTTATGGTAAGGGAGGCGCTTTGGAGACTGTAGAGGATGGTAAAACTGGGATATTCTTTGAGTATCAAGATACAGATTGTATAATAAAAGCAGTAGAAAAATCTGAAAACATGAAATTTGATGCTAGTTATATTCATAATTATGCTCAAAAATTCTCAAAAGATACTTTTAAGCAAAACTTCTATAAATTTTTAGAGAAATATGATATTATGTAGGTGTAGTTAATAAATTTATATGAATATATATAGGAATTTTTTTAAAAAAAATATGCTTTTCTTGGGGATAATAGTCATAGTGGGTATTAGTGTTGGTCTTGTGATTACAAAATTAATCCCAGTCTCTTATGATGTATCTTTAGCATTAAACGTTGAAAGGAAAACAAATGATACTGGAGAATTTTATACTTATGATGGTTATTATGCAATTCAATCAACAGAGCTATTTAGCAAGATTGTTTCCAGTTGGTTTGTTACCCCAGATTTCGTAGAGGATGTATTGCGCAATGTAGATAAATCGGATATAGATAAATTATCTGTCAAGGATTTTAGGACTATATTTACTCCAGAACAGGTATCAGCTAGTGTAGTTGAAGTTAGGTTTGGTGTTGATGAATTTGAGTTAGGTGGTGTCTTAACAGAATCGATTTCAAGTAGTATAGCTTCATATATGCAGACTAGAGATATTAAAGATTATAATATATTCGTTGGAACTCCAGTTATTAGACAAGTAGATTATAATCCAATTTTGTTTGCTTTAGGAGGAGGATTTTTGGCATTAGCTTTAGGTATTATTATATCTGCTATTAGACAACATTATTGGGAAAAATGAGAATAGGTATAGATGCCCGCGGGATTACGGATGGATTCAAAGGGGGAGTGGGAGAATATACTCAACATATAATTCAATCTCTAAGTGAGTCTCAAGATTTGGATTTAGAGTTTTTAGCCACTGGTATAAGGCACAATTCTGAGATTATAGGTGTGAAAAATACTTGGTTACAATACCCAAATAGAGCATTAAATTTTTCTCTCAAAACTTTAGGCCGACCATATTTGGATAGAGCTTTTAGTCAAAAACCAGATAAAGTTTGGATGCCAAACTGGAATATAACTTCAGTTAGCCCAGAGACTGAGCTAATTTTGACTGTGCATGATTTAGCTATACGAGTTTTACCAGAAGTGTTCTCCCAAAAGATGCGACTATGGCATAAATATATTGGTATAGATAAATTATTAGACCGAACTAATACAATCATAGCTATCTCAGAGTCTACCAAAAGAGATCTGATAGATATCTATGGAGTAAAGAGTGAGAAAATAAAAGTGATTTATTCAGGAATTGACCCGCTGTTTAGACAAGAATTTAGTCAGCCAGCTATACAACAAGTCAAGCAAAAATATAATTTACCAGAAAAATATATTTTATACTTAGGTACGATTGAGCCTAGGAAAAATATTCAATTATTAATTCAAGCCTTTGAGCAAGTGGCGATTAGAGACAAAGAAGTAAAATTAGTCATAGCCGGAGTTAATGGTTGGTTATATAAACAAATTCATCAAGCTATAGACAATTCACCTTTTAGAGATAGGATTCTCAGAATTGGTTTTGTAGCAGTAGAGGATAAGCCTATTGTATATAAATTAGCTAGAGTTTTCGTATATCCATCTTTGTATGAGGGTTTTGGCTTCCCCCCACTAGAAGCAATGGCCTCTGGGACTCCTACAATAGTCGCTAATAATTCTGTCTTCCCAGAAATTGTGTTAAATTCAGCTTACAAAACCTCCCCTTATGATAAATTAGAATTGAGTGAGATAATATATAGTATGCTGACAGATAATAGCTTATACAAACACTATGCTAAACAAGGTTTAGAGCGAAGCCTAGACTTTAATTGGGATAAAACCGCCCAAGAGATGAGAGATGTATTTATCAATAGGTATGAAAAAGATTAGAAATATCGTAGACAATACTTTAATGTTGAGATTTATTTTATCTCCCTTAGGAGGGAGTACCCGCAGGGGGAGGGTGGATAATACTTAAAATACTAAATAAACTTTTGTTTATAATAATATTAAACTTAATCCACCACCAGCACTTCGTGCCACCTCCTCCAAAGGAGGACAATTACTCACCTAATACTCTGTATATTTCTTTATAATTTGACGAAAATAGAAATTCAATATAGACTACTTAATAATTAAATATAATTTTTATGTCAAAAGCTTTAATTATTGTAGAGTCGCCGACTAAGGCCAAAACTATTTCTAAATTCTTGGGTAAGGATTATGTGGTGAAGTCTTCGATGGGTCATATTCGGGATTTGCCTAAATCTAAAATTGGGGTGGATCCGGCTAAGAACTTTGAAATTACTTATGAAATCTCAGCTAAGGCCAAAAAGACTGTCACCGAGCTCAAAAAATTAGCTAAGACTAGTGAGGAAGTGATTCTGGCAACTGATGAGGACAGAGAAGGGGAAGCTATCTCTTGGCATTTGGCTCATATTTTGAAATTAAAACCAGCTAATGCTAAGCGAATGGTATTTCATGAGATTACAGAGTCAGCTATCAAGGAGGCTTTGGCGAGTCCCAGGCATATAGATTTGAATTTGGTTGATGCGCAGCAAGCTAGACGAGCTCTGGATCGTTTGGTTGGGTATAAATTATCTCCGTTTTTATGGCAAAAAGTCCAGCGAGGTCTCTCCGCAGGACGAGTGCAGTCGGTGGCTTTGCGGTTAATTGTAGATAGAGAAAGAGAAATTGAAGCTTTCCAATCTCAAGAATATTGGACAATTCAGGGTATATTTAATTATAATAATGATAAA
>JBMTTF010000015.1:0-14473 GCA_049449075.1 Minisyncoccia bacterium | reverse complement strand
CATCCCCCTCTCACGGGGAAAACAGGGGTTCGAATCCCCTTGCGGCTACTATTTTTTGCAGCAAAGAGAGATATAGTATATCTCCTCTACCTAACTTTATTTTGGTAATTTATCTCTGAGTTTGCGATGATATGTAACTGCAAATCTATGAGCCTCGTCTCTTATTTGTTGTAGTATTTGTAGTGATTTATTGTTTTTTGGTAATAATAGGGACTTTTCTTTGTTAGGGATATAAATTTCTTCTAATCTTTTGGCAAGGGATATAATAGGTATAGATCTAAATTCAATATTCCCTTTTTGCTGTACCTTTATTACCGTTGATAATTGTCCTTTACCTCCATCAATTAGAATTAGATCAGGTATTTGCCAATCAGTTCTTTTGAATCGACGAGTTAAGGCTTGATTTAGGTTGTAGAAATCATCGCCACCTTCGGGAGGCTGGTTAATTCTAAATTTCCGATATTGAGATTTATTAGGTTTTCCATTCTCAAATACTACCATAGAAACTACCGCTTTATCTCCATGGAAATGTGATGAGTCATATCCTTCAATTCTTTTTGGTAATTTATCTAATTTGAGTGTATCTTGTAAAGCCTCTATATACTTATGCTTATAGCTTGTACTAGTTTGAATAATACCTTTATGTAATGATACTTTTTCTAGAGCTTCAATTTGATTTTTTACTTCTAGAGCTTGCTCAAATTTTTGTAATTTGGAATAACTTTGCATTTGTAGATGTAGGTTCTTTATAATAGTTTTAGATTTACCTTTCATAATCTCAACTATTGTATTTAAGTTTTCTTGATATTTTATTCTATTAATATTCTGAATACAAGGAGCATCACATTTACCTAATTTATAGTAAATACATGGTGATTTAGGCATAGTTTTACATGAACGATAGGGAAAATACTTTCTGAGTATTTTTAGGGTTTTTCTCAAGGCATCTGCATTTACAAAAGGCCCTAGAAAATTTACATTATTTGAATGATTATTAAGATAAGTTTTGTGAGCTACAAAAATTCTAGAAAAATCTTCTTTTGTCCAAACTAAATATGCATAACTTTTATCATCTTTTAGTAGTACATTGTATTTAGGATTATATTTTTTTATTAAATTAGATTCTAAGATTAAAGCCTCAATTTCACCATCACAAGGTTTTAGTTCTATATGGGAGATTTCTTTTACCATTGATTTTTTTGCTAAATTCAATGAATTATTTGATCTAAAATAACTATTAACTCTATTATTCAGATTAATGGCTTTTCCAATATAAATAATTTTGTTCTCTTGGTTGAGAAAAAGATAAACTCCAGGTATTTTAGGGATGTCTTTAATTATTGAAGATAAATTAATAGTCATATATAAAAAGTTATCCACTTATTCATAAAAATTTGAATTGTATGATATAATAATATTATACAATAATACTAATATATATACTAATATCAAATTACATGGTTGAAACATCAAAAAAGAAGGGTTTATACAAATCTACAGAATATAAGATGTTTACTGGAGTTGCTGCTGGTATAGCAGACTATATTGATACCAATCACGGATCAGTGAGGATTTTATTTATACTACTAACTTTAGCTGGGGGTATTGGTTTAGCTTTATATATAACATTATCTATCATATTACCTACAGAAGTTGAAATGGCAGAGAAAGAGGATAGAGAGTTTTATTATCATATGACACATGATAGTATAAAGCCTCATAATCCAACATTATTAGATAAATATTCATTATTATCTAAAACAAATATAGTAGCATTAGGGTTGATTTTTATCGGAATATTATCTTTATATCTAAGGATTGTTCCATGGGAATTAATACCAGTAATGTGGAGATATCCCAGTATTATTATAATAATTAGCTTTGGATTTATCATAAAAAGTATAACACAAAAAAAATAATAATAAACTTTTATGCATAGTGTAATCATAGATAATGACTTAGAAAAAAAACCATCAAAGAAATTGGATATAAAGATTAATTTTAGTAAAATTTATCTAGGTTTATTGATAGTTATTGTAGTATTAATTTATTTTTATTTAGTATATCAGAATGATTATTTATTAATTTTGATGCCATATGGAGCTATATGGTCAATTGGAATTATTATGATGGGAATATCTATATTTAGAGTCAATAATGGAATAGATTTAGCTATTGGAAGCGCTATGACTATAGTAGTATTAGGGCTAACCGTATCATCAATGTTTGTATACTCAGCTAATATCGAAAACAATAATGGTACTAATATAATCTCAACCAAAGATGCTAGCAGTATATTTTCAGATATTGATCTGGTAGCTGTGCAAGCTACAGTAAAATCAGGCGAAACTAGTACGTTTAGAAGTAGTTTTTTTTCTAACTATGATAAAATCATCTCTAGTAACTATAGAGATGAGAATAAAATAGAAAATATTAAGATAGAACAAACATTATTTCCACCAGGTATTGGTGCTTATAAGAAACAATCAGATATAGTATTACCAAATGATATTCCAATAGAATTGAGAATGAATACTAATTTTTCATCTATTAAAACAGATTTAAATAATATTCAATTGAAGTCAGGATATATTAAAGCCAATGCTACAAGTATGGATCTGTCAATTGAAAATCTTAAGTTAGAGGAGGATGTTATTTTATCTATTAATTCTAACTGGAGCCTATTGAATATTATTATTGGCAAAGACATTCCAGTTATCATTTCTAATTCCTCTAGTTTGAGTCAATCTGAGTTTATAGGTATTGATAAAAAGCCTAATACTTCAAATATATATCAATCTACTGTCCAAGATAATAATACTAACAATGAACCAAAAGAAACTAAAAGACTAATAATTAATCTTAGCTCTACATTATCTCAAATTATAGTAATACGAAAATAATATGATTATTGAAACGACCGAATACAATCTTAAATTAGTAACTATATTTATTAAATGGTATTTTTTTGAAATTCCCATTCAAATTGTAAAACAAGTATATAAATATATTTTAGTTATTAGTAAAATATACTCATTTACCTTTTTACTCAAAACATTGTTTTCACCTTGGAAAAATCAATCCTATACTTATCCAAAGAAAGGATTTGATATCAATCGTATATTAGAGATTTGGACATCTAATATGGTGTCTAGAGTAGTTGGTGCTTTAGTGAGGTTTTTTACTATTTTAACAGGAATAGTTATTCTAGGTCTCACAGGTATCCTGGGTGGTCTGATACTTTTTATATGGGTGACATATCCAGTTCTTTTCTTGATATTAATTATTAGTAGTTTTGTATTATGAAATATTTTTACTCTATATATCACACCAGAACTTTTTTTAGTAATATACTTGATAAATTCATGTTTAATATCATTAGTTATTTAATATGGATGTTGTTTATTATAGTAGCATTAGTATTGGGATATGGTACGGATAATTATCTTTTTACACTTATATTAATATTTACAAGCATATATATATATATTATATCGTATTTATTTATAGTATTTAAATTAAGATCTAATAAAGATGACTTTATATTATCAAATAACTATGGAGAGATATTAGACTATGACACAGCTCAACATTTAGTTCAATATTTTCCTAAAAAGCTTACTTATATCCAATTAATCAAAGCAATTAGTAAGAGTTCTCGTGGCCAAACTATATTATCATATATGGGATTAGTCCCAGATGAGTTTTATGCTAAAATTAAAGATTTGGGCTTAGAGGATAATACTAATATAATTCCAATCGATACTTTATTAGATAAAGCTAATAATCTTAGAGTATCTTGGGAAGAAAAGCATATAGGGTCTCACATTCTATTATATTTGTTATTCGAACAAGATGGTATATTCAAAACTTTACTAGATCAGCTAGATTTATCTAAGGAAGATTTTTTACAAATTGTGTCTTGGGAAGCTCTATATTATAATAATAGTAAGGTAGTCCCTACATTTAGTCCAGAGGGGATATATAAAAGTTTTGGTTCACTGGGTCGTTCTTGGACAATTGGATATACTAATGACCTAGATAGAATCACTGAGGATATTACAGAGTCTATAGTCCATAGAGATCCTCATAGAGTTATTATTCATCAAGATATTTTGAGGCGAATATTAACTAATTTATCTAATTCTAGTAGGCACAATGTACTTTTATTAGGGGATATAGGAGTTGGTAAAAGATCACTGATTAGTAATTTGGCATTTACAATTAGACAATATCAGATAGAGAAAAACAAAAATCTTAGTCGAGTATTAAAGTTAAAAACTACTGATTTAATATCAGGGACTCCAGAGGCAGCACAATATTTGTTAAAGGCTTTAAATTATGCAGAGAAATCAGGTAATATAATTTTTGTTATCGAGAATATATCAGAGTTATTTTTATCAGCCGATGATGAGATTAGGAATATTATAATTAAATTTTTAAATTCAAATAGTATTAATGTGATTGGACTCGATAATCCAGAGGGATATCACATGGGTATCAAAAGTTTCCCGGTCATTGATAGTTTATTTGAAGACATTGCAGTAGAAGATGCATCTAAAGAAGATACAATGTATGTTTTAATGATGACATCTTTTGATTTGTACCGTATGTATAATAAATATATTACATATCAATCATTAAGAGCCGTAATGAGTTTTTCCGAAAGATATGTTAGTAAAGGTGGATTTCCTGGTAAAGCAGTAGAGATATTATCTGATGCTGTAAATCAAGCTAATATAGATGGAAGTCCATTTGTGCTGGAAAGTCATATTAGAACTGTTGTTTCAGAGAGAGTCCATATTAATGTGAACACATTACAAAATGCTGAAAAAGATATTTTATTATCGCTAGAATCAAAATTACAATCTGAAATCAAAGGACAACCAGAGGGACTCACTGCCTTAGTAAATTCCTTAAAAAGAGCCCAATTAGATGTGAAAGCTAGGGATAAACCAATAGGAACTTTTCTTTTCCTAGGTCCAACTGGAGTTGGTAAAACTGAAACCGCTAAAGCTTTAGCTAAACATTATTTTGGATCTAGTGATAGAATGATTAGACTAGATATGAATGAATTTGGAAGTGAAGATTCGGTATATGGTATTTTAGGAGCTCCAGCTGGTGAAACCAATCAGTTTCAAGAAGGCTTTCTGACTAAGAGAATACAGGATAGCCCTTTCTCTCTTGTATTGTTAGATGAGATTGAAAAAGCTCATAAGCAAGTTTTGAATATCTTTTTACAAATTTTAGATGAAGGATTTTTGACTGACAATAGGGGTATTAGAACTGATTTTAGGAACTCAATTATTATTGCTACCTCAAATGCAGGAGCTTTATTCTTAAGATCCTTTCTTAAGGATCATCCTCAATTTGATAAAGCTGTGTTTAAGGCAGAGTTGATAGATACTATAATCAAAGGCAAGGAGTTTGCTCCAGAATTTATCAATAGATTTACAGATGTTATAGTATACTATCCATTAGATATAGATACTGTCAGTGAGATAGCTAGCAAAATGATAGAAGGGATGATACAAAACTTTGATGAAGAAAGAGGTGTGAGACTTGAGGTGGATAATGAAGCAATCAGATATTTAGCAGAAAAAGGGTATAATCCAGATTTTGGAGCTCGTGAACTAGAACGTACAATTTCATCTATCTTAGAAACTTATTTAGCTGAATATATTCTTATACACTCTACAAAAAGAGGAGATGTTATCACAGTTACATTAAATGATATTCAGGTGAAGGTTTAAATTAAGATATTGAAAAAGTGTTGATTATATACTATAATATAATTATATGGATAGTAGAAAAGAGCAGCTTTTGGAGTATTTAATTCTTGACTATATTGATACTGCTCAACCAGTATCATCGTTTATTATACAGAGAAAATATCAATTACCATACTCTAGTGCCACAATTAGAAATGAATTAGCTGAATTAGAAGAAGATGGGTACTTGGTTCAGGTACACACCTCTTCTGGGAGAATACCCACAGATAAAGGTTATAGATATTATGTCAATAGACTGTTAGGAAGACAAGAAATTCTACTACAATATGCTTCTGTAACTCATAAATTACTAAATGATATGAGTAAGATGAATGAACTTCATCTTAAACTAAAAAAACTTTTATTATCATTTGCTAATGAGTCAGGAAATGTCGCTATGGGTAAATTGTCATCAGATTTAATATTTGAAGAGGGGGTCTCGAGCTTTTTAACCAAGCCTGGCTTTTCATCAGTAGAATTTATTAGAAATGCACTAGATGATTTAGAAGAAATAAAATTGCATATTGATGAGATTAGTAAAGACGTAAGTCAGGGTAGTTATAAGCTCTATATCGGAGAAGAAAGTCCTCATACATCTATGCATAAATATGCTGTTATTGTTGGTAAGTTCTCAATTGACTCAGATGATGGTACAATAGTTGTAGTAGGTCCAAAGGGTATGCAATATGCAAAAAACATAGCTCTTGTGGAATACATGCTTAATAATAATAATAATTATGAAGAAGAAAGATAGTCAAACTGAAGAAATCAAGGACCAATCTAATGAACTTATGGATTTAGATCAATTGATTGAGCAACTCAAGGAAGAATCAGCTTATAATCTAGCAGGTTGGCAAAGAGCACAAGCAGATTATCAAAATCTCAAAAAAGAGTCAACACAATCTAGCATAGATAGTATTAGGCTGGCTAATAAAGCTCTAATTGAAAATCTAATCCCAGTCTTTGATAACTTTGAACTAGCTATAAAGCATCTACCTAAAGATTTACAAGATAATAATTGGGTACAAGGGGTAGTATATATCCATAAGCAATTACAAGATATTCTAATAGCTGAAGGAGTAGAGATTGTTGACCCTATAGGTAATATATTTGACCCTAATATACATGAAGCTGTTGACATTACAGAGATACAGGATCAATCAAAAAAGAATACTATTATAGAGGTTTTGCAAGTAGGATACAAATTAAATGGGAATCTAATTCGTTCTGCTCGTGTTAAAGTAGCATCTTAAATATGTATTTATCTAATATATGGATATATATTGGAGTACTTATTATAGTTTATTTTATAACATTCTTTAGTTTTAAATTCTTATTAAATAAAGAATGGGCACAACATATTTTTGATAATAAAATTAGGTATAGAGATATTCATATTGGAATTAAACCTAAGATTGGGGGCTTGGTGATTATTCCCATTTTTATCCTAACAGTTTTGATACTTGTAGGAACTGACTTATTAGCATGGCAGAATGAGTTTTGGGGGATGTTATTAGGAGCTATTTGTATCTTGATTTATGGATATATAGATGAAAAATTAGATTTACATTGGAGTACTCAATTTATTTGGCAATTTGGTATAGCAGGTATAGTTATTTGGTCTGGAGTTGGTATCCAAGCTATTAACTTACCAAATGGAGATTTATGGTTTATAGATAGTTATAAGTTTTATGGTATCGTTTTTCCTCAAGATATTATAACAGCATTTTGGATTGTAGGACTAATGAATATAGTGAATTGGCTAGATGGTATAGATGGATTGGCTGGGGGAGTAGGGGTTATAGGATTTGTAACCTTATTTATACTGTCTTTAACTTTATTTGTAAATCAACCTCATATTGCTCTTATTTCAATTATATTAATTGCGATCTATCTAGGTTTCCTGAAGTTTAATTGGTATCCTTCTAGAATATTTTTGGGGACTTATGGTAGCATGTTTTTAGGCTATATGTTGGCAATCTTATCTCTAATTAGTGGGGGAAAGATAGCAACTTCCGCCTTGGTCTTAGCCTTCCCTATAATAGATGCTATTGTGGTTGTTTCTCAGCGAATTTGGAATAAAAAATCTATTTTTGAAGCAGATAATAGGCATTTTCACCATAAATTATTGCAAACTGGACTTAGCCAAAAGATATCAGTAATTATTATGTATACAATTAGTATATTTTTTGGGATATCGGCTTTGACTTTAGAAACTAGAGGTAAATTAATTATATTCCTTATAGGTATGATAATTCTAATTTTAGTTTCTTTTTCAATAAGTAAATTTATTGTCAAAAATACCAAAAGATGATAATATATATTTATAAATTAGATATAAAATAAATATGTTATATAAAAAAGGTTATAGTGTGATAGAAGTTCTATTGGCAGGTTCAATTTTGGCACTTGCTATAGCCGGGATAGTTGGAGCTATGTTAATAGCTCAGAGGAATAATCAATCCAGTATCGCTCAAAGTCAAGCTTTGGAAATGGCTCAGGAGGGTATTGTAGCACTTAAGTCAATTAGAGATAGAGATTACTCTATATTAATTAATACAGCTGATACTACTAATAATCCTAGTGGATCAGAATTTGGCTTGTCCTTTGATGACGGTATTTGGAATCTTATTCCGGCACCTACTGCCTCACAAGACAGATTAGATAATCCAGTTCGTACTCGCAGAGTCCGTATTGAAAATGACACCACTATAGATGCTAAATTAGTAACAGTGACAGTAGTGTATCAGATTAATCCAGAAGGAGATACTTCTAGCTTGGAATTGTCTGAAACATTACTTAATATGTCAAAAAAACCTACTGGGGTTAGTGCTGAGAGTGCTAATTATAGATTGATAGAAGATAATCTAGGTGGTCTCAACAATTCTTTTGAGTCAATAACACCATAATAATGAATATAAAATCCAATCCACTTATTAGATCAGTAATGTTTCGTATCTTTACAGCATTGGTATTGTTGTTTACTAGCATATTATATATTATTATAGTAGGTCTAGCCTATCTA
Source organism: Minisyncoccia bacterium (assembly GCA_049449075.1). Taxonomy (GTDB): domain Bacteria; phylum Patescibacteriota; class Minisyncoccia; order SW-4-49-11; family SW-4-49-11; genus CALRBF01. The sequence continues at coordinate 5,677 of JBMTTF010000015.1, read as the reverse complement.
CAATATATAGGAGATATAAATATTCTATACACTGGTACAGCTACAAATTTATTGATAGGTATTATCATAGGCTTATTTATTATAGGCTGGTTTTTCTCATATACATTATATACAGGTATAATCAAGCCAGTTTACGAAACTTTGAATATTATTTCAGAGACAGTGTCTAGTTTATCTAGTAAACCCTCTGTAGATAAGGATCAAGTTATATCTTTAAATGAGTTTGTGGATAATTCATTGTCACAGTTGAGTAAATCATCCTTTACCAATCAAATGAATTTATCCGTCAGTACTAAAAGCTATCTTAATAAATTAGGTTCCCTAGTTAAACAGAATCAGGAGCTAGTCGCCTCTCAGCAGAAATTAGCTAATTTAGTGAATCAGCTTGAAAATCAACAGAGATTGTTAGAATTAGAAAAAGCTAAAACAAATGCTATCATTGACTCTATTCCAAATGGGCTACTAGTGACAAGTAAAGATGGAAATATATTTTTAATAAATAGAGAGTTAGAAAATATATTAGATATAAGAGGGGATGATGTTCTAGGTAAATTTATTTATAATATATTCCCAGATATTCAGTTTGATCAAGATAATTCAAATAGTAAACAGAATACATCATTTAAGATATACCCACAACACAGCTATAAAAGTGTATTTAATTATAAGTCTATCGATAATAAAAAAAATATAATTTTAGAAAATATATCAAATCCTATAGTACTAAATAATAATACAATAGGGTCTGTCTTTGTTATTCGAGATACTACACAGGAAAGTACAACCGAGAGAGCTCAGAAAGAATTTGTTTCACTTGCATCACATCAACTTAGAACTCCCATTACATCTATTAAGTGGAATTCAGAAATTATTTTATCGAATCTATCTATCGATGAAGAGGTAAGAGTAGCGGCATATGATATAAATGTAGAAGGTAATAGAATGGAAAAGTTGGTAAGTTCATTATTAAATTTATCTAGAATTGATTTAGGTAAAGTGAAATTTAATATTCAAGATATAAATTTAAATGACTATATCTCAGCATTATCAAAGACACTACAGTCTGAGATAAAGTCTAAGAACATAACCTTTGAAATAGATATATTATTTAAGGACTCGATTAAAAATGATCCAGCATATTTAGATATAATCATTGCCAATATATTACACAATGCTATAAAATATAGCAATGTAAATGGAGTGGTTAAATTTAAAGCTGACTTTATACCAACTACTAATAAAATTTTGATAAAGGTATCAGATACAGGGATTGGTATCCCTAAAGCTGAGCAATCACAAATTTTCAGTAGATTATTTAGAGCAGATAATGCTAAAAATAGTCGTACAGATGGTAATGGTCTAGGTCTCTACATAGCTAAGCAACTAACTGAGTTAATGAAGGGCGATATTTGGTTTGAATCAAAAGAAAATAAGGGGACTACCTTCTTTATCGAATTACCAATTGTAATAAATAATATTATATGATATAATTAAATTACAAATGAAATAAAGACTATGGCGTACAAAGTTTTAATAATAGAAGATGAACCAGCTATAGCTAGAGTTTTGGACCTAAAGCTAAAGCAGATTGGAGTAGACACTACAGTCTTGAATGATGGTAGTATGGCTTTAGATTTGTTAAATAAAGAAAATTTTGATTGTATTTTACTAGATTTAATATTACCAGGTACGGATGGGTTTACTATACTAGAAAATGTGAGAAAGAAAAGTAAATCAATCAAAATAATCGTCATGACTAATTTAGGTCAGCCAGAAGATAAAGCTAGGGTTGAAAAATTGGGGATAACCGCTTACTATGTGAAATCAGAAGTTTCAATTAGTCAATTAGCAGACGCTATAAAACAGGTGCTAATGACATAAAATATGTTATGTGATATTATTAAAATAATAAAATTAAAAAATATATTATGGAACCAAAAGTAATATTAGATTTATTAGTAAATACCCAATACATCGCCCCAGATGATTGTAAGGCAGCACTTTCAAGTACTAATAATGACCCAGCTATTGCTATAGATTACTTAGTGCAAAATAATATCATTACTTATGATATTATAGGACAAGCTTTAGCAGAGCATTTAGCAGTACCTTACTTTGATCTTAATACTTTTATTCCAGCTAAAAGCAATGTAACTAAGATACCTGAGTCTATAGCTAGAGAATTAAGATTAGTTTACTTTAAAGACACAGATGACAGTATACAAATCGCATCAGACAATATAGTAGTATTGCAAGGTAATGCCACACTTATTGTTAAAAAAGAAGAAAGAACTGGATTTATAGGAGGTAAAAAAGAAGTTATAGAAAAAAAAGATTTAGAACAAGAACTTATTAAACTATTCAATAAACCAATAAAGTTTGGTTACTCTCTAACACAAGATATAGATAGTTGTTTGTTGAATTATAAAGCACCTCTATCATCTAGATTTATATCAATTATAGATAAATTTGATACAGTCGCTCCAGAAATTGTAGAAGAAATTATAGAAGAAGCTTTAGAGGAAAGAGTGTCAGATATTCACTTTGAACCACAATATAACAAAACTGTTAGGATTCGATTTAGGGTAGATGGAATGTTACAAGATGTTGGAAGTATACCCTTGTCATATTATGAAAATATACTTAATTTAATAAAAGTTAATTCTCAACTAAGAACAGATGAACACTTTATACCACAAGATGGGGCTATTCGTTTTCAAAAGAATAGTTCAGTTACAGATGTCCGTGTATCTATTTTACCTACTGTTTATGGAGAAAAAATCGCACTTAGAGTACTTGTAAATACATTATCTAATATTACTCTGGATACATTAGGACTGAATGAAAAAAATATTAAAATATTAAGAAAAGCATCTCAAAAACCATTCGGTATGATATTGGTGACAGGTCCTACTGGATCAGGTAAGTCTACAACACTGTATTCTATATTAAAGACAGTTAATGATGAAGGTAGGAATATTACTACCATCGAAGATCCAGTTGAATATAAGATTGAAGGTGTTAATCATATACAAGTTAATAAGGAGACAGATTTGTCATTTGCTCGTGGTTTAAGATCAATTTTACGTCAAGATCCTAATATTATTCTAGTAGGAGAGATTAGAGATGATGAGACCGCCCAAATTGCCATCAACGCAGCTTTAACTGGACATTTACTATTTTCAACAGTTCATGCTAATGATGGAGAAAGCACCTTGCCAAGACTTCTTAATATGGATATTGACCCATTCTTATTATCTACTACATTACAGTTGATTGTAGCTCAGAGATTAATTCGTAAAATATGTTCAGCTTGTGTCTATACATATACAGTTAATAGATCAGAGTTAGAGGAAACTGTAGGATATTCTTTAGAAAGATTTTTCTCAGAAGAAAGATTGACATTATATCGAGGTAAAGGATGTGTAAACTGTGGATTTACAGGGTATAAAGGTAGAAGTGGAATTTATCAATTAATAGAAATGTCAGAAGAATTAAGAGAATTAGTATTACATAAACCCACCTCTGATATAATAGCTAAAGTATCTCGTAAACAAGGATCTTTATCACTGTTTGAAGATGGAATAGAAAAAGTAAAAATAGGGGTTACTACTTTAGATGAAATTCTCCGAGTAGCACAAGTGCCAGAAGAATATAATTAAAATATATGTTTTTTAAGAAAAAAAATACATCTAATGGTAAAGTAGACACTCCCAATCAAGCAATTAATGCTGATTATGTAGCATCAGAGCAAAATGCTAATGTGAGCGGAGATCCTAACAATCAGTCTATTTTGACTGAGATTGCATTTTATTCAAAAAAATCTTTGTCGACTCAAGCCCCAAAACATACTAAGGTGAGAAGAGGAAGTAGTAAAGTTACCAAAGCAAAAAAAACTTTCTTAGATAACTTAGCTTTACTAGTAGGATCAGGGATGGGAGTAAATACCTCTTTGCGTATCTTACATAAGAATACTCAAGATAAGTCATTAAAAAAAATACTGTATTCAATGTTAAGTAGTGTAGAGAGTGGAAGTAATTTGTCTCAAACAATGGAAGAACATAATTTTTTACCAGACTTTTTAATTTCTTTAATTAAAATTGGTGAGGAATCAGGTAATCTAGCAGATAAGATTAGAAGAACTGTTATTTCCCTAGATAAAGATCAAAGACGTAGATCCCAATTAAGGTCAGCTCTATTCTATCCTGTATTCGTATTTACATTAGTTATTGTTTTAGGTATAGGAGTATCAACCTTTATTTTACCAAGAATAGGACAGGTGTTTTCTAATATGAATGTAAAATTACCAATAATGACAAAGATATTAATTCAAATTGGAGAAATAATGGCTAAATACTGGTATATTATTATTCCTGCAATAATAGGAACATTAATACTTTCAATCCTATTACTCTTTATTTTTCCCGCTACAAGAAAATCTGGACAATGGTTATTGTTTCATTTACCAGTATTTAATGATTTAATAGTAAAAACTGAAGTATCTAGATTCTCATATAACCTTGCTATGTTATTAAACTCAGGTATCCCTATTACTAAGTCTTTATTATCCTTATCAAAAGTACATGATTACTATATGTATAAAGAATATACTGAATTTTTAGCTAATTATATTCAAAGTGGTAAAAGTTTTCATAATATATTTGATGCAAATAAGAAAAAAACAGATGCTATATTCCCATTTGCTGCACAAGAAATTATAACTGCTGGAGAAGAGTCAGGTAAATTACCAGAAGTATTATATCAATTAGGAGATAGATATGAGCAAGAATCAGAACAAATTGCTAAAAATATTGCAGTTTTATTAGAACCAGCCTTATTGATTATAGTTTGGGGAGGAGTTGTATTTTTAGCGGTGGCCATTCTATTACCAATTTATAGTCTTGTGGGTAATTTCCAAGCTTAATTAAATATGAGAAGGGTATATAAAGGATTTACATTGATAGAAATAACTCTAGTAATGGTTTTAATTGCAATTTTGATTGCTATTACAACCCCTTTAGTCTCTAGTGTCATTATACGTAATGATTTAGTTTCTGCTCATGAATCTTTATATACTACATTATTAAGAGCTCAACAACTGTCCAAAAATAATTATCAGAATTCACAATGGAGAGTTTGTATAGATGATACAGCTAAGACATATACTATAACTGCTGGAACCTGTAGCTCTAAGCTTTATCCAGAATTAATTAAAATTAGTCCTGGTATTACAGTCAATTCTAGTCAAACTTTAGATATAGCATTTAAAGCTATTAATGGAGAGCTCGATTATAATAATAATTTTATAAGAGTAAATTTAAGTGGTGGAGGAGTGAGTAAATCAATTCTAATTACCAAAGACGGCATCATAGACAAAGCACCTCCAACAGTGATAACGCCAATAGTTGCAGCAACAGGAGTCACAGAGACAACAATTGTTGAAAATGGAACTACTTATAAAGTCCATACCTTCACATCCAATGGAACCTTTAATGTGACAACCGAGGGTACTATTGAGTATCTAGTTGTAGCAGGTGGAGGTGGAGGCGGAGCTGGCTATCAAGGAGGTGGAGGTGGAGCAGGAGGATTTGTATCTGGTTCTACATCATTTATAAATGGTTCATATGATATCAATATTGGTAATGGAGGAGTTGGAAGTGGTGGGTCCCCCGCTACG
>JBMTTF010000014.1:0-14515 GCA_049449075.1 Minisyncoccia bacterium | reverse complement strand
GTTTTTCATCTTTACCAGCAATTTCAGTAGTCAAAAGTGCATTAAACCCAAATTCCGCTAATACACTGGCTATAATTAGATAATTTGTAATAGTAATATAAGCTCCAAATCCATCCACTCCCAAAAATGTTGTTAGTATACGGATTGATACAAATCCAATTCCGATCATTACAAATTTACCCAAAATCTGGATGATACCATTCAAAGCTAGCTTTTTATTTAAAGTCATAAGCGAGAATTATTTAATTCCCTCAGCCTTATCAACTTGTTTAATCAAGAAAAACTCTTGTCCTATTGTGAATACGGTTGTGGTAATCCAATATAAACTCATAGATGCAGGTAGTGAATAAGCAAATCCAGTAACTAAAATTGGCATCAAGAATAACATTTGTTTGTTAAGAGTGGTGGCAAAATCTGGTACTTCTGGTTTACTATTTTCTTTCTTCTTAGATTTCTTAGTCTCTTTACTCTTAGCAGGTTGAGTTCGTTTCATTATAAGTTTAATCTGATAATATTGAGAGGCCCCTACTAAAATAGCTAAAATAATATTTCTAGAATCTGATACATTTAACAATCCAAAGAAATTAGGGTCAAAACTTTCTGGTAAGGTTATAAAAGAATATAATTCTGGGTAAGTTTCTGGTTTAAAGATATTCAAAGACACCTGATAAATAGCTATCAAAACTGGAATTTGTACAATTAACAATAGAATTCCCGCAAAAGGATTTACATTATGCTCTTTATAGGCTTTGAGCATTTCTTCAGATAGCTTTTGTCTATCATCTTTATATTTAGTCTGTAATTCTTTAACAATTGGTTGAATTATAGTCATTTCTCTTTGGCTTTTGATACTAGCTCGATAAAGAGGTATCATCAATATTCTAACTACTAATGTGGTTAGAATTACTGCTAAACCAATATTAGCTACTGGAACAGTATTATAAAAAAATACCATGGAATTAAATAGTGGTCGATATAATAGTTCATTGAATATCCAGCCCATAACAGATTTTTAAGTTAAATTATTAATATAATTATTAAGTTGAGATAAAAAATTAGCTTTATTATCAGTAGTAATTTTAGTCCTAACTAGTACTAGTATATCATATTTATTGTTTTTTGTAATAAGAATTCTACGACATAATTCTCTAGTTTGCCTTTTGAGTAGATTACGGTTAACGGCTAGGGGAATGTGTTTTTTGGAAATAATTACTCCTACCCTATGATCTGACAAATTATTAACTATACAGTATATCTGAAAGGTGTCCAGATATTGTGGTTTTATCTGAGCAAATATATTGGCTATATCTGATGCTTGATGAAGCCTTTGCATTAAAAAATTTATTTTAAGTTGTACAGAAAATTAAACTGAAAGTTTAGATCTTCCTCTAGATCTTCGTCGATTTATAACAGCTCTACCGGCTTTAGTAGCCATACGAGATAAAAATCCATGACGTCTATTTCTTTTACGATTCTTACTGGCAGCTCCCTTTATCATAATCTATAATTACATAATTAAATTTTATTGTACCTTATATTAGCTATAAAGTCAAGGTTTATGGATTGCACCTATAAATTAATAATTTTATTGGCTTTTGGGTAATAAAAGTAATTAACTATGAATTTTATCCAACACATACTTAAAGTACTTGCATTTTAAAATAGATTCACATAAACAACATTATTTTCTTGAAATAATGTTGTTTATATGTTATGTTTGTATTGTAGTTTTTTCTATTTAAGAATGTCTTTTTGTCAAAAACGTACATTGCATGAAGAGGTTTGCTTTATCAACAGTTTGATAAGTACCTCAGATAATAGTGACGACTTTATTAGAGATTTGATTTTATCTGGCTACACTACTGAGAAAAAAATAATTCAACTATTTATAAGAACTTCTGTAACTATCCATGCCTTAGAGGTAAAGTTACTAAAAGGAGGCTTTAATATAAATTCTTCTACCATTACTATTGGAAAAGATAATGAGATTTTAGTTTTTTTACCTAGTCGTAATAAAAATATATATGTCTTTGCTAATAGTAGATTAAGAGAATAAAAACAACTAACTCATCTTCTTATTGATGAGTTTTTTATTTTAAATACAAAAGTGAAATTAAAGTGAAAAGTATGTTTTTTATTATGTTTATGCTAGATGTTTTGTTATATTATTGCAAAAATTTTCTAATAGAGTATAATAAAATTAACTTATCCACAGTTTATAAACATCATCAATTAGACGATTGCAATGGACGAGAAACAAAGAGTTTGGAATTCAGTATTAGGAGAAATAGAGCTTAATATTAGTAAGCCTCAATTTAATACTTGGATCAAAAATACTTATCCTATTAGTATGGATGAGTCTGAGATTGTAATTTGTGTGCCTAGTGCTTTTACACGTAATTGGTTAGAAAATAAATTCAACCTTACTATTCTTAATTCTATTCAAAAAATTACTGGTTCAGTCAAGAAAGTTAGATATGTGGTTCAAAACAGCCAAAAACAAAATTCTAAATCTATTAAATCAGTTGTTAATCTAAAAAATCAAGAGTTTCAATCTCAAAAAGAAGCTATGTCTGAAGAGAATACATCTGACATTAGCTTTAATTCTCAAGTTAATAATAATTTTGTAAAAGTTCATAAAGCTACTGGAACTTCTTTATTGAGAGATAATTATACTTTTGGTAATTTTATTGTAGGATCTTCTAATGAATTAGCTCATGCAGCGGCACAATCAGTAGCTCAAGAACCTGGCACCAGATATAATCCCTTATTTATTTATGGTGGTGTTGGATTGGGTAAAACACATTTAATTCAAGCTATTGCCAATAAATTATTAAAGAATAATAAGAATATTTTATATGTGACTTCGGATGTTTTTATTTCAGATTTGATGAATTCCCTTAAGAATGGGAAAATGGATGACTTTAAAGCTAGACATAGAGCTGTAGATTTATTAATAATTGATGATATCCAATTTATTGGGGGTAAAGAAGCTACTCAATATGAAGTTTTTAATACATTTAATGAATTATATGCTCATAATAAACAAATTGTATTTACTAGTGATAGACCTCCTAGTGCGATAAAAACTCTTAATGACAGATTAAAATCAAGGTTTGAGGGAGGAATGATTGTAGATGTAGCTATTCCTGAATTTGAAACTAGAGTTGCTATTTTAAAAAGCAAATGTATTCAAAAAGATTTTGACTTAGATGATGAAATTATTTGTGTAATTGCCCAGAGAATTAAAAGTAATGTAAGAGAATTAGAAGGGGCTCTTAATAAAATTATTGCTAGAGTACAATTACTAAATACCAAAATAACTCCTGAACTAGTTGATAAATTAATTGAAGGTGGTCAAATTCACTCTCAAAGGATTGTAAATATAGATACTATTTTGAATATAGTTTCTGAACACTTTAATATAAAAAAAGAGGATATTTTATCCAAAAGCCGTAAAAAAGACATTGCAGTTCCAAGACAAATTGCAATGTATTTAATTAGAGAAGAGTTAAAATTAACATTTCCTAATATTGGAGAAGCTTTGGGAGGAAAAGATCATAGTACAGTAATGCATGCTTGGAATAAAATTAAAAAAGAATTACTTTCTAACTATACTCTTGAACAAGATATTACTCTGATAAAAAACAAACTTTATAATGAAGAAAACCCTGAGAATTCCTAATCTATTATATTATTTTGTTAATAAGCTGTGAATAAGTTATATAAAAACATGTTTTTATGTTTATAAAATTGTGAATAAAGTATAAGTATTCCACAGCTTTAAAATAATATAATATTTATCCACAAACTTTATACTACATTATCCCAAAAAGTATCCACACTTGACACTCTTTATTTATACTACTAAAACATAGTTTTAAGTTTTTCCACAGACACTACTATCTACTATTATATATATAATAAATAAAGAACAAAAAACAAAAATCTAGTAAAAAAGAATTATAAAAGGTATAATATAATATATAGTTTAAGATAGATAAGATATGAAATTCACCTGTTTGCAAGAAAATCTTTTAAAAGGATTAGCTATTGCTCGTCAAAGTTCATCTCGAGCTACAACCTTACCAGTTTTACAAACTTTTTTATTACAAGGAAATCAAGGATCTTTAACTATAACATCTACTAATCTTGAAATTGGTATCAGAGTTCATATTCGTGGTAAAGAAGACTCTGAAGGGGCAATTTGTATTCCACAAGATACCTTATTAGCCTATATTAGGAACTTACCTCAGGATAAATTAAACTTAAGTGTTGATAATGATGAATTAACTATTGAACAAGGTCCAGATATTCAAGCTAAATTTAAAGGTATTATTGCTGAGGATTTTCCTAATTTACCAGAAGTAGAAGTAGAAAATCAAATTAGTATTAATAGTAATGATTTAAAACAAGGTTTGAAAACAGTGTATGGATCTTTACCTAAAAATGAATTTAGACCAGAAATTGCTGGGGTTTATGTATCTAAAAAAGATAATCAATTAGTTTTTGTAGGTACCGATGGATTTAGATTGAGTGAGAAAAAAGTCAATCTAAATAGTGTGGAAGTAGAAAATTTTTCTGTAATTATTCCTAGTAAAACTGTAGCGGAGATTATTAGAGTTTTAGATTCAATAGACGATACTGAGGTTCTTATTCAGTTTGGGGCTTCTCAAATTAAATTAATTGCTGATACAGTTGAGATTATTTCTAAATTAATTGATGGTAATTTCCCTCAATATGAAGGTTTAATTCCTCAAACTTTCAGGACTACTTTTAACTGTGATAGTCAAGAATTAATTCAGGCTATTAAATTATCATCTGTATTCTCTCAAAATACAGTCAATGATGTTAAATTAAATCTTCAAGATGATAAACATTTAAATATTAATTCTGCAGATTCTCAAACTGGATCTAACAAAACAACAATACCAGTTCATATAAATGGTGATACTGGTATTACCATTACTTTTAACTATAATTATCTTTTAGATGGAATACAATTATTTAAAGAAGGATCAATTCAATTTCATCTTAATGATACTGATTCTCCAGTAATTTTAAAAAGTGATGATAATACAGACTTCTACTATCTTATAATGCCTATTCGAGATTAAATATATGTTATCAAGAGTACAATCAGCCTCAACTCTTGGACTTAATGGTAAAAAAATAGAGATTGAGGTAGATATGACTCAAGGATTACCTGGTATTACTATTGTAGGATTACCTGACACAGCTATTAATGAGGCAAAAGAGAGAATTAGATTAGGTCTTAAAAATAGTGGTATTATTTTACCCCAAAAAAGATTTGTCTTAAATTTAGCTCCAGCTGAGGTGAAAAAAATTGGAACAGCCTATGATTTGCCAATGGCAATCGCAATTCTAAAAGCTTTAGAGTTAATTCAATTTCCAGAACAAGATTATATTATATTAGGAGAATTAGGTTTGGATGGAGGAGTTAGAGCAGTGCAGGGTATTTTACCAATTACAGTTTATGCTAAAGAAAATAATATCCCAAATTTAATTATTCCAGCTAGCAATGCTAAAGAAGCTTCTTTAGTAGAAGGAGTTAATATTCTAGCTATTAAGCATATTCAAGAAATTATTGACCATTTTGACACTAAAATTAAAACTACAATCCAACCTACTGCAAAATATGATTATATACCTACTGCTCATATTAGCGATATAGACATGTCTTATATAAGGGGTCAAAAATTAGCTAAAAGAGCTTTAGAAATAGCAGCAGCTGGAGCTCATAATGTTTTGATGACAGGACCTCCAGGAGCTGGTAAAACTTTATTATCTCGCACAATTCCAACTATTTTACCAATGATGGATAGAGAAGAAGTTTTAGAAGTTTCTCAACTTTATAGTATTGCTGGGAATTTAAATTCTGAGCAACCTCTTATAATTAGTAGACCCTTTCGAGCTCCACATCATACCGCATCCTCAATTTCACTTATCGGAGGAGGTAGTTTTCCAAAACCAGGAGAGATTAGTTTATCTCATAGGGGAGTACTGTATATGGATGAATTTCCAGAGTTTCCAAGGTTAGTATTAGAAAGTTTGAGGCAACCTTTGGAGGATAGAATTATTACTATTTCAAGAGCTCAAGGATCTCTTACTTTTCCCGCTGACTTTATGCTAATAGCTAGCCAAAATCCTTGTCCTTGTGGTTATCTTACTGATAATGATAGAGAATGTATCTGCTCCCAAGCTCAAATTGTAAGATATCAGCAAAAAATATCTGGACCACTTTTGGATAGAATCGATATGATTATAAATATAGAAAAAGTAAAAACCGAAGAGCTAATTCAACCCTCCGGAGTTTTAGAAGAATCTTCAGAGGAAATTAGAAAGAGAGTAGAGCACGCCAGAGAAATACAAAGACAAAGATTTAAAAATTGGAATATTAAGACAAATAGTTCTATGAATATAAAACAAATTCAAGAAATTTGTATTTTAGACAAACCATCACAACAATTACTTTCTCAAGCAGTTAATAAAATGAATTTATCTGCCCGAGCCTATAATAGAATTTTAAAGATTTCAAGGACAATAGCTGATTTATCTAATTCTACAGACATTAACATCACTCATATTGCTGAGGCTTTACAATACAGAGAGAAGTCTATCTAAATAAAAAGGAGTTAATTTAATACTCCTTTTTATATTATTCTAAAAAGAACTCTAATTACCTAGCTAAAGGGTTTCTAGCTCCTCTAACTTCAAAGTGAAGGTGACATCCTGTTGAATTACCAGTAGTTCCCATAGCTCCAATGTATTGACCTTTGGTAACATTAGATCCAGTCTGTAATTCTCGACTACTAAGATGAGCATACATAGTCACAACTCCGTTTGGATGAGTAATCTTAATATGGTTACCATATCCACCGTTCCATCCATTTTGAGAAGTAGTAATCACACCATCGGCGGAGGCATAGATAGGAGTACCACAAGAGTTACTTATATCTACACCATTATTGGAGTGAATTCTACCATAATTATTACCAGTAGTAGGGTATGCAAAATAACCATCATTAGCAGGTAAGTTACTAGCTCTAGCAACATTACTTTTTCTAGGTAATACAGGTTTAGGTTTTTCTACAGTTTCAGTAGGGAAAGGTTTATCCTCATTAGGTACCTGTGCATCAGGAATAATAATATTAGTACCAATAGCTATATCTCCTTGTAAATTATTATAATCTCGAATAGCTTGTTCAGAAACACTATATTTAGAAGCAATCTGATCTAATGATTGAGATTCATTAAAACTAATCTCAATTCCATTCTTAGGTAAAACTATAAGAGTGCTATTAGCTGGAGGATTTTGCTTTAAATCTTTAATATTATTAGAAATAGCAATAGTTTCTACAGAAATACTAAATTTTTGAGCAATATTTTCTAATGTATCACCTTCTTGTACAATATACTCTCTAACTATGGGATTAGAATTAGAAACTGTATAACCTTCAGGAGAATTAACTATGTTAATGACATTAGAATCATTGCTTTGTTCATTATAATCTAATCCTTCATCACTAGGTAGACCTAAAATTCCATTAGCTTGTAATATTCCTGCGGAAGCTAAAGAGGCATCAAGTGGACCTCCTAAATTACTATTATTAATAAGGGTAGATCCAATTGAGATTTTTCCAGCATATGCCATATTACTGAAAACAACTAGACCTACTACAACAGTAAGAATAATCCAACTAATTTTATCTTGTGTGTGCTTAGTAGCACTTTTTATGAATCGAGTCACCTGGTTTTTGGATAATTTAAAAACAACGGTACTAATAGGATTCTTAACTAAATACAAGGAATTCGAACTTCAAGACGGAACAGACAGACGTAAGTCTTGATTCAAAATCAACCTTGTCTAATGATTTTAGATTCAAAAATATTATATACTATATACTAAAATTTGTCAACAAAAATGCTTAAAATTGGCTTATATATAATGTTTATAAGTATAATATTTTTAATATTTGGATTTAATATATATATAACTTTTGAGGCTAAAATAAGATTTTAGAATAATGAAATTATAAATTAACTAAGAGAAGGCTATATCAGAAGTATTAGAATAAATATATAGATTAAAATTAAATAATCAAAAACTGTAAAACAACTTTTGATAAATAATAGTAGCAAAAAACAAAACTACAATTTTACAATAAAATATAATTAATATATAATAAATCCATATTAATTATAAAAAATATGGATGAAATAAATTCAAAGCAAAAAAAAACCTCAGACATTAATGAAAACTTACAAGAAGTTAAGGAATTTTATAAATCTAAAGTATTAAATGACTTTATTAAACCTAAAAAAAATGTTTTTAGACTGTTTTTTAAATATTTATCAATATATATTATATCTATAATATCTTTAATTGTTTTAAATATTATACTTTATAGTTTACAATATTATTCTATTTATATTTGGATTCTATCTTTAATAGTAATATTATTATTAAGTATAATACTATTTATTATGTTTATCATTGATTCAATTTAAATAAAAATATAAATATTATATTTTATAATTTGTCTATAGCCTTGGCAAGAGCAATGTCCTTTTCTGAGATACCTCCTATATCATGAGTACTAAGATAAATTTCTACATAACCCCAACCTAAATTGATATCTGGATGATGTTGTTGCTTCTCAGCTAATTCCCCAATTTTATTGACTAGCTCTAAAGCCTCTACAAAATTATTGAGTTCAAATCTTCTGGATAAAAGATCTGTATTTTCAGATAATTCCCAATTAGAATTTATTTTAGCTTGTATTTCGGGAAGATTTAATTTAGTCATAGTATATAGTTTTAATTATTTATATCTTAGCAAAGTATTTAAGACTTTACAAATTTTGTAAAAACATGTATTTTAGTATAGGTGTTTTTTTACCACCACTATGACAGTTTCTGCTACATCAGATTCATCTATTGTGAGAATATTTACTGGAACTATTAAACATCGTTCTATAGAAATAAATGTCAGATTTGACTGCTACACTAAAAAAGTTGAACCCAATGAACTATATGACTGTATAGATTTAAATGTCCAAGAAGGACTCCCGTATAGCGTTATCGGTAAAAATATTAGCAATATAAGATTAATAAATATCAGATCATATAGAACAGACTAAAAACAGTTAAGTTTTTATCTTTATTAAACCCCAGAACTAATTTAGCTCTGGGGATATTTTTTAATAATTACTTTGGCTCTAACCTAAAAATCTGATCACTTTTATCATTAGCAGTACCCCTACCATCTCGATTAGAGGTACTAAAATAAATATACCCATCAGGTGAGATAGCTATATCTCGGATTCTACCTTCAGCTATATTTAATTTCTCATAAGATTTTACTTTTTCTCTAGACTCATCTAGATAAATTACAAATATACCCTCACCTCTTAGCCCACCGAATAAAAAGGCATTTTTAAGATTAGGATATTTATTTCCAGCATAAAATACTCCAGAAGCAGGTGCAACCGCAGGAGTGAATACTAAAAGGGGATCAATAGCCTCAGGGGTTGACTGAGTATGTGAGACTTTTGGCCAACCATAGTCTTTACCTGGTAGAATACGATTAACTTCATCTCCTCCAGCTGCTCCATCGAATAATGATGGTCCATGCTCAGTAGAGAATAAAACTCCAGAAATTGGATCAAAGTCTATCCCTTGAGGATTGCGATGCCCATAAGAATAAATATAAGAATTACTAAAAGGATTATCCTCTGGTATACTCCCATCTTTATTCATCCTTAGGATTTTACCACCTAGTGAGTTAATATCTTGTGCAATTTCTTTTTTAGTAGCATCTCCTGTGGTTATATATAATTTTTGGTCTGGTCCAAACCTAAGTCTGGATCCAGCATGAAATTTAGCAGCTGGAATTTTATCTAATAGTATTTGAATATCATTACCTTGATTATTGACATCAGTTAATTTTACAACTTTAACAAACATTTGATTATCTTCTTCATAAGCTAAAGAAGCATAAATATAAGGAGAATTAGGATAATCAGGATCCAAAACCATACCCATTAAACCCTCTTCATTAGTAGCGCTAATTTCTGAGAATTTATAAAAGTCAGCTTGTTTTTGATAGTTTTTATAATGTACTATCTCACCCGACCTCTGAGCAATATACATACTGTCATTTGTAGGGAAGACAATACTCCAAGGCACATAAAGATCAGATATAACAGGAGTATATGCATAATCTAAACTTTTAGAAATATTTTGGCTATCTATTTCAAATTTAGAACCAGTCTCAAGCACAGGAGGCTGTAAAACAGCAGTATAATTAATAACAAATACCACAAAGGCAATAATTAATATTAAAATTATGCTTATAATAAAAAATTTCCTTGTTTTTAGATTTTTCATATTTAAAGTTTTTTAATAAATAACTATTTTTATTCTATCATAAATTTAAGGAATATTATCTACTTAAACTAAAAGAACCAGACTTTATACTAGATTTTATTTCATCAGAGACAACAGAATTATCTGCTATAGTAGATAATATTTTATTTCTCTCATTACCTTCTAACGTATAAGGAATTAAATTTTTAGATTGCATTGTAATAATTTCATAAACTATATTTTTATTTTCTAGAGATATATTCACAGCAAGACCTTGTTGAGTGTTTTGTGAAAAGGTTTGGTCAAAAACAAAGTTCCCAAGAGAATAGAAAATAGCTTTATTTTTATAGATTTCAACTGGTTGTATTACATGAGGATGAGCCCCTATGATGGCATCAGCACCGGTATCTATAAACTGATAAGCTTTTTCTTGTTGTGATTGAGAGAAAAATGTTTTATATTCAATTCCCCAATGAGGATATACAATTATAAAGTCAGATTTATCTCTAATGTTTTTAATCTCCTGAATAGTCGAAGTAGTATCAGGGTTAAATAATTCATGATAACCAACAAGCCCAATTTTAAATCCATCCAAATCTTGAATATATGAAAGAGAAGTTTTGTTATTACTATCTCCAAAATATTTTATACCTTCTTTATCTAAAAATTCTTTCGTTTGTTTTATCCCTTCTGCCCCAAAATCACGAGAATGATTATTTGCTAAACTAAAATGTGTGAATCCTATTTTTTTTAGTTCTGGTACAACTTTAGGATCAAAAGTAAACTGTACATTGTTAGGTTGTAATGGTTTTGGTGGAAAATTACTTACACTACCTTCTAGATTAGCTACAACCATATCTTTATTTTGGAGTATAGGAGTAATGTTTTCAAAAATAGCATTTATACCTTTATTATCTATAAATCTTCTAATATATCTATCTAACATCATATCCCCAAAAGATATAATATTAATTGTTTTATTATTAGTTTTGACATCTTCGATTGAGGATTTATCTTCTAAAATTTCGTCAACTAAAGTTGTATCAGACTTATTTTCTTGAATCAAAGAATTATTATCCTCTATAATACTAATTGGTCTATTGGAATAATAAAATATCCCTAAGGTAATCCCAATTGTTAAAAATAAACTAATTATAATAAAGTGTTTATTTGATATTTTCATATTTTATATTACACTAATTATTATAGTATAACATAAAGGAATCAAATTAAATTGTATAAATTTACCAATATACTATTTTGTATCTACAAATGAATATACTAATCCTATAGGATAAGTCTGGTTTTGAATTGTCTGGACTATATTATTAATATTATTAATAATAGACTGATCACCCTTAGGTATTGTAAATAATAGTATAAATGGATTGTTTTTATCTATATATTGATAACTAAAGCCACTAGCTCCAGATGCAATATTAATAGCTAAATCAATATTTTTCATAATTTGGTTAGAGTCCTGTCCGCCAGCATAAATATTAAACATTGGTAGCTCCAGATTCTCTTCTAATTCAGCTCCATTAAGTAGCGGGTCAAAATTAATAATAGCTCCAAAAGCATGATGTAAATGTTTGGAATGTAATTCTTTAAGGTCAAAGTGATGTGTACGAACTGTTACAGATGAGCTTTGTTCTTTTAATTGCTGTTCTATAATAGCAGCAAAACTAGAGGCATATTTTTCACTAGTAGAGTCTAGTATACGGTTTTGGTCTCTAAATTTATCTAGAACTAAACCTAGAGGTTTTTTAGATTTTTTACTATTTAATATATGGGCTACCGCTCCACATTTAGAGTGTGATGAGACTACAATTTCTTCTATAGTTGGATTATCCTCACATACAGCTATTAGATTATTAGCCATTTTGAGTTTGTCTTCAGCTGACATTAAGCACTCACATCCAGGTAATCCTAGAGAAAGAGCATGATGAGATGCTGTTAGATACTGAATTCTCTCATCGATACAAGGCAACCAAATCATTTTAGGCCGACTAACTATGCTATCTTTTATTATTTTAGATAAATTAAGACTATATTTATAGTTGGACTTATACTTTTTTCCAGATATATCAAAAAAACCCTTGGTCTGCATAGTTTTTGATATAGGGTTGCTGTATAATAAGTTATGATAAGGTTCTGAATATTTGGACCACTCTATGCTACGATAAGAGTCACAAGAGTTATCAGATTTTTTCTCTCTATTTGCAATAATCTTGGCAGGCAAACTAATGACTGAGCTTAAATAAGAGTTTCGTGACATAAAAAAGATAATTTAGGCTGTCTTTACAACCATATATAAATAAAGTTAGAATTGAACACTAAGTTTTATTATAGTATAAATCTTATTTTATTGTCAAGTCTTTGTTATACTATAGTTTTTAGTCCTACTTTTTGAACCACATTAGATAGAATAAATACCCACCTATAACTAATATAAAAGAGGCCACTGCGAACACTAGTAAAACTATTAAGTCTCCGACAAGTATTCCATCCAGAGATAAGAAGGCAAAAGCTAAAAACCCTAGAATTAAAAATCCAGAAAATATTAAATTACTAAGTGTATTATAATTATTATAATAATTTTTAATTTTTTGGGTCAAACTTTCAGTAGAATTTTGATTAAATTTATATTCATCTTGAATTTCTTGTAGGGGATTAGGATTACCCATAATTTTATCTTAATAATTATATTTACATTATACCACTATTCCGGATTATTCAGAATATATTTTATTCTGGCTACTAATTCGTCGGAATAGTGAACGGAGAAATTTGTAGTTTTGACTTGCATTTTTGGGGTATTGTAATTAGCGATGAGGTAAACTGGGCATTTACCTCTAGCTTCTCGGGTTAAGATTTCTTTAACCTTTTGTAAGGCTTCAGGAGTGGTGTGAGGGGGGATTATTATATTTATCCCGACTATTTCTGCTCCATCTTGAGTTGCTGGAACTGTAGGTGTGTATTCTGCATCTGGAGCTGTTGGAATGTCTAGCCCGATTTCCTCTACAGAATTATTGAGATTAGGAGTAGTTTTAGTGTTTGACCATTTGCTAATATCATCGTCTTTGAGATCTTTTACCTCTGAGGCTATAAATTGAGCCACTCCATCTTTGTCTTGTCTCTTACCTTTGATAACTAACCCTGCTCCTGGTTTTAAATATTCTCCTAGACTTCGGTATGTACTAGGAAAAATTATTACTTCGATACTATCTACATTATCTTCCAAATTTAGAAAAGCCATCTTAGCCCCACTTTTGGTAGAAATTGTCTTAATATCTTTGATTACTCCTATTAAGATTAGATTAGTTTTTCTTTTAGATTCTTTGATTTCTTTTATATTTGGTAATTTTAGCTCATCTAAGATATCTTTGTACTCATTAATCGGATGTGTAGATATCCAAAGTCCTAAATATATATTTTCTAATTCTAAAATTTGATTTAAGTTTTCAGTGACATTAGCTGGGATATTATCTAATTCTAATTTTGGAGTATTGCTAACTGTGGCTTCGAACAGGGAATTCTTAGGGGTATTGACGGTATTTTGATTAGCTAGAGTTTTGATGAAGCCTAAAATATTATCCAAATTATGAATTAGAATATATCTTGGCTTAAACTCATCCAAAGCTCCGGCTTTTATAAGAGCTTCCAGATTTTTTTTATTCAGCTCTTTGGAAGGAATACGATTTAGAAAGTCATCTAGAGATTGAAATTGTCCATTTTCTTTTCTTTCAATATCAATATACTCAGCCAAATTACTACTCATATTCTTGATACTGCCAAGTCCATAGAATATAGTAGAGTCTGTCCCTGTAAACTGAGCCTGGCTTAGATTGACACTAGGTGGCTTAATAGTTAATCCTAATTGCCTTGCTTCAGTTATATCTATGGCTATTCTTGCCATATCTTTAGCATCGCTATTGAGTAAAGCTACCATAAACTGTAGTGGATAATGGGCTTTAAGATAAGCAGTCTGATAAGCTATCATAGCATAGCAAGCCGCATGAGATTTATTAAATCCATAATCTCCAAAAGGTTCTATTAATTCCCAAAGTTTTTCTCCAATTTCTCTTGCTATGCCTTGTTTGACTGTTCCTTCAATAATATT
>JBMTTF010000013.1:0-15014 GCA_049449075.1 Minisyncoccia bacterium | reverse complement strand
GAAGTATATATAAGATAAATTAATTACTGAGATATTTTTTAGCAAAGTTTATCTAAATTATCTTACAACTGTCATATATAATATAATCCCCCAAATTCCAAACCATATAGCAAGAATTATAGCCCACATATTAAAAGATTTTACTGGAAATTTGATAAATCCTTTGCTTCGGTTTAGATCTACTAAGCTAGCTGAAGCCAAGGTGGCTGATACACATGATAAAATACACCAAGGACAAATAGCTCCAATTCTAAAGAATGCTAAATAAGTCCAAATATAAGATATTATTACTGCTGGGAAAGTTATAAACATAGCAATTAACATAAAAGGTTTAGATAATTGTTTGTGAGTTAGTAAATATAATACAGTTAGCCAAGCCATTGGCCATCCCATTAGGCCAAGCCAAGAATTTGGAAAATTAAACATAGTAGCATATTGACTATTCATTACTTTACCACAATCAATCCAAGCATTGATGCTACAGCCAGGAGTATAAAGTGGATTTGTTAGAATCATATACTTCTCAAAGCTTATTGTAAACGCTGCCCAGAAACCAGTAATAGAGAAGAATAATAATATAAAACTATGGGGGTAATTATTTTTGAAATGAATCCAGAACTGTTTCATATAATATAATTTAATATAATAATATTATATCTTATTTTGACTGGGATAACAACAATAGATTGTAATATTGACAGTATTATAAAACTATGATATAATTACTGTTAATAAATCTATAAATTTTTTATTTGAAATTATGTTAAGAATCAGATTGTCACGAGTCGGTAAAAAAAATACTCCTATTTATAAAGTTGTAGTAGCAGAGAAAACTCGTCCAGTAAAAGGTAAATTTATTGAATCTTTGGGTATGTATAATCCTGGGAATAAAGATAACACCATTAATGTAGAGAGAACTAAATATTGGATCTCTGTAGGTGCGCAACCTTCTCAAACAGTATATAATCTGTTAATTAAAAACAATATTATCGAGGGTAACAAAATTGCTATTAGCAGAGCTAAAGTAAAAGAATCAAAGTAAATTTTTGTAACAGACTTTACTAATAAGGAGTAAGTTAGAGTTCAATTCTCTAGAGTCTACATTTTTTTAGAGTAAAACATATTTCTGTTTTAAAAAACATTTTATTTTATATTATAAGCAGATTAGATAAGCTCTCAAAGAAAATAATAATAATTTTTATTTAATATATTATATGATGCAATCAAAAAAATTTCATAATAAAACTAGTGTACGTACTAATCGTTCACGTACTCAGGGTAAGAATTTTGCCCAAAAAAGAACCATTCCTGAAACTTCCAGGCAATCTTTGAAGATTATTCCTTTAGGAGGATTAGATGGAGTTGGGAAGAATATGTATGTTTTAGAGCAAGAAAATGATATTCTAATTATAGATATGGGGCTTCAAATGCCAGGTGTAAATCAGTCAGGAGTAGATTATCTTATTCCTAATACTCAATATCTAAAAAATAATATGAGTAAAGTGAGAGGAGTGGTATTAACGTCTCCACATCCTGACCATATAGGGGCAGTACCTTATTTACTACATTTATTTCCTAACTTACATATTTATGCTACTGAGGCTTTGTTTTCTATTTTAGAGTCAAGGCATGATTTTTATTCTCAAGGCATAAAGTATAAAAAGCATATTATTAAACCATATAGTTCAATTAGAGTGGGTTCATTTAAAGTTAATGTATTTCCAACTCCATTTAATGTGATTGGGTCTATTGGGATATGTGTTTATACTATGCAGGGTAAAGTTTTCTATTTATCTAGCTATAAATTAGATAGTAATAGCGCTGATAAATCAGAGCTATTAGATTATATGAGAGACTTAGCAGGCTCTGACACTTTTGCTTTATTAACTGGCAGTGTAGCGAGTGAATCCCAGGGATTTGCAATTACTGAGGCTTCTATAGCGGAACATATTGACTCTATTATTGCTCGAAACACAGGTACAATTTATATTTCAACTTTTCCCTCTATGATTAGTAGAATGCAGCAAATTGTAAATTCGGTAGAAAGTAATAATAAACATTTATTCATTGAGGGTAAAAGTCTACTCAATACATTTAATACCTGTCGTAAAAAGGGATTTATTACAATTAAATCAGGAACTATTGTTGGTCCTAGTGGTTTAGCTGAAATCCCAAGAGAAAAATTAGTCGTACTAATTGCAGGTTCTCATGGTGATGATATCCCACATTTGATGCGATTAGCTAATGGTGAACATCAGTCTTTTAATATTGAAGATGGAGATATTGTAGTGTATCCTGCAGACTTAATACCAGGTAATGCTAGATCGGTAGCAAAAGTCAATGACAATTTTGCTAAATTAGGGGCTTGTGTAGAATATTATCAAGAATTAGATACTAGATATGGAGCCTATGCCAGATATGAAGATACTTTAGCTGTGTTGAAAGCCATCAGGCCAAAATATTATATACCAATTACAGGCTCTCATCATTTACTTAGATCGAATGGAGACATCGCTATTAAAGGTGGTTATCCAGACCGAAATGTGATAGTAGGAATGAATGGAAAAGTTATTCTTTTTGATTATAAACAGCGACGAATAACTCCAGAAAAGGTACCAGCTTCGGATATCATTGTAGATGGACTTGGAGTTGGGGATTTAACTAATGTGGTGATTCATGATAGGAAATCTATGGCAGAGGAAGGGATATTACATATTATTGCTTTAGTAGATTTACAAGCTCGTACTATGTTAAATGATATAGTTTTAGAATCCAAAGGTTTTGTGGATAATGAATCTTCGATGAAATTATTTGATGAGATTAAAGAACAAGCAAGATTAATTATAACTACTTTGATTCAAGAAACAGATGAAGTTAATCTAGATTATGTGAAAAGTGAGGTTAAAGAAAATATATCTAGATTATTATTAACCAAGACTGAGAGAAGGCCAATGATTTTACCAATAATAATTAATATTTAATATGAAAGATTATAATAATGCTAAAATTAAGAGAGGAACTACCTTTGTAAAAGATTTAAGCCACAAAGCTAATCAATACCTCGGTGCTAAAGAGCCATTTAACACAAAAGATACTATACTACAAATTATTCCTTTAGGTGGGTCTGAGGAGATTGGTGGAAGGAATATGACAGTGATAGAATATGGTAAGGATATTATAGTTATAGATATAGGTATGAAATTCCCAGAAGAAGATCAGCCAGGAATTGATTATATCATACCTAACCCTAGCTATCTTAAAGGAAAAGAAGATAGAATCAGAGCTGTTCTGATTACACATGGTCATATGGATCATATCGGTGGTGTATCTCAAGTTATGTCTATGATTGGTAATCCTCCTATTTATGCTCCAGCTCTTCCTTTAGCTATGATGAAAAGAAGACAGGGTGAGTTTACCACATTGCCTCCACTTAATGGGCATGTAGCTAAACTTAATGAAAAATTAAGATTAGGGGTTTTTACGGTCACATTTTTACATATTAATCATAGTATTCCGGATTCTACTATGATTAAGATTGAGACCCCCGAAGGTGTAATTCTGCATACTGGGGATTTCAAAATTGATGCTACTCCTGTTGGAGAAGCTCCAGCTGATTTAGAAATGTATAAAAAAATTGGAGATGAAGGAGTCTTATTATTGCTGTCAGACAGTACTAGTGCTAGTAGACCAGGAAAACTAGTCTCTGAGATGACTATTCAGAATAATATTGACCATATTTTTGAGAATGCAACTGGTAAAATTATAGTTACCACTTTCTCTAGTACTTTGAATAGAATTCAGCAAATGATTAATTTGTCAGAAAAATATAATCGTAAAGTAGTGATTGAGGGATTTAGTATGAAAACTAATATTCAGATTTTACATGAAATTGGTTATGCTAAATTTTCTCCTCAAACTCTTATTACAGCTCAAGAGGCTCGTAATATCCCACCCGAGAACTTGACTATTATATGTACTGGAGCTCAGGGTGATGAGAGGTCGGCTCTGACTAGAATGGCTAATAAAGAGCATCGTAACTTTCAGATTGAACCGGGGGATACAGTAGTGTTTTCATCCTCAGTGGTCCCTGGTAATGAGGAGTCTGTGCAGAAAATCAAAGATGCTATAGCCAAACAGAGAGCTAATATTATTCATTATAAAATGATGGAAGTACATGTTTCTGGGCATGCTCAAAAAGATGATCTAAAACACCTATTAGAGATTATTAGACCTAAGTATTTACAACCAATTTATGGAGATTTTTATGCTCTCAAATCTCATTCTGATTTAGCTCAAGAAGTTGGTATGAAAAAAGATAATATTTTGCTCACCGATAATGGTAGAGTGATACAAGTTTATAAAGGAGAAGCTAGAGTAACTACTGAGAAGGTCAATGCAAGTAATATGATGGTAGATGGGCTAGGAGTAGGTGACTTAAAAGAAATAGTCATTAGAGATAGACAGTCTTTATCCCAAGATGGTATTTTGACTATTGTCATTTTATTAGATTTACAACAAGGTAAGATTATTAGAGATCCAGAAATTGTTTCAAAAGGTTTTGTACATATTCAAACTTCTACCAAATTATTAAGCTCAATTAAGGAAAGAGTAAAGGATTATATTGAACAAAAATTAGCAAAAGAAGGTCAAGACCAGAGTATAGAAGATATACAAAAATCTATTCGGGAAGATTTAGGATTATTCTTATTCAAAACTACTCAAAGAAGACCAATGATTATACCAGTGGTTATAGAAATATAGAATATGGCAATTATCCACCATAGTGAGGCCTATTTGATTAAGCAAATAGATTTGCCAGAAGTGGATAGGTTGGGTGTGTTTTATACCAAGAATTATGGTAAACAAACTTTATTATTAAAAGGTATCAAAAAACCTACTTCTAAACTTCAATACAGATTATATGATTGGGGTAAATCTGAAATAGAGTTTATTGTAGGTAGGAATACTTCTCGTTTAATTGCGATTAAAGATTTAGACTCTTACTCTGATTTATATTTAGACCTCAAATCTACCGCTTTAATGGGAGTGATATTTGAACTATTAGACCAGCTCATAGATGAAAATCATAGTGATATACATGTATTTGAATGCATTGAGCAATACGTAGAGTTAGTTAAAACTAATTCTCATCAATATCAAGTAGTGATCGGTTGGTTATTAACTAGGTTACTATACACTTTAGGCTATGGTATTAATTTGTCACATTGTGTAGTGACTGGAGTTACAAAGTCTAGAGATTTTGGTATCAGTATTAGAGCTGGGGGGCTGGTTATATCAGAATTAAAGGTTGAATTTGAAGATTATATATCTATTAGTAGTGAGTTGATTTATGTATTAAGACAATGGCAAAAAGGGATTTGGATAGAAGCACAAGACTTCCCATGGAAACTGGTACAATATCAGCTACATTGGTATAATCTAAAAAGTAATTCCTTGAATCTTATTTAATAAATATGATATAATAAAACTTAGATATTATTAAAATAAATATATGGCATTAGAAGATATTGAGAAGAAAATTTATAAAAAAGACAATCAAGCTGAATTAGATAAAGAAAGGGTTCATAATACTCCATATAGTGTTTATGGTAAGCATGATAATCCTATGCCTGCTGATTTTAAACAATTTGAAGAGTCTGAGAAATCTTTTTTACAAATACATAAAAAACAACTCACACTTTATACTATACTTTTGATAGGCTTGGTAGGGATAGGTTTGAGTATAGGTTTTTTTTATCAAGCAAATCAACAAAGATTTTCAGATCAAAGAGTTAGGTTAGAAATCACTGGTTCGAGTCAAGTATTAGCTGGGGAAGAGGTAGAATATACTTTAAAATATATAAATGATAATCAAGTATCATTAAAAAATTCAAAAATCACAGTAGAAATACCCAATGCCTTAATAGATTCATCTTTAGATATATTAGGACAGAATAAATCTGAAATTAGAGAATATGAATTGCCAGAATTAACCCCTATGTCCAAAGGAGAGATTATAATTAAGGGTAGATTAATAGGTGAATTAGGAAGTATTCATACTATAAAGGCTACTTTAAACTATATGCCTACTATTTTGACATCTAGTTTTGATTCAAAAACTGAATTTGCTACCACAATTGCTGATAGTCCGGTAATAGTAGATATTCAAGCCCCATTACAAAGTGTTAGTGGAGATATTTTGAATTATGTCATTTCTGTTAATAATAGAGGTGATAATGATTTAAATAATTTAGAATTACAATTAGAATATCCCGATACTTTTGCCTTTTCTTCTGCAACTGTTGCAGCTACGGGGAACTCAAAGAATATATTTACAATCCCAAATCTAAAATCTAAATCTTCTTATGAATTGACGGTAATAGGAAATCTAGGGGGGAATCAACAAGAAATTAAGATTATAAAAGCTAAGATAGGAGAGTCGAGACAGGGAGCATTTACCTTATATGCTAGTAGTCAAAAATCTACTACTTTAGGCTCACCTTATGTTAATCTTGCACAAAAAGTAACTCCTACTATTGCTGTGGCAGGAGATAGTTTGAATTATACGGTAACATTTAGAAATAATACTAATGTTAGAATAGGGGAAGGATTTTTAAAGGTACAACTAGATAGTAAATTACTGGATTTAACTGGGCTACGTATTAGAGGAGCAGAGTTTGAGCCTAGTACCTCCACTATAATTTGGAGAGCAAATGCTATCCCACAGCTTAAAACTTTTGCTCCAAATGAACAAGGTGAAGTTTCATTCTCTATTCCTATTAAAAAGACTATTCCTATTGAAACCTTCCAAGATACAAACTATGTCATCAAAACAAATGTAACCTTTGAAAGTAATGAAATTCCTACTGCTCTGGGAGTAAATAAAATTATTCAAGGAAATTCTAGTGAAGTCAAGTTAGCTACTAAACTTATTCCCAAGGTTACTATGGCTTATGTTAGTAGAGATAGCTCTATTATTAATACTGGGCCTATCCCATTAAGACTAGCACAAACTACTACTTTCACAGTTAGTTTAGAAATAGAAAACTTAATTAATGATGTATCAGGAGTTTCCTTTAGAACTAGCTTGCCTGAGAATGTGTTTTGGACAGGTAAGAAAGTTGTTAGTAATGGGGATATAACTTATAATGAGAGGACAAAAGAAATTATCTGGAATGTGGACAAGGTCCCGGCCAATACTGGACTATTAAGGCCATTGTATAGAGCAGTATTCCAAATTGGGATTACTCCTACCATTAATCAATTAGGAGGAGAACCAAGGTTATTAAATGGTATTAGTTATACAGGTAAAGATGACTTTACAGGAATAGATTTGTCTGGTAATTTATCTGTATCATCAGTTAGTGATGCTTCTCAGATATACGTAGAAGAGTAATTATGTTTGAACTAAAAAATAATGTACATAGCTTAAGGTATGGCACTTTAGATACTGGTCATGGTAAATTATACACCCCATTTTTTATGCCAGTAGCTACCAAAGGGAGTATTAGAGGTATTGGGAATCAGGAAATATATAATCAGTTTGAGACAGATATTATTTTGATGAATACGTATCATCTTTATCTAAAACCTGGTTATGAATTAGTGCGTAAATTAGGAGGTCTTCATCAATTTACAAATTGGCCAAAGACTATTTTAACAGATAGCGGGGGCTTTCAAGTATTTAGTTTATCAAAAATCAATAAAATTACAGAAGAAGGAGTTTATTTTCGCTCACATATAGATGGTAGTGAACATCTATTGAGCCCAGAAGAGTCTATTCGCACACAATATTACTTGGGGAGTGACATTATTATGGTATTAGATGAATGTCCTCCTGGGGGTTCAAATAGGCAGTACATATTAAAGTCTTTAGAGTTAACTACTCGTTGGGCAGAAAGGTCTAAAAATGAATTAGAAAGATTATTGCAAGAAGAACCTAGACCAAATAATACTCGGCCATTATTATTTGGTATTGTGCAGGGAGGTATATATGAAGATTTAAGAAAATTAAGTTTAAGTCAATTGCAAACCATCGGGTTTGATGGATATGCTATTGGTGGAGTTTCAGTAGGTGAGTCAAGAGCTGAAGTGTTAAAGGTCATACAATGGACAGCACCTCTTTTACCAGTAGATAAACCTAGATATCTGATGGGTTTGGGTAAACCTGAAGAAATTGTTTATGCTACATCTCTTGGAGTAGATATGTTTGACTGTGTCATCCCTACTAGAGAAGCTCGACATGGTACAGTTTATATTTGGAAATCAGCTAATAAGGAGCAAGATGTTCATCAATATTTACGAGATTTACAGCAAACTCAAACAGAAGCTAAATTACCAAAAAATAAATTTTTTGATATTCTAAAAATCCAAAATTTAATCTATAGAGAAGATACTAGTACAATTGATCCTTATGCTGAGTGGCAAGGGTCTAAAGATTATAGTCGAGCTTATATAAGACATTTATATAATGTCAAGGAACAATATGCAATGGAATATTTGAGTCATCATAATTTACAGTTTTATTTAGAAATGATGAAATATATTAGGTCATTTAGAGGATAATATATGAGAATCGGAGTATTATGGTTTCATGCTTGGGCTTCAACAATAGATGATTTACAAGAAATGCTACTATATTTAGAACAAAAAGGTATAGAATATCATAGTATTAATCTTAAAGGCCATAATACCAAGCCATCTGATTTACATGGCATTAGTTATAAAGATTGGTTAAAACAGGCGGAAGAGGCTTATCAAGAAGTGGCAGATAATTGGGACTTCATCTTTGTTGGGGGGCTATCTATGGGAGGCCAACTAGCAGTATATTTGGCCTCAAAGTATAGAATAGCTGGAATTGTTACTATTGGCACACCACTCAAAATCAAAATTCCATTTATATTACGCTATTTATCACATTTTTTACAATATATTCCATATAAAATATATAGAAACAATACATTGTTGGATGAAAGAATACGAAAGATAGCTGTTTCTCGTAAAGGTGCTTATACTAATTTCCCTATAAGTTCTGCAGCACAAGTATGTTTTCTTACTCGTAAAATTAGGAGGAATTATGTTAAAACGGTTAATTCACCTATACTTTTAATCCAATCCACCACAGACCATGTTGTGCCTAACTATAATTTAGAATTATTTCAAAAAAGATTAAAGACCAAATCAAAAGATATTCATATTATGTGGGTCAAAGACTCATATCATTTGGTTAATTTAGATTATAATAAATTAGCAGTCTTTAAGAAAATATATGAATTTATCCAAAAATACAGTATAATACAAGAATATAAATAATATAAACTATATGTCACATTTAATATTTGATATAGAAACTATTGGAGATAGTTGGGATACTATAGACCCTGAAACTCAGATTTATCTCTTAAAATATGCAGAAACTGAAGAACAGCAAGAATTAGTTAAAAATACATTAGGGTTATATCCTTTAACTGGTCAGATTGTAGCAATTGGTTTGTATGATCCAGACAAAGATATCAAAAGTGTATATTTACAAGCTCCAGATGGAACGCTTGAGGAGCGATATGAAAAAGAAGGCGTACATTATCTGGTAGGCACAGAAGCTGCAATATTAGAGAAATTTTGGGCTACTATCAGAAAATATAGTACTTTTGTAACTTTTAATGGTAGGGGATTTGATTGCCCATATATTCTTATGAGATCAGCATTGCATAAAATCAAGCCAACTAAAAATTTAATTCCTTATCGTTATTCAGATAAAGAGCATGTAGACCTTTTTGACCAATTAACTTTTTACAATACTACCAGAAAATTTAACTTAGATTATTTTTGTAAGAGATTTGGTATTACAAGTCCTAAAAGCGAAGGTATTACAGGTCTAGACGTACCAGAATTATTTAATAAAGGAGAATATCAGCAAATAGCCGAATATTGTATGAGAGATGTAGTAGCTACCGGAGAATTATTCCAAATTTGGCGAGAATATATAAAATCTCCACTATGAGTAGATCAAAGCCTATATTATCAATTGTAGTTCTAGCTTGGAATAATCAACAAGATTTACAAAATTGTATAGAGTCAATCAGTACAACTTATAAAGAATATTATCAATTAATTATTATAGACAATGCTTCTACAGACAAGACATCTGAGTATTTAGATAATTTACAACAAAACTGGGATAAGAAACATGCTAAACTAAAGATTATCACTAATACTAAAAACTTAGGTTATGCAGCTGGGAATAATGTGGCTTTAGAATATATTGAGGGTAAATATACTCTTTGGCTCAATCAAGATATAGTATTACAAAATAATAGCATTCTACATTTAGCGCAGTATTTAGATAATCACTCAGAATATGCAATGTTGGCACCACAACTACAATATCCTGACGGCAGAATTCAAAAAAGTTGTCGTAAATTACCAACTTTAGGACATATGTTCAATTCCATATTTAAGTTAAAATGGGATGATCATTTTGACTATACTCAAAGTCAAGAATGTGAGCAACCAATGGCCTCAGCAATTATGATCAGAAGCTCTGTTATGCAAGAATTAGGTGGATTTGATACACATCCCGATTATTGGCTATTTTTCAATGATGTAGATTTGTCCAAAAATTTACAATCCAGAGATTATAAAACTTATTATTTAGCAGAGGCCAAAATATATCATCATCATGGAGCCAGTACTAAAAAATTATGGAATATTAAAAAGAGATTATATTGGCAAAAGGGATTTAATAGATATTTTATAAAGTGGTACTATACAAATTGGGCTGGGAAAGTATTTATATACCTGCTTTCAAGTATACTTTTTATATTATTAGTGTTGAGAGATTCTATAAATTTTATCAAAAAATGACTATTTGTGGTATAATAAAGTTAAGGTTAGAAAATTAAATCTATGATCAAAACTAGAATTGCGCCTTCTCCTACAGGTAACTTACATATAGGTACTGCTAGGACAGCATTATTTAATTATTTATATGCTAAGAATCAGCAAGGTAAATTTGTAATCAGGATTGAAGATACAGATATTGCTAGATCCACTAAAGAGTCAGAACAAGATATTATAGAAGGTTTAGAGTGGTTAGGGTTAATACCAGATGAGGGAGTATCATCACAAGGTGAGATTGGAGATTTAGGCCCTTATCGCCAGAGTCAGAGAAGTAATACCTATAGACCATATTTGGACGAGTTATTATCTAGGGGAGATGCATATTGGTGTAATCTGACTGAATCAGAATTAGAGATAATGAAAACCCAAGCCAATGAAGCTCAAGAGCAGTTTGTATTAAGGTCTCCATATCGAGAGCAAAAAATCAAGCCCATTGAACAATCCGTAATTAGATTCAAAGTCCCAGATACCAAGGTATTTTTTGAAGATAAAATCAAAGGTAAAATAGAATTTGACACCTCCCTACTAGGAGACTTTGTGATTGCTAAAAATTTAGATTATCCATTATATAATTTCGTAGTGGTAATAGATGATGAGTTAATGCAAATTACCCATATAATAAGGGGAGATGATCATATAGCCAATACTCCCAAGCAAATTCTTATAAATAAAGCTCTCGGTTTTAGCACTAAACAGTTTGCTCATTTACCACTAATTTTAGCTCCAGATAAATCAAAAATGTCTAAAAGATTTGGGGCTACTTCAATTCGAGAATATAGGGATCAAGGTTATTTACCAGAAGCTATGATAAATTTTCTAGCCCTTTTAGGTTGGAATGAAGGAAATGATAGGGAGTACTACACTTTAGGTGAAATCATCGAGAAATTTAGTTTGAAGAGAGTTCAAAAAAGTGGAGCTATATTTAATATTGACAAGTTAGATTCTATTAATGCTCAATATATTAAGCAATTAAGCCAAGATAGACAAGTAGAACTCAGTAAGGAATATCTAGTAAAAAATGGTTTTGATATAAATCAATGGACTGAAAGTCAATTAAATCAAATTATAAACTTGGAAATTCAAAGAATAAAAAAATTTGTAGATATAGGTAAAGAAATAGATTTTTTGTGGCAACAGCCTGATTACAATCCTGAAATTTTAGCTTATAAAGCTATGAACAAGGTTCAAATTATAGCTAGTCTTGAGTGGAGTCAAAGATTATTGTATAATATAGATGAAATTGAAGTATCAGAAATAGAGCAATTTATCAAAAATGCTATTCAGTCAGAAAAACATCAAATGGGAGAGGTTTTATGGCCACTCAGAGTAGCACTTTCAGGAAAAGAAAAGTCACCATCTCCGTTTGATATCATAGCCATATTAGGACGTGATGAATCAATCAACCGTATAAAATTTGCTATCACTCTCTTGACTTAGAGAAATAAAAATATGTTATAAATATTTTTATAACAAATATAAGACAATATGAAATTAAGATATATAATCAGTTTTGCTATAATTATAACCTTTATATTCATACAAAAGGATAATTTGGTTTTGGCAGTCAGTCAGTCTGATATCAATTCTAAGAATGCACAAATTAAACAGTTAGAAAAACAAATTCAGGATATACAGAATAGAAAAAATCAAACTTCCCAACAAAAGTCCAATAAAGAAGTAGAAGTGAATAATCTAAAACAACAAATTAATAATCTCAACTCAGATATTAAAAAGTTGCAAGGCCAGCTGGTACAAGTAGGTCAGCAAATCAATGAGACAGATACTGATATTCAGGAAACTAATCAAAATATTCAAGAATTAGAAACTCAAATAGAATCTAATAAGTCTAATATTAAGAGTTTAGTAGAAAGTTTATATAAAAGTTCATTAGTTAGAAATGAGGTCATAGCAGTGGTCAGCTCAGATAAATTATCAGATGTCTTTAGTAACATTGAGTATTCTAATACTATTCAGATGAGAATACAGATTTTATTAAACGAAACAATAGAAAAAAAAGTCGCATTAGATATTACTAATCAAAATCTAGCCAATCAAAAAGCTACCTTAGCATCAACACAAGGTGCATTAGAAGACACTAAAGAATCAATTGAAAATAGTAAGAATAGTGTACAGAACAAAGCTAAAGCCTCAGAAATAGCAGTCAATCAACTAAATGCCAGTATTAATAATTTAAACTCACAACAAAAATCTTTAGAAGAGAAAAGAAAAGCTACTGCTGTAGAATTAGCTAATTTAGAGGCAGCTTTATTAAAACAATTTGGGAGAGGAGGTACCGTCTGTTCAGCTCGAGGTTATGCTTGGCCTGTACAAGGAGGTAGAATTACACAAGGTTTTGGAATGACATCCTTCGCTCGGAGTGGAGCCTACGGAGGAGCTGGACATAATGGTATAGATATTGGTGCTCCAAACGGGACTCCAGTTTATACTACAGCTTCAGGCACGGTAGTTAGTGTTGGGTTTAATGACAATTCTTATGGTAAATGGATTGTGATTAAACATACAGATGGATATTATTCACTATATGGGCATTTGAGTCAGCAGAGAGTATCAAATGGGCAAAATGTTAATAGAGGGGATCGTATAGGAGATATTGGAGCTACTGGATTTGCTACTGGTCCACATTTACACTTTACTATTTATTTGCCTAATTCTTTAAGAGTTGGCTCAAGTCCACAAGGTGCTCCAGTAAATCCATCAACTTGTGGGTATTAATATATAGAATATGAGAAGAAGAGTCTATAATCAACCTAAAACTAAGCCCAAAAAAAATATCAAAAATGGATTATTGACCTTAGCTTTGATAGGTACCATTACATTCTTGGGTATCAGGATTATGGAAATCTATAAAATTAAATATACAAGAGAATTAGAAAAACAAACATTACTTAAGCAAGTAGAGAGAATTAAACAAGATACAGCCTCCTTAGAAAAGATTAAGGAATACATAAGCACCTCAGCTTATCAAGAAAGAGAGGCTAAACAAAAGTTAGACCTAAAAAAGCCAGGAGAAGAGGTTGTGATTATAACACCAGGCTCAATTACAGCTAATCTAAGTAATGAAGATTTAATCTCAATTTTAAGAGACCCTCAAGCTGAGAAAAGAATTCCAGCACAAACTAATTCAGAAAGATGGTGGGCATTTTTCTTTGATAAAGATAGACTGTAATTATATAGATGTTGTCCGACCAGGACTCGAACCTAGATTAACAGGACCAAAACCTGTCGTCCTACCAATTAGACGATCGGACATCTAACAAATATTATAACAAAATATTTTGAATAAATCAAACCTTTAATATATGAAGTTGCAACTTTTATTTAATCAATCATCAGTATATATATATTTTCTTTAGGGAATCATAATCTACATCTCCAATAGATACAATCAAAGAGAATAAATAATGATACTATCAATGAGTAAATATTAGCATTATGGGGAGGGAATAACTCTAAGCTATTGACAAAGAGAGTAAAGAGAGTAAAATAAAAGTAAAGGAGACTCTGTATATTCTGTATAGAATACTCCCTGATTATTAGATAAAGTTTAATTACTATGAATATTCAAAAACTTGCTTTCAAAACAGTTTTGATGGGTGTGGTCTTAGCAGTGATAGTTCCTTTCACAGTCTCAGCATCTAGTATGTTTCAGGATAAATTAATTGTTAAAAATAGCTCTAATCAGATTGTAGCTGAATATATGGTCCCCGCAGGTACAAATCATAGAGAGTATGTAGCTGGGCAGCTAAAAGTATCCATAGATAAAGTTGAATGGTTATCAGGGGATACTGAATACGGAAGATTATGGGGATATGAAGCTCATCTATTGGTTAGGGATGCTCAAACCACTACTCCAGTACCTAATCCTGTTAATCCAGTAGGACAAGATAAATTAATTGTTAAAAATACTCATAATGTGATTATAGCTGAATATGTTGTAGCGTCTGGGACTAATCACGTAGATTATGTGGCAAATCAACAAAAAGTATCTATAGATAAAGTTGAATGGTTATCAGGGGATACTGAATATGATAGGGCATGGGGATATGAAGCTCATCTGTTGGTCAAATAGTCTTACAAAAACTTCTTAATTTAAA
>JBMTTF010000012.1:0-15644 GCA_049449075.1 Minisyncoccia bacterium | reverse complement strand
TGTGACGGGCAAGCAATTAGATACTTATTTTCAGGATATTATTAGAGAACGTGGAGAGCGGGCTGTGTATAGTATTCAAGTTTTTTTGACTCATACTAAGTCATCTTACAGACAAGCATCTCTTAGAGCTCTGATTAATTTTGAATGGAATAGAGTGGGAGATTTTATTATACCGTTATTGCAGGATACATCTTTAGGGGTGAAAAAGGAAGCTATTAGGGTTTTATCTCATTTCCCAGAGGGTAAGGATTATTTAGAAAAAAATAAAAATATTATTCCTGTATCTTTGGTCCAATATGCCGAGATTAAGGTGAATACTCCAGTGATATCTTCTGAAGTCTTGAGTGTATCAGCTTTTATTCAACAGATAAATTCAATGATTGGTGAGCAAACTGTACAAATTGAGGGTGAAGTATCCGCTTTTCAAATGTCTAGTTTTGCGAACAATCAGTGGGTATTCTTTGATCTGAAAGATGAGCAAAAGGATGCTAAGATTAGATGTTTTACTAATGTAACTAATTTGAGAAAATCTAAAATTTCTCCAGTAGATGGGATGCGAATTATTGTCACTGGTAAGTCTCGGTTATCTCCTAAATCTGGCATTTTTAGTATAATGGTAGATACTTTAGAGGTTTCTGGTGAAGGTGAATTAGCTAAGGCTTTTGAACTATTAAGGCAAAAATTAGAATTAGAAGGATTGTTTAGTGATGCACGTAAACGAGATATTCCTTATATGCCAAAAAAAATTGGGATTATTACCTCTCAGGATGCAGCAGCTTATAAAGATTTTATGAAAGTACTAGGTGCTAGAATGGGTGGATTAGAATTATATTTTCATCATGCTCAGGTACAAGGAGAGCGGGCTGTAGAGAGTATTATTATGGCTATTGAAAACTTGAATACGTATCCGGAGGTAGAGGTGATTGTAATGACTAGAGGTGGAGGAGCTATGGATGATTTACATGCTTTTAATGATGAGTCTGTGGCTAGAGCTATTTATACTTCGAATAAACCGATTATATCAGCTATAGGACATGAAAGAGATTTTACTATTATTGATTTTGTAGCAGATATGCGAGCTTCTACCCCTTCTAATGCTGCTGAATTATTAACACCTCATCGAGATGAATTGTTAATTCAGGTTAGGCAAAAGGAGAGAATATTGCAGACTAGTATACAGTATCAGATGCAAGTTTTAGAAAATATAATAGAACAAAATTTATACACTTTAGAGAGATATATTCATCATATTTCAGATAAGGTTAAGCTGACTATTCAAAAATTAGAGTATTTGACATTTCAACAATTAAATATAATCCAACAATATCAACATCAAACTATAAGTAATGTGAATAAGTTAGAAATTTTAATTTCAAATAATTTGTCTCAATTTCAAAATAAATTAGCTTTATTTACCTCTCAGTTGCTTGCTTTTGACCCTAAAACAATTTTACAAAAAGGCTATAGTATTACTAAAATTTATGATAAAATTATTACAAATAGTGATCAGCTTAAAGAGGGGGATATTCTTACAACTCAGTTTCATAATGGTCAAATCAATAGTATAGTTACTAAAAAATAATATGCGAATTAATACAGTTTTACAGAAAAAATATCCAGTTAGCTCAGATATGTATAGTAAGCTTGAAAGTACTAAAGTTTGTATGTTATATAATGAGTTAGTTCAGACTACTTTTATAGATTTAAAATTATCAGAGGCGGTATCTATTCAGAATGGCTCTCTTGCTGTAGTAGTCAATTCTCATTATGAAGCTCAAACAATAAAGCTATATGAATTTGATATTATTCAAAACTTGAATCAATCAATTGATCCCTTAAAATTTCAAGTACAAAGATTACAAATTAGAATCAGATGAAACAAATAATTAAATTTAAAAAAAACTTTATTCTATTAATTTCTTATATTAGTTTAATTACTACTTTTTGTATTGGAATTTTATTAATTATACTGAGAATACAAACTCAATATACAGGTGATTTAATTAACTTGAGATTTAGTTTTTATAATGTAGGAAGCTTTATTGACTCTCCTGACAATGTTTGGCAGTACTTAATCTATGCTATTATATTTAGTATATTTAACGGACTCGCAATTTGGTATATTCAAAAAAGGTTTACTAAACCAGAGATTCAAGATATAATAGTGTACTGGATATTTGGTTCTACTGCTTTAGCTTTAAGCTTATTAGTTTATTATTTGCTTTTAGTTTTGAATATTAATAATATTAGTAGTTAATTATGTATATTTATCCTGACCCCAAAACTAAGGATCCTAAGCAGAGATTTTGGCAGAGGACTTTTGAAATGTTGCCAGCTACTTTAGCTTGGGGAACATTTATCTCATTGATTGGGCTATCTTTTGTTTTGCCTTTTCAGGTAGCGTTATTTGTTCTAATTTTTGATTTATATTGGTTATTTAAAGCCGTATATTTGAGTGTACATTTAATAGTTGCTTATCGTAAAATGAAGATAGATATACAGATTGATTGGCTTAATAAGGCTAAATCTTTGCAAGGATTTGAGCATATAAGTCATGTTGTTATGCTCTTAACTTATGATGAGGCTCCTGAAGTATTGGCTCAAAGTATTGAATCACTTACTAGAATGGAATATCCTCTAGATAAAGTGATTGTAGTAGTGGCTACTGAAGAAAGGGAAGGGGCAGCTCGTCAAAAAAAGGAAAAGTATTTGAAGCAAAAATTCAAGGGAGTATTTCAAGACTTTATTGTGACTACTCATCCAGATGGTATTGAAGGTGAGATGAAAGCGAAGGGAGCTAATGCTACCTATGCTGCCAAGCAGATGAGAGAATATTTGGAGCAGAAAAATATAGACATAGATCGTACAGTTATCTCTGTTTTTGATAGTGATACTGTTGCTCATCCAAAATATTTTGCGGCTTTGACTTATGAATTCTTGACCATGGATAATCCACATAAACATAGTTATCAGCCTTTACCAATGTATCATAATAATATTTGGGATGCGCCTGCTTTTACTAGAGTAGTAGCGATTAGCTCTAGTTTTTGGCATATGATGGAATCGGTTAGATTTGACAGAATGGTTACTTTTTCTAGTCACTCTATGAGCTTTAAGACTTTGGTTAAGGTAAATTACTGGCCTGTTAATATGGTATCTGATGATTCGGTGATTTATTGGAAATGTGTGAATTATTATAATGGAGATTATAGTGTTATACCAATTCATGTCCCTGTCTCTCTGGATGCGGTACAAGCTCATAATCCAATACAGGCATTTTTGAATCAGTACAAACAAATGAGACGATGGGCTTATGGTATTGAAAATCTAGCTACTACTATGAGATCTTATGCTATTAATTCCAAAGCCCCATTGGGGGATAGAATTCGTAGGATTGGGAATATGATAGAAGGTCACTATACTTGGGCTACCTCGGCTTTTATTTTAGCTATTTTTATTTGGTTCCCAATTTGGTTTGGGGGGGAGTCTTTTCGAAATACCGTATTTTCTAATAATTTGCCACAATATGCAAGTGCGATTATGAATATTACTCTTTTAGGATTAATAATTACGGCTTATATTAATATTTTATTACTTCCACCAAAGCCAAAGAGATATTCTACTTGGCGAACTATTATGATGTATTTGCAATGGGTTTTCATTCCAATTGTGGCTCTACTTTTAGGAGCCCTACCAGCTATAGAAGCTCAGACTAGACTTCTATTTGGTAAATATTTAGGTTTTTGGGTGACTCCAAAGGTGCGTATTAATAATAACTCTAAGAAATAGACTATGAATGAAATTAGTATCAAAGGAGCTAGAGTACATAATCTCAAGAATATAGATATTAGTATTCCACGAGATAAATTAGTGGTGATTACTGGACTATCTGGTTCTGGTAAATCTTCTCTTGCTTTTGATACTATTTATGCTGAGGGACAACGAAGATATGTGGAGAGTTTATCAGCTTATGCGAGGCAATTTTTGGGTATGATGGATAAGCCAGATGTAGATGTGATAGAAGGTTTGTCACCAGCTATTTCTATTGATCAAAAAAGTGTTTCTCGCAACCCACGATCTACTGTAGGTACTGTGACCGAAATTTATGACTATCTTAGATTATTATATGCTAGAGTAGGTATCCCATTTAATCCAGATACAGGAGAGTTAATCAGGATGCAAGATGCAAAACAAATGGCAGACAATATTACTAAATTTAAGGATAAACAGATAATAATTTTAGCTCCAGTAATTAGAGATAAAAAAGGAGAACATAAAGGCACTTTACAAAAAGCTTTTCAAGATGGCTTTATGAGAGTAAGAGTAGATGGAATTATTTATTTAACCGAAGAAGCTTTGGAACTGAACTTAGATAAACAAAAAAAACATTCTATTGAGTTAGTGATTGATAGACTTTTAGACATATCTGGATTTGAAGGAGCTAGAGTATTAGACTCAGTAGAGATAGCTCTTAGATTAGGAGAAGGGATGCTGATAGTATCAGAAATCTTAGATAAGAATAGAAACAAATATCGTGATGAGTTGATGAGTGAAAAATATATCATGGACTCTGGCGAGAGTTTTGGAGAGTTAGAGACTAGAAACTTTTCTTTCAATAGTCCGCATGGAGCTTGTAGTACTTGTGATGGTCTAGGATATACTCCAGAAATCTCCTCAGATTTAGTAATCCCTAACCCAAGACTTACTATTAATCAGGGAGCTATTAAACCTTGGGGAGTCGGTAGACAAAAAGGGGCTTTTGGCTGGTATATGAAAGTTTTGGAAACTATAGCCGAGATGAAGGGAATTAGTCTTATAACTCCAGTACAGAATTTGAGCTCTGAGGATTTGCATTTTGTATTATATGGTTCTGAGAATCCAATCAAAGTTCCAATTCGTTCAGGTTCTCATACAGTAGAGGCTACTTATGAAGGAGTAATTCCTAATTTGTTGAGAAGATATCAGGAGACTGATTCTGAATTTATTCGAGCTGAGATTGAAAAGTATATGCTCAATACAATTTGTCCTGCCTGTAATGGGAAAAGGTTAAAAAAGCAGTTTTTGGCTGTACAAGTAGCTCATAAAACTATTGACCAGATAGTCAATATGAGTATTGATGAATTATCTACTTATGTGGAGAAGGTACAAAAAAATAAAGAATATTTTAATGACAGAGATATAGCCATTAGTACCCCTATTTTTAAAGAAATTCAATCAAGATTAAAATTTTTACTCAATGTTGGATTAGATTATCTAACTTTAGATAGATCTAGTAATACTTTGTCTGGAGGAGAGGCTCAGCGCATTCGTCTAGCTACCCAGATAGGATCAGGTCTAATGGGTGTATTATATATATTAGATGAGCCATCTATTGGACTACATCAGCGAGATAATAATCGCTTAATCAACACTCTACAGCATTTGCGAGATTTAGGGAATACTGTGATTGTAGTAGAACATGATGAGGACACTATTAGGGCTTCAGATTACGTAATCGATGTAGGTCCAGGGGCGGGAGCTGCTGGAGGTAGAATTATTGCTAAAGGACATCCAAGTGATTTTATTAATCAAGAGGGTATAACAGCAGAATATCTATCAGGTAGACGAGTAATTGCTCCACCTAAAAAATATCGTAAAAATAATGGGCAAGCTATCACTATCAAGGGTGCCGCCGAGAATAACCTAAAAAATATCGATGTTACAATTCCTCTAGGGCAAATGGTATGTATAACAGGAGTATCTGGATCTGGTAAAAGTACTTTGATACAAGATATTTTGTATAAACATATTGCTCATACTAGATATGGGGCTAAAGATTTGCCCGGTAAATTTAAAGATATTACTGGCCTTGAGAATATTGATAAAATGGTTAATATCGATCAGTCACCAATTGGAAGAACCCCAAGATCTAACCCAGCTACATATACGGGATTATTTACAGTAGTAAGAGATTTATTTGCTAAAACTCCCGAGGCCCAGCTTAAAGGTTATCAGACTGGAAGATTCAGTTTTAATGTTAAGGGAGGTAGATGTGAGACTTGTAAAGGAGATGGAGTTCTCAAAATTGAGATGAATTTTTTGCCAGATATTTATGTGGACTGTGAAGATTGTCATGGTAAAAGATATAATAAAGAAGTATTACAAATTTTATATAAAGATAAGAGTATAGCTGATGTACTAGATATGGATGTAGAAACTGCATTAGAGTTTTTTAAATCTATCCCAAGTCTAAAAGATAAATTAGCCACTCTATATGATGTAGGTTTAGGGTATATGAAATTAGGTCAGCCAGCACCACATCTATCTGGAGGAGAAGCACAAAGAATTAAGTTAGCTACAGAGTTATCCAAAAGAGCTACAGGGAATACGTTATATATATTGGATGAACCAACTACCGGGCTACATTTTGAAGATGTTGCAAAATTACTAAGAGTATTGAATCAATTAGCAGACAAAGGTAATACTATTTTAATTATTGAACATAATTTAGATATTATTAAAAGTTCTGATCATATTATAGATATTGGCCCTGAAGGTGGTTCTAAAGGAGGAATGGTAGTTGCAGAGGGGTCTCCAAAAGAAATTGCTAAGCATTCAAAAAGTCATACAGGTAAATATCTAAAGCCACTATTGTAAATGTGATATAATAAAAATAATTAAAATCTATTAAGTATGCATCCATTACTTTATACTTTGGCTTATGCAAATTCTCAAAGAAGGTTATTCACGATAGAAGAGATATATAGATATCAAATAGGTAGTAACTATTCATTGTCAGAATTAGTCTTAGAGCTATCCAAAGTTCCTCAAATTAGAGTAGAAAATGGATTGTATGGGTTAGATATAGATTTTGAATATTTATTAAATTTAAGACAGGAAAAAGGACGGGAAAGTATTAGGCGTTATAGAAGAATTATCAAATATGCGAGGTTGCTGATTAGCATCCCATATATTAAGGGTATATTTTTAGCAGGTTCTTCTAGCTTTAGTACTGGCAATGCCAAACAAAGTAGTGATATAGATATATTCATAGTCACTGATCCCAATCGAATGTGGTTTGCTAGGTTTGAGCTAACTATAATTACGCAACTTTTAGGTATTAGAAGAGCAGGGGATTTAGAAGAAAATAGATTTTGTCTCAATCATTATATTACAGCTAATAATCTAGAGCGTTTAGACCATACACTTTATGCAGCTCAATTATATTCAGATTATATTGCTATAGGAGCTGAATCACAAGACCTATTACAAAAGTTTTGGCAAGTTAACTCTTGGAGACAAGATTACTTTGTACAAACTATTCCCCGCGAATACCCAGTTTTAAGTCAATTAAGATCATATCCAATTAAAAATTGGATAGAAACGTTTCTCAACCACTTTTCAATAGATTTTTGGAATTATCTTGCTAAATTAATTCAAAGGAAAAAGATAAAATCCAATAGTATACAATCTAATCCTCATAATCGCATACAAATAGACGACACAGAATTAGAATTTCACCCTGAGCCCAATAGTATGAAAGCGGACAAAATAATGCAGAAAGTATTACAAAATTTATGATAGGGTTTTACGATAGTGGTATGGGGGGCCAGCGAATAGCCAATATATTTAGTCAACTTTCCAGTATTCCCTATATTTGCTATCAAGACAAAGCTGCATTCCCACTAGGAGATAAAACTCCAGAACAGATTAGAAATATAGTTGTAGCAGGGGTAGAAAAATTATTCGCGCAAGGTTGTGATTTAGTAATCCTAGCCTGTAATACTGCCTCGGTTACTACAATCAGATATATTCAATCTTATTGGCTACCACAAAACTATCCAACAAAACAAGTATTAGGAGTTACAGTTCCATTGAGAGAATATTTAGATAGTTTTTCTGAGATTAAGTCTCAAAAAGGTCTTTTATTAGCTACCCCAGCTACTATAAAGACTGGGTTTTATCAAGAATATTTAAGAGAAGCAGATTATCATTTAGGCTATTTAGCTTGTTATAATTTAGCTAACTCTATAGAGCAAGA
Organism: Minisyncoccia bacterium; assembly: GCA_049449075.1. GTDB lineage: Bacteria > Patescibacteriota > Minisyncoccia > SW-4-49-11 > SW-4-49-11 > CALRBF01. Next base: position 7,624 of record JBMTTF010000012.1, on the reverse strand, counting down.
TATACTCAATCAAGATAATAACTATACTTTATCAAGTAAAATAGTAAGAGATTTAAGTACTGAAATTATTAGTCATCTAGATTATATCGTATTAGCATGTACTCATTATGGATATATAGATATACAAATACAAGATATTATGGGAGTCCCACAGGTTTTGGATCCGAGTGAATATATAGCATATAGGGTATTAGATTATATCCAAAGACATAAATAAATTATATATGATAGCTTTAGTTTCATATAGGGATAAACTAAAACCCACCTACAAGTTGTAGGTGGGAATGCTAAGAGTCTATTATATTAGGCATATCAATATATTCACTATATTCTATTGACAGTAAATCATCTTCAATTTGTAATATAGTGTTAATTCTATGTTTTGCTACTTGAATAAGGTTTTGGTATAAAGATATATTAGATTTATTTAAGTGTTGATTATGGTTAATTTTTTTTCTAAACAATTTGATTCTTGCTTGAATTCTTTTTATTCTGATTTCTAGTTCTTGCATTACCGTAGGAATAAGTGAAAGGCCTATTTACAATATCTAAAATCTATATTTTTGTCAAATTATACTTTACAAAACTTACTATATATGATATAAATATGTTGGCCTTAGTTATCAAAAATCATGAATCAGCATGAAGAAAAGCTATAGACTAGACCAGTCCGTAAAAGAACGAGGTTAGGGCATGTGACATTAGGATTATTTACTTTATACATAATAACATATAGTCCCAATATCAAATTTTCTAGCCTAGGCCAAGCACTAGGAATAATAAAATTAGATAGAAATACTTTCTTATACAATTTTTTACCTACTGGTATACGGTGTTATAAGTTTATTAAGAGAGGTATTTGTTGAGTCTGTTCAATCTGATATCTAAATTATCCTTCGCATATTAATTTAGAAAGAGGTTAATTTAATACTTAGGATTGACAAAAAATTTAATTATGCTAGTATTAATTTTTACATGGTAAAAAATGAACAACTTACCAGATAGTAGAGATCAAAGGCAGTTGTATCAACTGACTACAATGATGGAACTTATAGAAAATAAGTCAGACATATCCCCTTTAGAGAGGCGAACACTGGCTCACTGGAAAAAAAAATTAAAAAACATTTACAATAGAATAAAATTTATGGCAAATTAAACCATTAATCTAGCACATCTTGGTGCTAGATTTTTTATTAATTTAAAACCCGGGTAATTATATTTACCCGGGTTTGATTTGAATTAAATTCCCATTATTGTCTATAAATAATTGATTATAGGCTTTGCAGTGACCTAATATTAGGAGAAGATAGTTTTGGTAGGCTTTATTTTTTCTTATACTTGGATGATATTGAAATATTTCCCATATTGTAGTTACTGAGATGAACTGATTGTATTTTATATTATACTCTAAGATTAAGCTTATAATTAACTTATGGACATCTGTTTCTATTGAGCTTTTTGGATCAGGTAATCCATCTGGAAAAATCCATGGTTTTAACATCGGAAATCTTCTTTAAAAAGAACAAAATTACAAATTTAATATAGCATAAAAGTTTTATTGTTTCAAATTTATTTCTTCTTCCACATACTCTGATAAATACTCACAATAATAGTAATTACAAATAATCCAGCCATATTCCAAAATACTGTATTTACTATTTGTTCTATAGAGTTGGGTTGATAATCAAGCATAATGATTAATGCAAGACTAGCGATAATTGGTAATATACTTAAGGTATATTTTTGAATAGATAAATAATAATTAACTAATACATTAATTAGAGAGTACATACCCATAATCAAAGCGAATTTACCTAGAAATGGGGAAATATTTAAGAACTTTTCTCCAATTAATAAATTAATAATCAGTTCTGGGAAAAATTGATAGAATATAAAAGCTCCTAAACTCATTAAGCCCACAATGCCAAAAGAAGCAAATAACATTTTGCGATGAGGTTCATTTACAGCATGGCGAGCAGATACAATAGGGAACATAGCCATAGGAATAGCCGAGGTTGCAAAAAATATAATCTTACCCAAAGTAGCCAAGGCAGCATAATCACCAGAAGCTTCAGGAGATAAGTAATTTCGAGCTAATATGACATCAATGGAGTTTAGCATTGTAATTCCTAGTACAGCTAAAGTAGCGGGAATACTATAGAGTAATACATCTTTCCATTTGAAATGTGGGAGTTTAGGTTTTTGGGGATTATATTGTGCTAAAATATCCTTCAAAAAGAATAAATCTAGACTAATCATTATTACAGCTGATGCTGGTACAGATAGCATAGCGCCTGTGACGGATGACATTGGCCAGAATGGTAAAGTAAATAACATTAAAGCTAGAATTTTGGTTAATGCCCCTAAGAGACTAGAGGCAGAAGATTGGCCAAAATGTTGTATCCCTTTTAATATACTACCACCAATAGCTCCAGTTAGAGCTAAGCCAATAGATAAAGCTAAGATAATCAGCGGACCAAAAGAGTCTAATTTCAAAAAATTATAAACAAATGGGCTAATAAATCCAAAGATGATCATTAAACTAATTGAGATGAGTCCTAAATAATAGAAAGTGGTACGAATAAAATAGGCTAAGGATGTATAGTCTTTTTTTGCATATAATAAAGCTGAGAATTTGATAATAACCAAACTAATTCCCCCGCCTATAATAATTAAAATACTTAACAATGAAAACAAACTAGAAAAAGCTCCAAATTGTTCTTTATCTAAAATACGAGCCACTACAATATTAAAGATATAATTTAAAGCTCCTACTCCAAATGAGCTTATAAACATAATTAAGCCTCCTCTAAATAGGGAGGTATGATATTGTTTTTTGATAAACTTTTTAATCATACAATATAGAAATTTTTAAAATTATAGCATAAATACTAAAAAAGCATGACTACTAGCTATTGTATAAAAAATAATATAGTATATAATTAATTTGTACTCAAAAATCATTAACTAACAAATATAAATTATATGAAAATACTACAAGTCAAATTGAGTAATCCTATCGCTTATCTATTATTACTTTTCACTGGGGCCTCTGTATTATTGTTTCTTTATGGGCAATTTTCTAATTTAGAATTTGAAACTCTTAATAATACTAGCCAGAATATTCCCCCTGTTACCACTACTAATATACAAGTCGCAGAGCCTGTAGTAGAAGAATCTTTAGAATTGCCTACTAATGATGCACCACAAACTGGAGGAGATATGACTTTACCTCAGCAATAAAAATATACGCTTGAGATAAGGTTCATCATTGTTTATAGCTGGATGTAATTATGGGATATAAATATATTAATAATTACCCAGCAGAGTGTAGAGTATTATATTGTAGTCTGTATTCTGCTGGGTAAATTGTCACCCCCAGCTTTTTAGTACAATGGCTCAAGTGTGCGTAATTAAAGGATTTTTTCATGAGCAAGGAAAACGATTTGAGCGTTGGCTCAACCCCGACACATGCCAATGGCAAAGTATTCCACCTAATGTAGGTATGATGTTTGAACAAGCACGCTTTGTAAAACAACAATGGCAAAACACTTTGCCAAATACGGTATCATTATTTTTAGTACCTTTATTCTCTCATAATTCTCTTTCAACATCTCGTCCAGCTAGTTCCATCCTAAGGTAGCGTCTAGCTACTTTATTTTATTTCAATTCTCCCTGAGTGTGAGTATACTCAGGGTTTTTTATTTATAAATTAGCCTCGCAATATATGCGAGGCTTGAGGGTAGAAATCAATATGTGTGTATTAAAATAAATAGTATATTATAATACTGATAATTATTACTTCAATAGCTACTATTAATATAAAGCCATAAGGCTCAATTATTGCTAGGTGTTTTCTTTCTTTTGGGGCTTTAATATGAAACCATAAGCTGATTCCAGCTACTATTATTAGAAAAATTCCAGCTGCCATCAATAGTTGCCAGGCTGTCATAAATAGACTCCAGAAAACAGTTATTACATTATATCATACTTTCATCTCGTAATTTATGCTATAATATAAAAAATAAGTTAAATTATTAATAATATGCAAAAAGTCATAATTATAGGTGGAGGAATTGGAGGGCTTGCTACTGCCTGTATATTAGCTCGTAAAGGCTATGAGGTTAGCTTATATGAGAAGAATCAAAATTTAGGTGGGAGAGCTAATATCTTTGAGGCTGAGGGCTTTCGTTTTGATATGGGACCATCTTGGTATCTGATGCCTGATGTGTTTGAGAATTTTTTTGAATTTATGGGTGAGAAGGTAGAGGATCATTTAGACTTGATTCGTCTTGAGCCATCTTATAGAATATTTTTCAAAGATGATAATAAAATCATCGATATGTTCTCCGATTTGGAGCGAGATATCCCAGTATTAGAAGATTTAGAGCCAGGTGCTGGAGATAAACTTAGAGCATATTTAGACAAGGCTCGCCAGCAGTATGAAATTGCCAAAGATGGATTTATGTATAAAAATTATGACTCTATCTTTGATTTTATAAACTTCCGGACTATGATAGAAGGCTCTAAACTATCTGTCTTCAGTGATATGGATGCCTATGTAAGCAAATATTTTAAGAATGACCTAGTCAAAAAAATTCTTCAATATCCACTAGTATTCCTAGGTAGTTCTCCTTATAATACTCCCGCATTGTATAGCATAATGAATCATATTGACTTTAATATGGGAGTTTTTTACCCACAAGGTGGTATGTATACTATTACGGAGGCTTTGGTAAAAATTGCCAAGAAAAATGGAGTGAATTTAGTGAGTGGGAATGGAGTTAGGCAAATTATTGTAGAAGATGGTAAAGCGGTAGGAGTAGAATTAGAATCACGCGAAATCGTGAAAGCGGATATTGTAGTTTCTAATGCTGATATGACTCATACGGAGATGAACTTACTCCCAGCTAAAAATAGACAATATAATGAGAAATATTGGGATAAAAAAGTCTTAGCCCCATCAGCTCTTATTATGTATCTTGGGATAAAAGGGAAGGTAGATAGTCTAGTACATCATAATCTATTATTCTCTCAAGATTGGAAAACTAATTTCAAGCAAATATTCGATGATCCAATGTGGCCGGAGGATCCATCAATGTATGTGTGTGCTCCATCCAAAACTGATTCTAATGTAGCTCCAGAAGGGGATGAAAATCTATTCGTCTTAGTCCCAATCGCAGCTGGATTAGAGTATACCGAGGAGCACCTAGAATCTTATGCTGATAAAATTCTGACTATTATGCAGGAAGAGATGAATATTTCAGACTTAAAAAATAGAATTATTTATAAAAGACTATATAGCGTTAAAGGTTTTCAGCAAGATTACAATGCATATAAGGGGACGGCTCTGGGCCTAGCCCATACTATTAATCAGACTGCAATCTTCAGACCTAATAATTATTCCAAAAAGGTCAAAAACTTATACTATGTCGGAGCGGGAACCAATCCAGGAATTGGAGTGCCCATCCAACTTATTAGTGCCGAAATGGTCTATAAAAGAATAGCTAAAATCAAACAAGACAGCCCGTTGAGAGGGGAGGGGTAATTGATATTGTCCCTCTTTGGGTACTAATAAAACTGTCCCTCTCTGGTGAGGGTGTCGACGAAGTCGAAGGGTGTGGACAGGCCAAATTGCATCTCTCAAAGTCCACCTCCGCCCCTGTGGGGCACCTCCTCCAAAGGAGGACAGAATAAAAAAGCACTTGGGACTGAAAGGTCTCCCCTATGAAATGTAAATGCAAGTACAAACACTTCGCTACGAGAAATCTATAATCTAATACTCTACCTATACCAAATCACAATGCTCCAAAATAAAATAAACCCAACAATAGTATTAAGTATAGGGAAATAAGTATATAATTTGAATATTTTGGCAGTATTATCTGACCAACTAAAGCCAATCATAAATCCATATACAATAGCAATCATAATTCCAAGTAGGGTGCTGAATTGAGCTAAGAGGATTCCCGCCAGAGCATAGCAGAAAAAACAATATATTAGAGTCAGTTTTGCTCCTAGCACGGTAGCAATGGTAGGGGTATGGCTAACCCTATCAGCTTCAATATCTGGTATAGCCGAATAAGTATGCATAGCCATAGTCCATAGTCCAGCACTTAATAATAATCTCCAGTCTAGATTTAGTTTATTAGCTAAGAGCGCATATCCAATTATTCCGGGGAAAATATATAAAATATTAAAAATTGAATCTAAAAAAGGCTTAGCTTTAGCTCTAATTGGCCAAGCTGAATATTGCACTCCTAAAATAATAAATCCAAGCCAACCAAATAAAGTCAAAGGGTTAATCCAATACAGAGCTAGAATCAGTGGAATATTGGTAGCTCCAATCCAAGTCCAAACCAAAGTATACTCAGTAGGAGTGACTAGAGCTTCATAATGTTGTTTTTTGGGATTTAATTTATCTGTTTCATAGTCAAAAATATCATTGATGCCATAAATCAAAAGATTAGCAGGTAGGGTGAAATAGATAAACCCTAGCCAAAACTGCCATTGCCAGATAATCTGCATTGGATCAAAGGCAAGAACACTCCCAATCAAATAGGGTCCTAATAGATAAATCCAAAATCTAGGTCTTGAAATCTGCAGTAGTTTATTAATACTCATATGATATAATATATACGATATAAGTATATCACATATGCAGAAAAAATTATTACTAATTATCCCAGCTATTATCTTAATACTGAGTGGATTCTTTGTAGTTTATTTTAGCTTGAAGCCAGAAGCCTTACCTTTCCCATTTTGGATATTCCAAGCTATATCGCAGATTACCAATGTACTTATCGCTTTGCCAATATTATATGGACTACATAAATGGTGTGATTGGAAGCAGGACTGGTGGAAAATTATTTTAATTTTTAGCTATCCCTTACTGATAGAATCCTTTGCCATAGCCACAGGTTGGCCGTATAGTGCTTTTGCATATGGAGAAGTGTTGGGGGATATCAAAATCTTTGGGCTAGTCCCATGGACGGTTAGCTTGTCGTGGACCCCGATATTTTTCTTCAGTTTGGTCTTAGTGAATAAACTTAAAATCACTCAACTTTGGTACAAAGTTATATTGGGATCGGTACTAATGACAGCTTTTGATCTCATTCTTGATCCAGGAGCTACAGCTTTAGGCTTTTGGGTTTGGGAAATAGAAGGCTGGTATTATGGAGTGCCTTTGATGAATTTCTTTGGTTGGATGGTCACTAGTATTATAGCCTTTGCTGGCTGGTATATGCTATTCTCAAACGATAAAGAGATAGATAATAATATTGGTTATTGGCTCAGTTTATCTGGATTTTGGAGTTTGGCCTTTTGGATTGGAATTGCAGGTTGGCTTGGTTTTTGGTGGCTGGTGGTGCCCGGAGTAGGGTATTGGGCTTGGGTATTAAGTCAAACTAAGTTGACAAATTTGAGGAGCCATTGGATATAGATTCTCTTCAAGATTGGGTTATAATCTTGAAGAAAATTCTTCGAGAGGAGAATAATCTCCAAAGGTTTGCTTTAGAAGATGAGGAGCCTTATTATCCTATCAAAATGTCCGCCAGGCTTTTTGGTCGATTACAGCAGCTGCTGTATATAAGGCCCCTCACTGAGGAGGATTTGCGTAGTGTTC
>JBMTTF010000011.1:0-17309 GCA_049449075.1 Minisyncoccia bacterium | reverse complement strand
GAAATTTGGGATGAGTCCGAATGGCAGAGTTATAAAGAAAGAACTGAGGCTGAGTCTGGGGAGATAGCAGAACAATTAGCAGATTTAGGAGTATAATTATGTCAGAATTAAAACATATTCCAGTTTTAATAAATGAAGCGATACAAGGTTTGGCAATTCGAGAGAATGGAGTCTATGTAGATGCTACTATTGGATTTGGTGGATATACTGAGTTGATTGCAGGACAGCTGGGTTCTGGGCGAGTGATTGGTATTGATGCTGATAGGCAGGCTCTCAATTTAGTGGAGCAGAGATTGGCTTCTCAAATTACAGAGGGTAAGATTATTTTGAAGCATAGTAATTTTAGATTTATTGAACAAGTCTTAGCTGAATTGAGGATTAATTCAGTAGATGGTATTATAGCCGATTTAGGGCTGTCCTCGATGGAATTAGATGATAGTTCCAGGGGGTTTAGTTTTAAGGATGAGGCTCCGCTTGATATGAGATTTGATACTAGTTCTGATGGGTTGACTGCTGATACAATTATTAATACTTATTCTCAAGATGAGTTGGCTAATTTATTTCGAGATTTAGGAGATGAGCCTTTTTCTGGTCGAATAGCTAGAGTGATTGTAGAGGCTCGTAAAAAACAAGCTATTACAACAACTACTGAATTAGTTAATGTCATTTTATCTATTGTCCCTAGTAAATTTACTAAAAAATCTATTCATCCAGCTACTAGAGTATTTCAGGCTCTAAGAATGGAAGTCAATGATGAAATTGGGGCACTAAACTCTCTCTTGTCTTCTTCTCTAAATCTTCTTACTTCTTCTGGAAGGTTGGGTATTGTATCTTTTCATTCTGGTGAAGATAGAATTGTAAAAAATATTTTCCGTGAATGGAAAGCGCAGGGCTTTGTAAATATTTTGACTAAGAAGCCTATTACTCCATCAGATATAGAAATATATGCAAATCCTAGGTCTCGTTCTGCTAAACTCCGTATTATTGAAAAAATTTAAATATATGAAAATAAATCCCATTTATACTTTAATCTGCACAATCCTTTTATTGGGGGTTGTCTATATCGCTGAGACTAATAATCTTTGGCTTTCTGGTTATGTTTTAGCTGATAAAGAAAAAGAGTTAACTGATGCTCAGCAATATAATACACAATTAAATACTGAAATTGCTCAATATAACTCTATTGGAAATGCTATGGCTAATCCTGATATTATAGCTATGGAAAAATCAGATTTTATTTATTTAGATCAAAATGGTGCTTTGGTAAAAAAATAATTTATGTCAGTTATGGGTGAGAATAGGAAGAATAGTAAACTAGGTAGGAAGTCAATAAAAGAAACTTATAAATTTTGGATCCTTAGTAGTATTATATTCTTTATGTTTGGGATACTCATAGTTAGGCTATTCCAAATTCAGATTTTAGCACATAATCAATATAAACAAAAGGCTGAGAATAAACATCAGGGTGAGTTTACGCTTGCGGGAGATAGAGGAAATATATATTTTCAAAATATTAAATCGGGTACAAATTTTCCAGTTGCAATTAATTTAACTACTTATGATATTGGTATAGATGCACATTTATTCAATCAAAATAATGAGTCTGATAAAGTCCAAATTAAAGAATTAATCGCGCAAAACTTTCCTGATATAGATAAATCTAAATTAGAAGAAGAGCTGAATAAGACAGATAGTAAATATTATATTTTTGCCAAAGATATACCAGAGTCTATTGTGGATACAATTAAAGCTAAAAAACTAAGGGGTTGGATTTTAGAAAAAAAATCTACTAGATATTATCCAGAAAAAACATTGGGATCTCAGGTTTTAGGTTTTGTTTCTAAGAATGAGGGGATTGGGAAGTATGGAGTAGAGCGGTATTATAATGAACAATTAAAAGGACAAGATGGGATAGCTAAAGTTGAAGCAAAGGATCGGAGAGGAGTGTGGTTAGCTAATACAGCAATTGAGAAACAAGATGCTATTAATGGTTCTCATATTATTTTAACGATTGATCATACTTTACAGTTCAAGTTGGAAGAGGTTTTGGCTGAATTGTCTGCAGAATATAAAACTAAAGTTGCGCTGGGTGCTATTATGAACCCTATAACTGGAGATATACTAGCAATGGCCTCTAATCCTAGTTTTGATAGCAATGAATATAATAAGGTTGATGATATTAATGTATATAACAATCCTCTTGTATCTAGCCGATATGAACAAGGGTCTATTTTTAAGCCAATTACAGTTGGGATTGGGCTAGATAAGAAGGTTATCACTCCAAATAGTACTTATAATGATAAGGGGAGTGAGACAATCAATGGATATGAAGTATCAAATTGGTCGAATAAGGCTTATGGTGTACAAAATATGAGTTATGCTTTAGAAAATTCTCTAAACTTAGGTATGATTTTTATTCAGCGTCAATTGGGGAGAGATAATTTTATAGAAGGTATCCGAGACCAATTCCAAATAGGTAATAAAACAGGCATTGATTTACCTGGAGAGATTAATAATAATATTAATAATTTGACAAAACAAGTTAGAGATGCTAGAGAAATTGATTATGCTAATATATCTTTTGGACAAGGGATATCTATTACTCCAATTAGAATGCTAACATCATTTAATAGTATTATTAATGAGGGTAAAATTATGAAGCCAAGAATAGTAAAGTCAATTCAAAAAGCAGATGGTACTATAGAATCTTTTGAGCCAGAAGTGCAAGGGCAATCTATGTCAGCTGAAAGCGCTAGGCAGCTATCTCAAATGTTAGTAGATGTCATGGATAAGGGTTCAGCTAAATCAGCTGCTGTAGAAGGCTATAATATAGGTGGAAAAACTGGTACAGGACAAATTCAAGTGGATGGTAAATATATTAAGGATGGAGGACCTACGTATCAATCATTTATAGAATTTGCTACTTTAGATAATCCAAAGTATACTTTACTTATATCTCTTGATACCCCACAGGGATCAAGATTTGCTGATGGATCAGTTGTACCCAAGGTAAAAAAACTAAATGAATTTTTATTAAATTACTTTGCAATCCCTCCAGATAAATAACATTATAATATAGACTGATATGAAATCTCTAATATACCAAATTTTAAAATATTCTAGTAAAAAATTACTAAAAAGATATAAACCTACTATAATCGGTGTGGTTGGAAATGTTGGTAAAACTAGTATGAGGGCTAATATGGTTTTGTTCTTGGAACAATTTAGCACAGTTGGGACTAATATTGATAACTATAATACTCCTATAGGTATTACTCTATCTTTTATGAATGAAAGATTCCCAGGTAAAAATATTTTTGCATGGGCTGGAATTATATTTAAATCTTTATATAAATCTTGGTTTGGGGATAATGAGTTTGCACCTATTTGGGTTTTGGAAATTGGAGTTGATGCTCCAGGTGATATGGATGAATTTATTACAGAATTTTTAGAATTTGACGTGGTTGTATTTGGTTTTATTGGAGAACACCCTGTACATTTATCTCAATTTAAAGATAGAAAAGAATTAATTCAAGAAGATGCTAAGATATTAAGAGTGTTAAAGTCAGACGGGACACTTATTATAGATGGGGATGATATAGTTTTAAAATCTATTTATCGTAAAAGAGATAGTGTAATAACCTTTGGATTTGGAGATGTTAATATTAAGGCGTCAGATTTTAAAGTTTCTATTGAGGTGGTGAATACAGAAGAACAATGGGCTGATTATTACAGCAGTATTGTATCTAAGGGTAAATTCAAAGTTGAATATAAGGGTAGTAGTATCCCATTTCAGGTAGATTATATTTTGGGGAAACATCAGGTTAATTCTATTCTACCATCTATTGCATTGGGATTAATAGACGGAATGAATTTGGTGGATATTTCCCAACAGATTAAAAAAACTGTCCCTGTGAAAGGGCGACTTCGATGTCTAGAGGGGATTAAAGATACTTTGTTAATAGATGATAGTTATAATGCTGCTCCAGCTGCTATGGCTATGGCTTTAGATACTATATCTCGGCTGAAGGTAAATGGAGCTCGTAAAGTAGCGATTCTAGGTGAAATGAAAGAATTAGGTCCGGAGTCTCAATCTATCCATCAAGATATTGGTGTTTTGGCAGCTGAAACAGTAGATGTATGTATTGGTGTTGGCGAAGATGCAAAAGATATTTTATTAGCATTCCATAAGCATAACCCTAAAGGTTTATATCATTGGTTTGAAAACTCTGAAGAAGCTGCTTCTAAAATAGTTGACTTTATTACATCAGATGATATTATTATAGTAAAGGGGGCTCAATCCTCAAGAATGGAAAAGATTTCTGTAGAATTGCTCTCTAATAAAAGATATCGTAAAGAACTATTGACTAGACAATCAGAAGAATGGATTTAACACATATGAAAAAAAAAGAGCAATCATTCAAACAAGCTTTCAGTGAATTAGAGAACCTGACAAAAGAGTTAGAAAATAATGATGCTCTTGAGTTAGAAAAGGGAGTTCAGTTATTCGAAAAAGGGATGTTACTTGCTAAAATATGTAAGACAGAACTCAGTATTATGGAGAATAAAATTATCAATATAAAGACTAAATATGCTAAAAATAATGAAACAGATTAAAAGATTTATATATATATTACCTTTAGTAGTATTAATACCCAACTTTACATTTGCGAATACAGATAATAGAATTGTATATACCAAATGTGATATAGATAGTTATGAAGAGCAATTAGCTGATAACTTTTATTTGGTAGATACAGTAGATGTCAACCAGGACTGTGTAGTACAATCAGTGCAAGATAAAAAAATCCAGCTAGCTAGCAATGATACAGAATATGCAAGTCAATGGTCATTAAAAAATACAGGACAGTCTATTCTGGGTCAAGTTGGTATTCCCGGTATAGATATTGATTTTACAAATGCTTACCCTAAATTAGCTAATATACCTCAAGGTAACACTAAAGTTGCAGTAATCGATACAGGTGTTACAGTTATCCCAGAAATTTCCGGTAAGGTTATGGCTGGGTATAATTTTATAAATAATTCTAATAATGCAAATGATGATAATGGGCATGGAACCTTTATATCTAGTATTATTGCTTCTAAAGTTAATAACTCTGTAGGAATCTCTGGAGTTAACGACAAGGTTAATATATTACCAGTTAAAGTATTAGATTCATCAGGGAATGGATATTTGTCTGATTTAATCAAAGGTATTCAATATGCTATTGATCAGAATGTTTCCATTATCAATCTTAGTTTAGCTTCTACCTCATTTGATTCTATTCTTAATAATATTATTGAATCAGCTTATCAAAGAGGTATTATTGTTGTAGCGGCTGCTGGTAATAGTGGTATTAGTATTACATCTCCTAATGTATCCCCGCTCAATAATGATGGAAATAAAAATTGGGTCATAGGTGTGGGAGCAATAGATAATAGGGGTAATAGACCATCTTACTCAAATTATGGTTTAGGTATAGATGTAGTCGCTCCAGGGGATAAGATTTTAGGATATAATAATGTGAATAATTCAGAGTATCGTTCTGGCACCTCGATGGCAGCGGCTATAGTCACTGGAGTATTATCAGCTTGGAGAGATTATTATGGAAGTCTTAATACTGATGAAGCTCATAATCTGATTAAAGTTTCTAGTAAGTCAGGAGGATTGATTTCTATGGATAATGCAATGAATAGGACCAATTATCCAAACGGGTCTCTGATAAGAACAGCTAATTCGGGTGTTTATCTTATAAAACAAGGCGTTAAAAGACCAATTATTGATCCATCAATATTCTTATCATATTATTACAAATGGCAGGATATTGTTGTAGTTAGTGACTTTAGTCTTAATTCTATACCTACTGGAGATGCTTTGCCACTAAGAGAAGGGGCACTAATAGCCGATCGAGATAAAGTATATGTAATAGAACAAGGTATGAAAAGACCGATTGCCTCACCAGAAGTATTTTTGGGATTGGGCTATAAGTGGGGTAATATATCTACTCCCTCTGATTATGTGCTAAATTTGCATCCTACTGGTTCAATTGTATCAGATATAAATGAGATTCCAAATGGTAGTGTCGTATTCTCTGAGGGTACAGGGGCTTATCTAATTGAGAATGGTACAAAACGTCCATTCTCTAACCCATATACTTATCTTTCTAGGTATAACTGGAATGATTTACTACAAATCAGAAAGGGACTATTAGATTCTTTTTCTACTTCTACTGAAGTTTATCCTCAAGAGGGTTCTATTATCAGAGATGATGGGGCTGTCTATTGGGTTGAAAATAATACAAAACGTCCATTTGCATCTCCCCAAGCTTTTCTTGGACTAGGGCTATCTTGGGGTAGAGTTGTGTACCCTCCTATGGCCGTGTTAAATGGATTGACTCGAGGTGATATAATACAATAAATACTATTAATAATATATATACTATGAAAAAAAGAATAGCAATTAATGGATTTGGTAGAATTGGAAGAACAGTATTAAAAATTTCTCTTCTACCACCATATAATGAACAATTAGAGATTGTAGCGGTAAATGATTTAGGAGATGTGCAAAATCTAGCATATTTAGTTAAATATGACTCAGTTTATGGTACTTTAGTACAAGATGTATCAGTGATAGAAAGAGAGGGTAATCCATATATTAAAGTAGGAGACCAAGAAATTTTAGTTTGTTCTGAGCGTGAACCTGCAAAATTACCTTGGGGTGCCTTAGGTATTGATGTTGTGATTGAATCTACTGGATTTTTTACTAGTACTGAGAAATCTCAAGCTCATATTGAAGCTGGAGCAAAAAGAGTTGTTATATCAGCTCCTACCAAAGATGATACTCCAATGATAACTCCATCTTTGAATGAAGATGGTCTAAAAAATGTTGTTATCACCTCTAATGCATCATGTACTACTAATGCCACTAATCCTATTGTATCTGTTATTCATGAAGCCTTAGGTATTGAAAAAGCTTTATTATCAACAGTACACGCATATACTGCTACACAATCTTTAGTAGACGGCATGGCTGACCCAAGTGATTTAAGAAGAGGTAGAGCTGGAGCTCAGAATATTATACCTTCTACTACAGGTGCAGCAAAAGCTGTAAGTAAAGTTATCCCTGATTTAGCTAATAAATTTGATGGAGTTGCAATAAGAGTGCCAGTAGTATCTGGATCTCTAATAGATTTAACAATGTTAGTTTCAAGAGATACTACTATTGAGGAAATTAATCAAATTTTAACTAATGCATCTGAATCGACTAAATGGAAAGATATTCTAGGAGTAACTAAAGATCCAATTGTATCAACAGATATACTAAAAACTTCATATGGTAGCTTGGTAGCTTTAGACTTGACTCAGGTAGTAGATGGAGACTTGATTAAAGTTATGGCTTGGTATGATAATGAGTGGAGTTATACTTCTATGTTAATGAAGCATGTGAGCTCTGTATTAGCCCTAGTGTAAACAATTTTATATATTAGATTCTTTTTCATATGCCTACTATATTTACAAAAATAAGAGAAAGAGAAATTCCTGGATTTATATTTGCTGATAATGGAGAATTTTTTGCTATTCATACAAATAACCCAATTCAGCTAGGACATCTATTAGTAATTCCATATGAAGAATTAGATTATATTTTTGATTTAGATAGCAATACCTATAATAAATTATGGGAATATGTGAAAGATATATCTATACGTTTGCAAAAAGTTACACAAGCTAAAAAAATTGCAATTAAAGTTGAAGGTTTAGAGGTGAATCATGTACATATACATTTAATCCCAATTAATAATCCTGGGGATATGCTTGTGCATACTAAAGTAACAGATCAGGAGATATTAGATTTACAAGATAGATTCAAAAATTAAGTTATGCCTAAAACTCAGAGTAGTTCTCAACCCAAAATCAAAACTGAAGCTAAAAGGACTATATTGGGTGTCTCTTTCGTGACTTTTGCTATATTAAGTTTTTTAGCCTTTTTTTCTTCAGCTGGAATTTTTGGTAATAGTATCAATAAAGGATTTGGGTTTTTATTTGGTATAGGAAAATTTATATTACCATTTATATTGTTGTATATAGGTATTAAATTGTTGGTCAAGCCAAAGACTGTGACAGGGTTGTATTATGTTAAATTAGTAGCTCTTTTCACATCATTTATCTTGTTTTTAGGTTTATTGCAGTTTATGCAATTTGATAATTCTGAAGAAGCTTTGACTAATGCTAAAAATGGTATAGGAGGTGGATATATAGGTTATTATATAGGTGTATGGTTCAGATATATATTTGGTGAAATTGGCGGAATTGTATCTATAATCACAGGTATAAGTATCTCGGTTATTATTGTTTTGAATAGAGCAATACATATTGATGGTGTTATTGAGTGGTTGAGTAGTTTGTTTGCCAAGAATGAGATAATAGATAATGCTAGTGAGGATGAAACAGACAAATCTAATGTGCAGTCTACTAGAATTTTTAATCAAAAATCTGAAGTAGAAGAATTGCCAGAGAAATCCAATCCAGACAATACGAAGTCTATTACTAATAAAACTCCAGAATGGATGAAAGAAAATCAGTTTAGTCTACCAACAGTAGATTTATTAGAAAAAGGAAAATCAGATGATGGTCCTAAAAGTGGAGATACAAAGAAAAGCTCAGAAATTATTAAAAGCACATTATCTACCTTTAGTATTGAAGTTGAAATGGGGAAGATTGATGTCGGTCCATCAGTAACTAGATTTATGTTGAGACCATCTAATGGGATTAAATTGTCTCGGATTACATCTTTACAGAATGATTTAGCTTTAGCTATGGCAGCACAATCTATTCGTATTGAAGCTCCTATCCCAGGTTTGTCATATGTTGGGGTGGAGACTCCAAATGCTAAGAGAGCTACGGTCAGAATGCGAGAAATTTTGGAATCTAGAGAATTTAATGATAATAATTATCATTTACCACTTGCTTTAGGGAGAGATGTGATGAATAAAGTTATTGTTTTCCCTTTAGAAAAAATGCCTCATTTATTAATTGCTGGAGCTACAGGAGCAGGAAAGTCTATGGGTTTGAATGCTATGATTCTTAGTATGCTTTATAAAAACCCGCCTTCTAAGCTCAAATTTATATTTATTGATCCTAAGAGAGTTGAGTTATCTACATATAATGGAATACCTCATCTCTTAACTCCCGCTATAGTTAATCCAGAAAAAGCGATGAATGCTCTAAATTGGTGTGTAGTCGAAATGGAGCGACGCTATGAAACTTTAGCAAAAGCTGGAGCAAGGAATATATTCACATATAACGAAAAAATTATAGAGGGAAGTTTGAAATCTGAAGATGACCAAGAATATGAAATAATACCATTTATTGTTGTTGTTATTGATGAGTTAGCTGATCTAATGAGTAGTCATAAAAAGGAAGTAGAAGGTTCAATTGTTAGAATAGCTCAAATGGCAAGAGCAGTAGGTATCCATCTAATTTTAGCTACACAAAGGCCTTCAACAGATGTTATTACTGGTCTTATTAAAGCTAATTTACCATCTAGAGTGAGTTTTCAAGTTGCTTCCCAGATTGATTCTAGAACTGTTTTAGATATGATGGGAGCTGAGAAGTTATTGGGTATGGGGGACATGTTATTTTTAGGAGGCGACTTGGCTAAACCACAGAGAATACAAGGTCCTTTTGTCCCAGAAAATGAAGTAAAATCAGTCGTTAAATGGTTAAAAAGTCAAGGAGAAAATCAATATGATGACTCTATTACAGAGTTAGATTCACCTAAACAAATTTATTATGATGGTGGGGTAGATTATGGCAGTGAAGATGTAGATAATTTATTTGAAGAAGCAAAAAATTTAGTATTACAAACTGGTAAGGGATCAGCATCTCTTTTACAGAGAAGATTAAAGGTTGGATACGCAAGAGCTGCTAGACTCTTAGATGAATTAGAAGCGGCTGGTATTGTCGGGCCATCTGAGGGATCTAAACCGAGAGATGTATTAATAGAAAAGCATAATATAGATAATGAGTAAAAATAAAATTACTTTAGGATATGTATTGAGTAAATATAGGTTAAAATCTAATTTAGATAGAGCGAGATTATCCTATAAAATATCTACAGATATTGATTATATTATAGCCTTAGAGAAAGGGAATTATAAAGTTTTTAAATCATTTAATCAAGCATTACCAATTATTAAAAAGTTAAGTTATATATTAGGACTCAAGTATCAAAGTTTAGTAGACTTATATCATAATGAGTATTATGCTTACATAGATACTCATAAACACAATGATAAGCATAAAAATAGATTAGTGATACATCATCATATATTTAAATTGAGCGGAGGTTTAATGTTGGGAGGAATTATTTTGGGATATCTTATATTACAGTTTTATCAAATAACATATAGCCCAAACATCAAGTTGAATGATGATGCACATTATCAATTCTATAATCAAGAAGAATATAAATTAACTGGACATTTAGTACGAGCTAGTCAGTTGACATTAAATGGACAAAAGGTTACAATTAATGAAGATGGTAAGTTTGAAGTCTTGCTGAATTTAAGGGATGGTGAAAATCGTATTGAATTAGCAGTACACAAAGATAGTCAATTATTAAAAACTTTACAAAAAACAATTTATAAACAATAATATGGAAATAAAAAATATTCAAGGGTATGAAATATTAGATTCTAGAGGAAACCCTACTACAGCTTGTTTAGTAGAGTTATTAGATGGTACTACGGCTCAAGCATATGTTCCATCTGGAGCCTCTACTGGTTCTCATGAAGCAGTAGAATTAAGAGATAAGGATAGTAATCGTTATCATGGCCTAGGTGTCATAACAGCTATAAATAATATTAATACTGTTATTAAACAAGCTTTGCTGAATAATAATGCATATGACCAAGAGAGTATTGACAAAACTTTAATCGACTTAGATGGAACTCATAATAAATCAAAATTAGGTGCTAATGCAATTTTAGCAGTTTCACTAGCAGTTGCTAGAGCTGCTGCTATGTCACAAGGGAAAGAATTATATCAATATATACAATCTATCTTTAACCATAATTCTAATTTATCTAAGCAATTTCCACAAATTGGATTCAATGTATTGAACGGAGGTAAGCATGCGGATTCAGGATTAGATGTTCAAGAATATATGATTATGCCTCTTAAAAATAATATTGCTGATAATATTCGTATTGGATCTGAAATATATCATACTTTGAAAAATATTTTAGTTAAAAATAAACAAGTTGTGTCGGTGGGAGACGAAGGTGGATTTGCACCAAGATTAGATAGTAATGAGGCAGGACTCAGCTTATTAGTACAAGCTATTGAAGAAGCTGGGTATACACCAGGTATAGATTGTTCCATAGCTTTAGATGTAGCGGCCACTGAATTTTTTGATAGTAGTTCACAACAATATATTTTTGACAAAAAAAATTACTCTGGTTTAGAGCTATCAGGTATATATCAACATTGGTTAGAAAAATATCCTATTGTTTCTATAGAAGATCCATTCTCTGAAGATGATTATGAAAGCTGGAAACATTTTCAGAATATTACTAATCATGACTTACATATAGTAGGTGATGATTTGTTAGTCACTAATACAAAGCGTATTCAAGAAGCTATCGAACAAGATTTATGTAACTCAGTTTTAATTAAACCAAATCAAATTGGTACTCTCACAGAGACCCTAAATGCGATTCATTTAGCTCATAATAATAATCTTACCACTATGATATCCCATCGTAGTGGAGATACAATCGATACATTCATAGCAGATCTAGCTGTAGGTGTGTCTGCTAGTTATATTAAATCTGGAGCTCCAGCTAGGGCGGAAAGAGTTAGTAAGTACAATAGATTATTAGAAATATATTACCTTTAAATTTTAAATATGGAAATAAAATATAAAATTTTAATAGTAGAAGATGATCCATTAATAAGGCTGATTTATGCTGAAAGATTGGCCATGAATGACTATATGACTGTTGAGACTGCCGAAGATGGATTAGATGGACTTAATAAAATTAAAGCAAATAATTACGACTTAATATTCTCTGGTATACAAATGCCCAATAAGACCGGTTTTGAGTTATTCCAAGAGTTACAATTAGATGAAAACTTAGCTAAAATTCCATTTATTATATTTAGTCATTTAGGGAGACTCGAGGATATACAAAAAGTAAGAGACTTGGGGATAAAACACTTTATAATTAGAGGAGAGACTACACCAAATGAAATATCTGACAAAATTAAAGATATTTTATATAAATCTGATCATGCTCAAGGGGAGCCTGTAAATCGACGTAAGATATTAATAGTGGAAGATAGTGTTGATATACGTTCTATGTATGTAGATAGATTTGGACAGGATCCTAGTCTCTTGATAGAAGAAGCCGAAGATGGATTAGATGGACTTAATAAAATTAAAGCAAATAATTACGACTTAATATTCTCTGGGATACAAATGCCCAATAAGACCGGTTTTGAGTTATTTCAAGAAGTTACTAAGTTATCAGATAAGAAACATATTCCAATAATATTGTTTAGTCATTTAGGTAGGACTCAAGACATAGAGATGGCAAGACAAATGGGAGTCAAATATTTTCTGATAAGGGGATCCAATACACCCAATGAGATATTAAGTCAAATACTAGATATTTTGAATGCTAAAGATAAAACATTTAGGTTAATTATACAAAAAGATTCTCCAGATTATACTAAATTCATAGAAGGATTTTTATATAAGGAACATACCCAGTCTGATTCTGAGGATGGTATTCAAGTTAAGGTTACTCTGAGGAAAGCAGTTAAACCATATACATTCTTTATTGAGTTAGATGATGAAGATAAATAAAAATTGAATTATGAAGTCAAAATTTCAGTGGCATATTAATAAAATTATATCCGAAGATATTATAGCTCAATATCCAGAAATTAATCCCATTGTATTACAGTTATTATGGAATAGAGGAATTAACTCAGAAATTGATATAGATAACTTTATCAACTCTGACTATCAGGATTTACTCAATCCTTTTTTGATATTAGACATGCAAAAAAGTATAGATAGAATTATACAGGCTTTAAAAAATAGAGAAAAAATTATTATTTTTGGAGACTATGATGCAGATGGTGTGACTGGTAGCACAATTCTTTATGAAGCTCTGAATACAACATTTCTAGCATTACATCAAAAAGGTAGATTAAATCTAGATGATAATAGTAATAAAGAAGATAATAGCTATATTAAAGTATATATTCCGGATAGGCATAAAGATGGATATGGGCTTAAAGATAATGGAGTTAATTATATTTTAGAGTCAGGAGCAAAACTTGTATTAACAGTCGATTGTGGAGTTAGAAGTACAGAAGAAATTAGAGCTATACAAAATGCGGGGATAGATGTAATTGTAATTGACCATCATTCTGTCCCGGAAGAAATGCCTCCAGCCTTTGGTATTATTGTCCCAAAAAGAAAAGGAGACCCATATCCATTCAAAGACCTCTGTGGGGCAGGACTTGCATTCAAAGTTATTACAGCTCTTTTGACTGAGGCAAGAACTCAAATAGGGTATGATTTTATTCCATTAGGGTATGAAAAGTGGTTATTAGATTTAGCTGCAATAGGTACCATTGCAGATATGGTTCCTTTAGTTGGAGAAAATAGAATTATTGTTAGATATGGGTTATATGTCTTAGGTAAAACCCGTAATATTGGACTGCGAGCTTTAATGGATAATATTGGTATCACTACAGATGTAGATGAAATTGATGGAATAGATACTAATACTATTAGTGTTTATTCTGTAGGGTTTCAAATAGCTCCACATATTAATGCTGCTGGAAGAATTGCACATGCTAATCAAGCTTTTCAATTATTTACTACTAATATTAAAAATGAGGCTATACAATTAGCAGAAGAACTTAAAAAATTAAATGAGAACCGTAAATCTCTTACAGAAAATATATTAAAAGAGGTTGAGGCTAGAATAGATAAATATGAAGACTTACAAGATCAGGCTTTGATTTTTGAAGGAGATAAAAACTGGTCTATTGGAGTCTTAGGTATAGTAGCCTCTCGGCTTACAGACAAATATTATAAACCAGTTGTTTTATATCAGGAACAATTACATCATTGTGTGTCATCAGCTCGTAGTATTCCGTACTTTGATATATCCAAAGCACTCCAAGAAATGCAAAATATGATTATAACAGGAGGGGGCCATAGCCAAGCTGCTGGATTTACATTTGATCATCATAGAACACAAGAAATTCATAATTTTTTGAGAGCACAAATTAGAGATCAAGTAGATATAAATAATCTAGTCCCATATAAAAATATCGATATGGAGATAGATGCTAAGGATGTAGATTGGGAATTATACGACACTTTTTATAAATTAGCTCCATTTGGGATGAATAACCCAGGACCAACATTTTTAGTTAGGAAATTAAGAATATTAGATATAAAAGTGATAGGTAATGATAGAAAACATATTAAGTTAAAATTATCTTCAGAAGCTAATATAGGTGTCCCATTAACAATAAATGCAATAGGCTTTAACTTTGGTTCTGTTATAGAGGAGTTGCACCGCAATGATATTATTGATTTAGTATTCAAATTAGAAGTCAATGAATGGAATGGTAATAGAGAGTTGCAACTAAATATTATAGACATTGCTTCGAATCAAAGTTAAAATATTTGCTCTTTTATGAAAAAATCTTTATAATAAAAGTATCCAAGAGGAATGGTAATTGCGCATATCCATATTTATGGTGAGTGAGGAAAGTCTGGACACCTATTGCCTAACAGCAATAAATAATAGTGGGTAATTCCCACCCTTAAGTTTACTTAAGCGGGATAGTATCGCAGAGACAAAACATTTGAGTCTAACTCATCTAAGGTGAAAAGAGATAAACCCTATTAGGTGCAAGGCCGTGCTTCTCTCTAGTAGAAAAGAGTGCCGCCAAGAAAATACTAGTAATAGTATTTCAAGATAAATGATTACCTTAAGTTATATTGCTTGCAATATAGCTTAAACAGAATCCAGCTTATATTCTTCTTGGATACAATAATATCATCAATGTAACAATAATATGAATAGATTTGAGCTATTATTCAGTGCAATTAGAGTCCCTGTAGACTTAATATTAATTATTTTAGCTGGATTTTTATCGTATCAGATTAGAATCTCTAGTTTTGCAGTTGAGGCTAGACCAATTGTATATAATTTGAGTAGTAGTGGGTATAATAGTTCAGTTTTAGTGTTTGCTTTAATAACTATTATTATTCTAGCTTTTTCAGGTATGTATGTTACTAAAAGAACTAGTACTATAGTGGTAGAGTTTTATAGAATTTTAATTTCTGTTTCCACTACAACATTATTAATTATTTTATACTATTTCTTTTCTTCAAGAGATATATTTTCATCTAGATTCTTAATTATTTCAATTTGGATATTATCTATCACATTACTTTTATTAGGTCGTATGACTTTGCATTTAATACAAGATTATATAACTAGAAATTATAAATGGGGAGTACATAGAATTGCTGTTATAAAAGGTAATGATATAGCTGGTAAATTGATATTAGATGCTCTTAATACTAAACATGGGTTCAGTTATCAAATTGTAGAGATACAAAAAGAATTGAATTTAAAAAATCTTAAGCATTTGATTATTACCAAACAAATTGATGAAGTAATATTAGCCGATACCAATATAGAGCAGGATAAATTAATAAAAATCAACTATTTATGTGAGGAATATAAAATTGACTTTCAATATGTCCCCAATATATTTGATATGTATACTCAAGTAGAAATTAAAAATTTATCAGGTATGCTATTATTTAGAATAAAAAGAACTACCCTAGAAGGTTGGGGGAGTATATCTAAAAGAATATTTGATATAATCGTGTCAAGTTTAGCTATAATGATATTATCTCCAATATATATAGTAACAATAATAGCTATCAAATTAGATTCTCCGGGTCCAATTTTATATAAAAACCGTAGAGTGGGGGTAGGTAAAAAAATATTCAATGTCTATAAATTCAGAAGTATGTATCAAGATCTGTGCACAGATGAGAATAATACCGCCTCTATTGAACTAGAACAAAAACTCCTAGCCGATAAAAATACCAAATCAGGACCATTATATAAAATCAAAGATGATCCAAGAGTGACTAGGCTAGGTAAATTTATCAGAAAAACTAGTATAGATGAATTGCCACAACTCTTCAATGTATTGCAAGGTACAATGAGTTTAGTAGGTCCACGACCACATCAGCCAAGAGAAGTGGATAAATATAAACAACATCATAAAAAAGTGCTAACCATCAAACCAGGTATTACTGGTATGGCACAAGTAAATGGAAGGTCAGACTTGAGTTTTGAAGAAGAAGTTTTATATGATACTTTTTATATAGAAAACTGGAGTATTTGGTTAGATATAATTATACTAATCAAGACCCCATGGGCAGTTATAGCACCCCGTAAAGCAGATTGATTAATAGAACTAAAATAATTTGCTAAAATTAAATAAATGTGATATTATAAATTTATAAATTATACAAAATAAATATCTAATATATGGAAAATACATTTGGAGAACGAGCTGGAGGATATAGAGAGGATGAATCAGAGATGAGTCAAGATAGTTTGGGATTTCATAGTGCTGGTAAAAAATATATAAATCAAAACTATAAAAGAATCGGTAGTATTTTAGGTATTGAAGGAGAGTGGTTGGGGAATATAAAGAGGCAGGCTAGTGCAGAAAACAAATTACCAGATATACAGGGAGAACTGAGTTTAAAACAAATTAATTCTTATAGGGAACATTATGATTTTCCTCCTCTAACTCAGGATGAATATGAAGCTATTACAGCACAAAATAATAGTGCTGAGGTAATAATAGATGAACAATTAAAAGCAGATACAGAGGAAGCTGCAGAAGTACAGCAGCCTGAGATTGATTTAAAAGGTCAAGAATCTACTCCTACCGAGGAAGTAATCCCTGCTGATCCTGATATGGAGACTGAAATTCAGGCTAGAGTTGAGTTAGTACAAGATGCTAAAAGCGCACAATCAGAAGATGGTATTTCTAATACTGATAAAAAGGTTAAAGGTATTGATGCAGGATTAAACACAATCCTAGATAAATATTTGTCACAAAATGAACCTAATACATCAGATGCTGAAACAGTTATAGAGCCTAAATCTGTAACCCCTCCTGAGGAATCTTTGTCTAATCCTGAATCTGAAATTACAGTTGAATTACAACAA
>JBMTTF010000010.1:0-17547 GCA_049449075.1 Minisyncoccia bacterium | reverse complement strand
TGCAGCGTGTAGCCAAAATATAAATGATGACGGAAATAGAACTTATGGCCTAATAAATAATAATGAATGGATGACCATAGCCCGTAATATAGAGGCACAGCCAAGTAACTGGAGAAATGGTATTATAGGTTCAGCAGATGCATCTGGAGGAGGTTTATGGAGAGGACATAGTGATAATAATCCACCAAATGCTCTTGCTGCCAGTACAGATGATAATCCATACTTTAATACCAATGATAGTGGAACAAGTAGGGAGAGAAGAACCCATACCCTAAGCAATGGAGAGATAATCTGGGATATGGGAGGAAATGTATGGGAATGGACCAATGATACCATAATGGGAGTAAATAAACCTAATAGTAGCTCAGGTGTTTTTTGGCAAGAATGGACAGCAATAAGTAATTTGGGAACTCTTAGTTATGATTTAACCCGACCAAGTAATTCAGCTTGGAATAGTAGCCAGAATATGGGACAATACTCTGCAGGAGGGTTAACAGGAGGTCCTTTTATTTTCATCCGCGGTGGTTCTTTGTTTGATAACACTCCTGCAGGAGTCTTTACTCTGCTTCTTTCTAGTACTCCAGCCTCTACAACTACCTTTATTGGCTTCCGCTGTGTCTTGCGCTGAGGGGCAAATGCATTAATACCAAAACTTACTATGAAGTGTAAATGGGGGATGTACGGGGGCATTATATAGCTCAACTCTAATCAAAAAAAATAAAACATGCTATAATAAAAGTATAATATTAAGCAAAATTTCATCTCAATATGTCAATACAGCTAGATCAACAACAAGTTCAAGAGTGGCTTACAAGGGGGGTGACTAATTATCTGGAGTCAGATCATTTGGAGAAAACTTTGATGTCGGGCAGGCAATTGAGAGTCAAGTTTGGGATTGATCCGACTAGTGATAAAATACATCTTGGCAGAGCGGTACCCTTTTGGAAGTTACGGCAAATGCAAGATTGGGGGCATCAGATTGTTTTGATAATAGGGGATTTTACAGCAAGAATTGGAGATGCTTCAGATAAAGACTCTGAGAGACCAATGTTAAGTCAAGAGCAAGTTCAGCATAACTTGACTAATTATATTGAGCAAATAGCTAAAATTTTAGATATAGAAAAGGTAGAAATTAGATATAATTCTGAATGGTTGAGTACTTTATCCTTTGATATCTTAGCTGAAATTGCCAATATTTTTTCTGTTAATGAGATGCTCGATAGAGATAATTTTAGCCAAAGGCATAAGAATCATACTAGGATTAGTCTTAGAGAATTCTTATATCCTTTAATACAAGGTTATGACTCAGTAATTGTAAAGTCAGATTTAGAATTAGGTGGAAATGACCAATACTTTAATCTTATTGCTGGTAGAAAGGTTCAAAAGTACTATAATCAAGAACCTCAAGATATTGTTACCCTTGAATTATTATTAGGAATTGACGGAAGAAAGATGAGTTCCTCTTGGGGTAATGGAATATATATTACAGATGTTCCCAATGAAATGTTTACTAAAGTTATGTCTATTAAAGATGAATTTATTCTAGATTATTTTAGATTGGCAACAGATATATCGATGGATCAAATTAAACAATACCAACATAGATTAGACACTGGGGACAGCCCTAGAGATATTAAAATTGATTTAGCTATATCCATAGTGAATAGATATTATGGAATAGAAGAGGCTAATAGGGCTAGAGATTACTTTGAGCAATTATTCACTAAGCATGAAATTCCTACTGATATATCTACAATTCAAGCCAAGTCAATAGACGATGTTAGGCTATTTGCAGTTGTAGCACAAGTCTTTACTCTATCTAATTCTGAGGCCAAAAGAGCAATTCAAGATGGGGGAGTAAAAGTAAATCAGCAAATCCAAATTGATCCATTTTATGAATTAGATTTTATACAAAATCAAGAATATATATTGCAAAAAGGTAAGAAAAATATCATTAAAATTATTTATTAGTAATTTTATAGTACATTCTAATACTGTAAAGATTTATTTGACATTACCTATAAAGCAAGATATAATATTATTATATGATATATTTTAATTTAGATTAGATCTACTTTTTTGAATAAAAAGTAGATCTATTTTATTTCATATGATATTATTATAATAACATTAAGAATATTAATATGTTGAATGCTAAACAATTTACATTTGCTATTACTCAAATTGCAGAGGAAAAAAATATCCCAGAAGATAAAATTATAGAAGTTATTGAGACTGCTATTGCGGCAGCTTATAAAAAAGACTATGGTGAAAAAAGTCAAATTATTAAAGCTAAATTTAATAAAGATTCAGGAATATTCTCAATTTTTAGACATAAAGTCGTCGTTAATGTCGATGAAGATGCCTATATTATCTTGAGTGATGAACAAAATGCTGAAGATTTAGGTCCATCTCAAGAAGAGGGGCTAGATGGAGTAAGAAAAATTAGATTTAATCCAGATAGACATATCTCTTTAACGGATGCTCAATCAATTCAGCCAGATATAAAAGAAGGAGAAGAAATTGTAGAAGAATTAGAACCAAAAGAAGATTTTGGTAGAATTGCAGCTCAAACGGCTAAGCAAGTATTGATGCAAAAAATTCGTGAAATTGAGAGGACGACTGCTTTTGAAGAATATAAAGATAGAGTAGGAGAAGTGATTACAGGTACAATCCAGAGAATGGATAGAGGAATTATATTTGTAGATCTTGGCAAAGGAGTTGGATTGTTATTCCCATCTGAGCAAGTTTATGCTGATAATTATAGGATAGGGAATAGACATAAGTTTTTAATTCAAAGTGTAGAGACAACTGATAGAGAGCCTAACATTGTTTTATCTAGAAGAAATACTGACTTTGTAAAAACATTATTTGCTTTAGAGGTACCAGAGATATTTGCAGATTCAGTTGAGATAGTTTCCATTGCAAGAGATGCTGGTGTAAGAACTAAGTTAGCAGTCAAATCTAATGGGGTAGGTATTGATCCCGTGGGAGCTTGTGTAGGGCAGAGAGGTACTAGAGTTCAGTCTATTATTAATGAATTAGGTGGTGAGAAAATTGATATTATAGAATACTCTAATAATCTAGAAGATTATATTAAAGCAGCGATTGCACCAGCTACAGTAGAAAGTATTACCATTAATGAAGCTAATAGGCAGGCTGTTGTGATTGTTCCCCAAGATCAGTTATCTTTGGCTATTGGCGGTTCTGGTCAGAATGTTAGATTAGCATCTAGGTTAACTGGTTATGATATTAACTTAAACCCAGAGTCTAAAAATGAAGCTACTAATATTGTTCATAATACCGATAATATTGAGGTTCAACCAACTCCAGTAAATAATTTGGAAGAATTAGTATCTGAAGATAACAATGTAGATGATACCAAGTCAGAGGTATAATTATTATTAAATTAAATAAATATATGAATTTGTATACTGATGTTCCTAGATTAGAGTCTTTACCAGAAGAATTTAATGTAGTGATTGATATCCCTATGAACTCTACTTCTAAGTTTGAATATGATGAAAAAGGTGGATATTTTAAATTAGATCGGACTTTATATTCCCCTTTAATATATCCATTTGAATATGGTTTTGTGCCACAAACTCATGGCGAAGATGGAGATGCTTTAGATGTAATTTTATTAGCTACTAGACCCACTTTCTCAGGATGTGTAGTCAAATCACGAGTAATCGGAGTCTTGAAAATGAGTGACGAAGCAGGGATAGATCACAAATTAATTTGTGCACCTGTAGCTAAGTTAGATCCTAGATTAGCCCATCTAAAAGATTTAGAAGATATTGAGATCCATCTTGTAAAAGAAATAGAATTATTTATGGCTGATTACAAAAAACTAGAACCAGGTAAATATGAATTTGTCAAAATAGAAGGTTTTGGTGATAGAGCAGAAGCAGCACAAATTTTGATGCAAGGAGCGAAATCTTATGATAATAAATAGGTATCATGAAAAAGCTATTTTTATGGTTGAATAGCATATTACTATTAATTGCAAGTGCAGGGACTTACTATATAATATTTTATACTAATCCTACTGAAATGCCAGTTGCTATTGTATGGTCTTTGATAGTATGTTTTGTCATTATAGTTTGGTCAATTGCCACTTATTTAGGATATTATATGCGATTGCTATTATATCATAATCTCTTTAAAAATAAAGATACTAGCTATATCTTGGTTAGGTCTGAGAGGCAAGGATTATTACTTGGTATTTTATTTGGGATGCAATTAGCATTACAAGTATTCTTGCTTTTTAATATACTTAGTGCTACAATATTGGTAATAGCGATATTCTTACTAGAATTTTTCTTCATCGCTCAAGAGAATAAATAATAAATTGTCAAATATGATATCAATCGAGGAAGTCATAAAAGAATATAAATCAGATATAAAGAATTCTCTAGATATAGATAAATTAGAAAATAAATACCTGTCTCGTAAAGGGTATATCTCAGAGTTATTCAAAAATCTTAAAGATATTCCTGCAGGAAAGAAATCAGTCTATGGGCAACAGCTTAATGACTTCAAGCATGAAATCGAAGATTATATAAAGCAAAATATCACTCAAGAATCGCAATCTAAACTAGAAATTTATCCAGTACATCCTTTAGATATACAATCTAATATAGGTGGATTATCTCCAATTTCAAGATTAATATTTAAAATTCAAGATATCTTTGAACAATTAGGATTTTCAGTAGCTGTAGGCCCAGAATTAGAATCAGAAAAATATAACTTTGATTTATTAAATATACCAGAATCTCATCCAGCAAGAGATGTTTGGGATACTATTTGGGTTCAGAATCCAGCAGGAGTAAAATCATTACTTCGTACACATACCTCACCAGTACAAATCCATTATATGGAAAATAATAAGCCCCCAATTAGAATTATTGCCCCTGGTAAAGTCTATCGGTATGAAGCTACTGACTCTACTCATGAGACAGTATTTCATCAGGTGGAAGGATTGTTCTTAGATGATAAGGCAAGTATCGCTACCTTCAAAGGGGTGATTAATTATTTTTTCAAAGAATTATTTCAACAAGATATCAAAATGAGACTCAGACCCAGTTACTTCCCCTTTACTGAACCTAGTTTTGAGATAGATATTTGGCTACAAGACAAATGGCTTGAAATTGCTGGAGCAGGTATGGTCAGTCGTAAAGTTTTAGAAAATGGAGGGATTACAGATCATAATATACAAGGTTTTGCCTTTGGCTTGGGAATTGAAAGATTAGCAATGATATTATATGGTATTGATGATATTAGGTTAATTCATTCAGCCGATATTAGATTTATATCTCAATTAGGTAAAATACAATTATGAAAATTCCATACTCAATCATAAAAAACTTTGTTCCTCAATTAACCCAATCTCCAGAAGAACTAGCCGACTTAATAACACTCAAAAGTTATGAAGTTGAATCAATATATAATCCAGGTGAATCCTTGCAAAATATAGTTGTAGGACATATTCAAAAAGTCACTCCACATCCTAATGCAGATAAACTTAATATCACTGAAGTTCTAGTAGATAATAATGAGGTCTTGGTTATTGTATGTGGAGCTCAAAATATAGAATTGGGGCAAAAGGTAGCAGTAGCGAAAATAGGAGCTACCTTACCAAGTGGATTACATATTCAAGCTGTCAACTTAAGAGGGCAGGAGTCCTTTGGTATGATTTGTTCATCTCAAGAATTAGGTCTGCAAGAAAAATCAGATGGAATTTTAGTTTTTCCCAATATTGCAGAAGTGGGTATGCCAGTAGCTGAAATATTAGGACTAAACGAGGTAATTATTGATATAGATAATAAGGGTCTAGGTACCAGGGCTAGTGACTCATCATCCTTTTATGGAGTAGCAAGGGAAGTAGCTTTAATTACTAATAATTCTTTACAGCAATTAGAGTTATCCCCAATTCCAATTAAGCAACAATTAAAAAAACATATTAAGGTGGAAACTAATTTATGTAAATATTACTCAATATTAGAACTATCAGGGCTTAGTAAATATAAATTTGATTCTAATATTTTAAGTAAAGGTACTTATAGAGTGGATTTATATGTACAGACTGATATATTTAAGTTAGACTCCAGTATACATCATACCTTATCAATTCTAAATCAAAAAACGCATCATCCAGCAGTAGATCTAGGTAATTATATTTTGTTTGAAACAGGACATCCAGTACATGTTTTTGATGCTGAGAAGGTGAAAGGAGATCACATTATAGTAAGAGAATCTAAAAAAGGAGAAATTTTTACAACCCTAGATGAAGTAGAGATCTTGCTCGAAGAAGGAGATATTGTTATTTGTGATTCAGAAGAGATTATAGCTTTAGCAGGGATAATGGGAGGTATATCTACAGCGGTAGGAGATGGGACAACCCGTGTTTTGATTGAGAGTGCCAACTTTGATTACAGTAGAATCCGTCAAACAGCTAGAAGACTAAAACTTTTAACAGAATCAGCTAAGAGATTTGAGAGACAAATCCCAGTAGAGCTTGCTGATATTGCAATTCAGAGGATTATAAACTTAGTAGAGAAGTCAGGTTTACAAACACTTGGTTATATTAATCATGGTAATAATAAAACTGAACATAAAAATATACATTTAGATTATAATTATGTAAGAAAGTATATAGGAACAGATATTAACGATAATGACATTAATCATATTTTAAAGTCATTGCATATAGAAGCTCATAAGTCATTTGGTGCTCAGAAATATAATTTAACAGCTCCATATTGGCGATTAGATTTAAATACTCAAGAAGAGTATATTGAGGAAATAGCTCGACTTTATGGATATGATAATATTCCTGCTAAATTAGACATCTCTAAATTAAAAGTTAACTCTGATATTATATTCAACTTTAAGCGTAAAATATCTCAGGAATTTGCTAATATTGAATACAATGAAATAATTACCTATCCGTACATTAAAGACGGTGTCTTAAGATTATTAAATCCAATTGATGATTCAAAACCCTATCTTAGACAAGATTTAATTACTGCTATGGCAAATGCTATAGCTAATAACTCTAAACATACAGAAACATTACGATTATTTGAGATTAGTAATGTCTTTACTGCAGAACAACACTTACACCTAAGTTTAAGTTACTATAATAAAGGTACAGATATAGCTAAAAATGTTAATCAAGCTTATACTGATTTCATTAGGGTTATTGCCCACCTTGGATTTGATTATACTAAATTTACAACTCAAACTGTAGACAATAATAGTATTATTAATTATGATAAACAAGCTGTCGGTTGGGTTGATATGTCTGGAGTAATAGAAGTAGACCTATCAGTTTTGGTCAATATATTGTCTCCAATGTCAGAAAGATATAATGCTATCCCAAAATACCCAGCTGTAAAAAGAGATATTACACTCATCGTTCCTAATACTAATTCTGCTCAAGAGGTTTATGATAAAATAAAGGCTATAGTGTCTCCAAGATGTTATTATATAGGCTTTAAAGATAAGTTTGAAAATGGCGATCTTACTAACTATAGCTTTAATCTTAAATTTAGAGATAAGGATAAATCTCTCACAGATGATGAGGTTAGTGTAGAGATGGATGCAATTCATAAGCATTTTAAATAATATCCAGTAATATAATATTGACAATAAGCTTTAAATACTATATAATGAGTATTAGTGTTAGATAATTAATTTGTATGTTTGCAATTATTCGTACTGGTGGAAAACAATATTCAGTTGAAAAAGGAAGTGTCTTAAAGATTGAAAAATTAGATAAAGAAGAGGGATCAGAGATTATATTTGATGATGTTTTATTATTAGACAATGAATCAGGTCTTTCTGTAGGAACTCCTACAGTTGCAAAAGCTAAAGTTACAGCTAAAGTGTTATCTCAAGGTAGAGGTAAAAAGCAAATTATTTTCAAATATAAGAACAAAACTAGATACAGTGTAAAAAATGGACATAGACAGCCTTATACTGAAGTAGAAATTACCAATATTACTATATAATATATATTTTTTACATCTAATTATGGATGTATATACACAAATACAAAATGTCTTAGAGGAAATTAGTCCCATATTAGAAGCTGATGGGGGTGGGGTTGAGATATTAGAATTTCAAGATGGTAATCTAACTCTTAATTTATTAGGAGCTTGCTCAGGTTGTCCTATGTCATCTATTACTTTTGGGGTAGTTCTAGAGAATAAACTTCGTGAAGTATGTGGTGACAAAATTAAAAATATATATTATAATAAAGATAGTCCAGAGAATAATTATCATTTAAGTAAATAAATATGGCAATTCAAACTTTAGCAATAGATAGAGACCAATGTATAGGAGCTGCTAGTTGTGTAGCTGTCTATCCAGATGTATTTGAAATTGATGAAGAATCAAAGGCAGTCTTAAAGCTAAAACAAGGAGAAACTACTTCAGAGAAAACAGACATTAAAGCTCTGGATGTTAGTAGTGTAGATGATGATACTTTAATTTTAGCTGCACAATCTTGTCCTACGGCTGCCGTTTATCTGTATGATGAAAATGGTACTCAGGTATTCCCAGTATAAATATAATACTTTAAAACATAAATATCATTATGATAAACCTAGAATTTTTAGAATTTTTAGAATATTTGGGAGGATATACCTCAAATATTCCTATTTGGGGAATATCACTTGTATTATCATATCTTCTAGTTTTAATTTTCTCTCTAGAAAAAGCTGTTAGAAAAGGTATTCCGAGAGAAGATATATTTA
Source organism: Minisyncoccia bacterium (assembly GCA_049449075.1). Lineage (GTDB taxonomy): Bacteria > Patescibacteriota > Minisyncoccia > SW-4-49-11 > SW-4-49-11 > CALRBF01. The sequence continues at coordinate 8,782 of JBMTTF010000010.1, read as the reverse complement.
ATGTAGTAAGCATTTCCTTTATATTTGGATTAATTAGTGCAAGAATAATGTATCTATATATTATGCAGGAAAATTTAGATTTTCTAGATATTTTTAATTGGAAAGCAATTTTTTATCAAGGTGAATTAAGTGTAGTAGGAGGTTATTTAGGTGGATTATTGTCGGGGTGGATGTATTTACAAGGATTTAATGCTATGTATAGGTTTAAAATTTCATGGTTAAGATTTTTTGATACTTTTTTACCTATAATTGTTATTGGGATGATATTTGGGTATTTAGGTATATTCTCGATTACTTTTAATAAAGGTGCATTATCTACTGCAGAATATCCTTGGTTAATTATGTCTGGAGATAATTATGTTCATCCTTGGGCATTATATGTGACTATAGGATATTTAATTTTATTTATTATTATATCTAGATTATATAATAAGCTGTATAGTACTACAATATCAGGTTATATTACAACTTATTTTGTAATAGGGGTGTCTTTGATTCATTTCATTACTGATTTTTGGCGGACAACTAATTTGCAGTATAGTGGGTCAAGAATTAATGGACTTACTATATCTCAGTTAATATTTCTATTTATTATATTTATAACTATCTTAGTATCCTTATTTATAAAAACCAAATCCTCACATACCAAACAGATTCTGTAAAGTAGACTTTAATATATTGGTAAATTAAATATGAGTGATGATTCTAAGGATTTAATTAAGCAAAAACTAGATATAGTAGATATTATAGGAGAATACATTACTTTAATTCCAGCGGGATCTAATTATAAAGCTTTATCACCATTTAGGACTGAAAAAAATCCATCTTTTATAGTTAGTCCAGAGCTCCAGATTTATAAAGACTTTGGGGGAGATAAATCAGGAGATATATTTCAATTTATTATGGATATTGAAGGAGTATCTTTTCCAGAATCACTCAATATATTGTCTCAGAAAGCCGGGATATCTCTAAACAATAATTCTAAAAATATTCAAGGATCTGTAGATAATAAAAAAACATTACTGAATATTCTAAGTGATAGTGCGAAAATTTATCACTCTATATTAAAACATATATCATATGGACAAAAAGGTACAGATTATCTATATTCTCGAGGGATTACTAATGACTTAATAGATTTATTCGAAATTGGATTAGCCCCTCAAAATTATCATACTTTAAGTAAAAAACTATCCCCAAAATATAATAATAGGGATATTGAATCTACTGGTATGGCTATTAGTAGTGATAATAATACTATTTATGACAGATTTCGAGGTCGAATTATGATTCCAATTAGAGATACGCTAGGTAGAGTTGTAGGTTTTACGGGTAGAGTATTACCAGAATATGATGATGGGAAAATGGGTAAATATGTAAACTCTCCTCAAACTATTGTATTTGATAAAAGTAAAGTATTATTTGGTTTGTCTCAAGCAAAAATAGATATTAAAAGCAATAATAGGGTTATTATAGTAGAAGGCCAAATGGATGTGATTATGTCTCATAAGGCTGGTGTTAAAGAAGTGGTAGCTGTATCGGGTACTGCTTTGACTGAACATCATATTACTACTTTATTGAGATATACTAATCAATTTATATTAGCTTTTGATAATGATCAAGCAGGAATCAATGCTTGTCTTCGCTCAGCATCGATGGTAGCTCAAAAGGGAGGTGTGGTCAAGGTAATTCATATTAAATCTGGTAAAGATACTGCTGATTTAGTAAGAGAGAACCCATCTATATGGGTAGAGAGTGTAGACAAAGCATTAGATTTTATTGAATATTATATTAATCACATAGTTTCTACAATTAAAGCAGAAGATACTCCAGCAAAAAATCAAGCATTACAAAGCTTAATAGTTTGGATACAAGATATAACTGATCCTATTACTAAAAACTATTATATTAAAAGATTAGCTGATTTATTGAATATGTCAGAAAAAGATATTTATCATCAGTTGAAGTTAAGTATGGTTCAATCTAATCCAGACATTAAAACATCTACATTGGAAACTCCTTCAGTTAAATTGCAGAAACAAATTATTGCCTATCTACTTTACAAACCTACAAATCATGATATCCTTATATTAGAACCATCTTTATTTACCCAACCTAAATTAAGAGAGTTATTCATTAAATTAAGAGAATATTGTAATCAAAATAATCCACAACAATTAAATGTAGTAGACTGCAAAAAATTTCTCTTAGATGCAGAGTACCAAATACTTGAAGAATTGTTATTACCAATATTTTATAAAATTGAACAATTACAATCAAGTGCATCCCAAATACAACATACAATTAAAGAAAATATTAATCTCTTAAAAAATCAATATAAAAGTCTTGCTCGTAAAACTTTATTCAAACAATTAAAAGAAGCAAAAAAACATGGAGATAATCAAAAAGTTCAGAATATTCTAAAAAAATATAAGTCATTTACTTAATTATAATTAATTTATCTATATGAAAAAATCTAAGAATCAATCTTTAGAAAAAGTTATTAGCTCATTAATTGCTCAAGGAAAGGCAAGAGGCTTTGTGACTGAAACGGAGATTATGTATGCGTTACCTAATATAGAAGATAACTTAGAACAGCTAGAAGAGATATATGATGCGCTTAAAGAAAAAGCTATTAAAATACATGATGAAGTTGAATTTTTGCCATTAGTTACTGTGGATGGGATAGAAGATATAGAGTCACATACACAACTCGAAAAATGGGAAGAAGAATTACCAGATCCAGTTAATATGTATTTAAAAGAAATTGGGAGTATTCCTCTTCTAAGTAAAGATCAAGAAATTTATATTTCTAAACGAGTACTAGAAGGTGATGAAGATTCTAAAAAAGAATTAGCAGAAGCTAATTTAAGATTAGTAGTGTCTATTGCAAAAAAATATGTTGGGCGTAGTCCAAACTTAACTTTATTAGATTTAATTCAAGAAGGTAACTTAGGGTTATTTAAAGCAATAGAAAAATTTGATTATTCTAAAGGGTTTAAATTTTCCACTTATGCAACTTGGTGGATTAGACAGGCTATCACTAGAGCTTTAGCTGATCAATCTAGAACAATTCGTATCCCAGTTCATATGGTTGAGACAATAAATAAGTACTCTCAAGTTGTCCGTAATCTAGTACAGGAACTAGGTAGAGAACCATTGCCAGAAGAAATTGCAGCAGAAATGGATTTAGAAGTAGAAAAGGTACATCAGATTATTAAAATCAATCAAGATACTATTTCTCTACAAGCTCCTGTTGGAGATGAAGAGGGGAGTTCATTAGGTGACTTTATAGAAGATACTGACTCTCTAAGTCCGACTCAGACAGCCAGTCGTAATCTTCTACGATCACATCTACAAGAAATACTAGACGATTTAAACGATAGAGAACAAAAAATTCTACAAATGCGGTTCGGACTGGAAGACGGTATTACTCATACACTAGAAGAAGTTGGGGCAGAATTTCATGTTACTAGAGAGCGTATAAGACAAATCGAAGTCAAGGCTTTAGAAAAAATAAGAGAACATATTAATATTAGGAAGTTAAGAGATTACTAATATATTTGGTCGTAAATATAAAATTTTGACAAAATTTAAAATATAAGGTAATATTATCTATATTATTCAAGAATATAATGATAACTAAGCCGATCCAATATATTAAAGAAGCTCAAGTAGAAATTAAAAAAGTTACTTGGCCTACTAGACAGCAATCATTGCAATATACTACTATTGTTGTAGTAATATCAGTTGTAGCTACTATTATATTAGGAGGTCTAGATATGTTATTCAATTATATTCTGACGACATTTATTTTATAACTTATCTTTTCTCTATATGGCAAAACAACATCCTATTAGTATTGAAAAAAATTGGTATGTGATTCATAGTATCTCTGGTTTAGAAGATAATGTAGCTCAAAACCTAAAAAAGAGGATAGAATCATTATCTATGGAAGATTACATATTTGATGTAATTGTTCCTAAAGAGAAGAAGATTAAGGTCAAAAACGGGAAAAGAGTAACAGTAGAAGAAAGAATTTATCCTGGATATGTCTTTGTAGAGATGATTGTAACAGACAACTCCTGGTATGTAGTTAGGAATACACCTAATGTAACTGGTTTTATTGGAGCTGGAACAACTCCTATTCCTGTCTCGCCAGACGAAATGAGCTTCATAACTAAAAAGACCGCTAAAGAAGAGCCTAAATATACAATGAATGTAGATGTAGATGATTTAGTTAAAATTATTGATGGTCCGTTTAAAGATTTTGAGGGTAAAGTATCTGAAGTAGATGAGTCTAAAGGTAAACTAAAGGTACTAGTTAATATGTTTGGTAGAAATACTCCTGTTGAATTAGACTCTCTTCAGATCAAAAAAGTTTAATATATAGTCTCATTCAATGAGAAAGTTTGTTCGTAATAAAGAAAATTTTGTTTGTAAAAACTGTGGAACATTTGTAGAAGGTAATGGGTATACCAATCATTGTCCAGTATGTTTATATTCCATACATATTGATAAAAATCCAGGAGATAGACAAGAGCAATGTCATGGATATATGCATCCCATAGATATAATAACTAAAGGTGGAGATCCTAAATATATAGTACATCAGTGTCAATCTTGTAAGATAGTCAAACAGAATGTTTTAAGTTCATTAGATTCAAGTCAGGCTATAATTAATGTGATGATAGCCAAAGTCGAAAAAGAAATGATGCGTTAGTTTATCGATACCTTTTATTTGTGGTATAATTAAATTAATTATTATAAAAATAACATGGAATATACAAACAATATTATCCCAATGGAAATTGTGATATTTAGTGGGGGTACAAATCTATTATTGGGGGTATATATCTATTTGTTTGCTTATAAATTGTCTAATAAGACTGATATTGCAGCTAAATATCTATCATATATTTGTTTTGCAATATTTAACTGGATACTCTGGACTACTATACAGACTATATATATATTACCATTAGACAACATATGGTTAATATATATTAGTAATGCTTTAATATACTTTTCTTTTATCACTATTATTCAGTTATTAGTCTTCTTTGCAATATATTTTACTCGAGATACTCAGTCCTCTACAAAATATCAGTTTTTGAACTATCCATATATATTAGTTATATTATTAATTTTAATTCCACAAATTGGAATATTAAGATTAGATACGGAGAATCCTATTGCTTATCAATCAATATCATATTATGTATTATTTTTATACTATATTTCATATATTATCCTATATGTCAAAATATTAATTGATAAATACAAGACCATACATAATGTAGATGTCAAAAATAATATACAATTATTTTTAATCTTTCCTATTTTAAGTATTTTGATTAGCCTTCTAACTAATATCATACTCCCATCTACATTACAAGAGACAAGCTTTATATATTATGGACCTGCTGCTATTCTTATATTCGTAGGTACAATTTTGATATCTATATTTAAATATAAATTATTCCACATCAATATCCCTGTGGCTAACATTTTAATGACTCTAATTATTACTTTTATTTTATTAATCATGAGATTTGCTATGATAGATAATAGTATATTACGTCAATTACAAACTAATATACTATTTGCCATTATCTTTACTGGTATCTATATATTCCTAACAAGAGAGGTTTATATCGGATTGAAAAAACAAATCTTATTAAATCTTAAGAAAAAAGAATTAGAAGTGGCATTAGATTCTAAAAATAGTTTTTTACAAAACTCATCACATCAGTTTAGAACTCCACTCACAGTTATTTTAGGATATTTAGGAATGATTACCAGTAAAGAAAATCCTAAATATAAGCTCAATAAAGCAGCATTAGAAGATCTCAATAAAACATATATCAGTGCAAAAAATTTAAATGAAATTATTAATGATGTGTTAACAGCAAACGATGTGAATACTGGTAAATTTGGAGTTACTCTACAAGATGGGGTTGACTTAAGACAACTTATTCAAGATATTATTGATGAAAAAAAAGAACTATTACATTCTATGTCTACCAAAGTTAATTTCAAAATTAAGGGACATAATATATCATCCACTGTAGATTATGTAAAAATCAAAGAAGCCATTAATAATATATTTGATAATGCAATATTTTATGGAAAGGGACAGATAGATATTCTTCTAGATTATACATTAGATAATGTTTTTAATATTTCGATAAAAGATAATGGAGTGGGGATTACCAGTACGGATGCAAAAAGAATATGGCAAAAATTTGAAAGAGGTAAAAAATCTCCCCAAATCAATCCAAATGGTTCAGGATTAGGCTTATATTTAGCTAAGCAAATTATAACTCAACATGGTGGAGACATCACGGTGGAATCAGATGGATCAAATAAAGGTAGTAAGTTTATATTAACTATCCCAAAAAATGTTAATTTGGTTATTACAAAATCTAAATCTTAAATAATAGCTTTTTTAAACAGTATATGATATAATCAGCCAGAAATAACATAATTTATGTCGAGAAAACTATATATAGCTAGCAATTCAATTGGATTTAGGAGTGGACTCAAACATATATTGAAAGATATATCTGTGACAATTCATCAAGGAGATAAAATTGCCTTAGTTGGAGATAATGGATCTGGTAAAACTACTTTACTCAAAATTATATCTAATTTGATTAAGCCAACCCGTGGTAAAATCGAGGAATTAGGTACTGTATGGTATTTTCCTCAATTGCATCTGGACATGCTTAACTCAAATTTAAGTATATCAGAATACCTTGCTACTTTAATTGAAGAATGGTGGGATGTGCTTGTAAAAGTAGAAAATAACTTCAACTTAACAATTGATCCTACAAGAACCATATCTAGTTTAAGTGGTGGGGAATTAGTGAAGTTGCATTTAGGGTTAATATTTTATATTCATCCGCAAGTTTTGTTATTAGATGAACCCACTAACCATCTTGATATAGAGGCCAAGGAATGGCTTATTGAAGGGATAACAAAATATCCAGGTAGTGTAGTTATTGCCTCACATGATACTTCTTTTGCAGATAGAGTCGTCAATAGAGTTTGGGAATTAGAAGATGGATATATTAGAGAATTTGGGGGTAATGTATCATTTTATAGAGAGCAAAAGAGACTAGAGAATGAAGCTAGACTACGCCGTTATGAAGTAGCACTTAAAGATAAAAAAAGATTAGATCAATCATTACACTTAGAGTCCAGAAGACAAGAAAAAAACATTCAAACCGGTATCAAGGCAAGGCAAGATAGAAGTATGTCTAGGATGGACCGAGGTTATTTGAAAAGCAAGGCAGAAGTAAGAGCGGGCCAGAAAAAAACGATGTATGACGCTAGATTGGAAGACAATAAAGATTTATTAAATGAACTAGAACCACAGATTAGAAAAACAGTTCAATATATAGTTAATCATACTCCAAGACCAAATACAGATATAATTTTAGATATCAGAGATGGGTTGGTACAAGTAGATAATAATGAATTAATCAATAATATCAGATTAAGCTTAAATGAAGGAGAAAGAATTGCTATTCTAGGAGCCAATGGTACAGGTAAAAGTCAATTTTTAAAAATGCTTGCCAAAAAACAATTATCAACAGGCAATATTGAGATTAACTCTAAAACTAATATAGTTTATATGGACCAAAATTATAGTATAGTCAAACCCGATTTGACCATATTAGATAATATGAGAGGCTATAATCCAAAAGCCTCTTTGATGACAATAAGACAAAAGTTAAGAGAGTTTTTATTCTGGGATGATTATCAGGTCAATCAATTAGCTTCTAATTTATCTGGAGGGCAAGTGGCTAGACTAGCCTTTGCAATGATAAGCTTAAGTCCAGTAGATATGTTATTATTAGATGAACCAACCAATAACTTAGATATTGCCACTCAAGATGCAATCATAAAAGGATTATTAAATTATAATGGAGCCTTAATTATAGTTTCTCACTCCTTAGATTTCTTAGATAGAGTTAAAATAGACGAAGTATATTGTGTCTCTCAAAAGCAACTCATACAACATCCATATAAAATACAAGACACCAGATTTTATAAAGAACTATTACATATTCTAGGAAGAGGGATTATTTAACTTAACTTTAAGTTCTATTTAGCTGAGGGAGGTGTCATAATATAGGGTTCTTTATAGCATACAAAAATAAAACATGCTATAATAAAAGTAATAAATAATAAAAAAGAATGAATATAAGAATAAAAAAAATAAAGAAAGGCTTCACCTTACTCGAGATATTATTAGTCATAGCAGCAATAGGAATATTGGCCGCCATAGTATTAGTAGCAATCAATCCCACAAGACAAATAAACCAAGCAAGACAAGCAGCAGTAAATAGTGAGAAGAATGCAATAGTAAAAGCAATAGAACAATATGTAATAGACAATCAAATATATCCGGCAGATATAACAGAAACATCTAAAGCAATATGTAATGATATAGTAACAACAAACTGTGCAAATTTAAGTATTTTAGTACCAACATATATAGCAAATATCCCATCAGGTACAACCTATACAGTAGCAAAAGGAAATGATGGGAGAGCATATGTCAATACAACAGAAACAGCAGCGAACCTAAACTGTCCAACAGGCTATATAAAAGTACCCGGCAATAGCCTATACCAAACTAAAGACTTTTGTGTAATGAAATATGAAGCAAAAGCAGTAGATATAAATAACCCAACAGTAGGATTGCTAACCCCAAACACAGGAATCAATACAATAGACAATAATACCACAGCAACCACCAGTGCCAATG
>JBMTTF010000009.1:0-17727 GCA_049449075.1 Minisyncoccia bacterium | reverse complement strand
CCCCTCTTGAGGGGTGGCGACATACCAGTCGCCTGAGCTTTATTTTATTTTGTCCTCCTTTGGAGGAGGTGGCACGGAGTGCCGGAGGAGGACTGAGCTTAAATTCCCCTCTTGAGGGGTGGCAGGCTTTGCCTGACGGGGTGGATATAATTCACAATTTATAATTCATAATTAGCACCCACCTATACAAAACCCCTACGATATGCTAATATAGGCATAATAATTCATACTATATATGCCATATCCTACCAAGAAGAAGTCAAAGCTCAAGTCAAAGTCAAAGCGACCAGCACCCCGAAAAGATGTACCAAAATCATCCCTTCCGACTACCAAACATCGTCGAAATCCTGCTAATCAATTGAGTAAAGCTCCCAAAGGAAAAATACAAGACAGAGAGGGAAGTCAGTATGTATATGGGAAGAACTCAGTATTAGAGGTATTAAAGCGAGACCCGAAGCGAGTGCAGAAAATTTATATTACCCGAGAGAATCAAGTACGAGATAAGAGACTGGAGCAAATTTTGGAATTAGCCAAAGAGTCTCTTGCACTAGTACAATATGTCCCAATTCAAAAAATTACGGGTTTATTAGAAAAGGAAATTGCTGAGTCAGGAGATTATATTCATCAAGGAATCATTGCATTAGTGACAGCAGAACCTTTACTGAGCTTAGAAGAATGGGCAGCAAGTATCAAAGAAAAAGTAGGAGATACTTCTAGGGGACTAGTTATAGCCCTTGATGAAATTACCGATCAGCATAATATCGGAGCTATTATTAGAGTAGCTGAGACCATGGGAGCTTTAGGAGTATTAATGCCTAAGCATAGGGGCGGAATTATATCCCCTGTAGGCTCAAAAGTAGCTTCAGGAGCAGATAAATATATTCCTTTAGTACAAGTAGGGAATATGAATACAGCACTCAATACCTTGAAGCAATTAGGTTTTTGGATATTGGGAAGTGATTGTAATCCAGACACATCCCCATTTTATCAATATGATTTTCATGATTTACCAACCGTACTCGTCATGGGTAGTGAAGGTAAAGGTTTGAGGCCAAGTATTGCCTCAAGTTGTGATATGCTAGGGTATATCCCAATGTACGGGAAAGTACAGTCACTCAATGTCGCCACCGCCACCGCCATTATGGCCTATGAAATTGTAACTCAACAAAAAACTGGTAAGTAGATTTTTGTATTCGTAGCGGAGGGTCGCTACAATTATAAATTATAAATTTTGTCCCACTCCAAAGGGAGACAAAATAGTACAGTCCTATTCCACCTTGCGGGCACCTCCCCCAAGGGAGGTGAAGTGACATTCACCCCAGGAGAATCGTTTTAACTATATTTTTATATTCTATTCTGGTGGATATGGGTGGACTTGAACCACCGACCTGTCGCTTATAAGACGACTGCTCTAACCAGCTGAGCTACACATCCATATTATACTAGTATATCATAAAATGATATGAAAATACTAGTAATTATATTCTAACTATTTATTATAGGCTCTTCTATAGATTCCTCTTTTTTGGTCTTATCTTCAGATATGATACCATTCATTAAGTTCTCAAATTCTTGTCTTTCTATAGTTTCATGCTCTATTAAAGCTTGGGCTAATAGCTCCAACTTATCTTTATTATCAGTCAGAGTTTTTTTACAAGTCTTATAGGCTTTATCTATGATAGCTTTTACTGTATCGTCAATTTCTTGTAAAGTTTTTTCACTATGATTAGTAATCTCTCCAGTTCTATTATTCCTGTAATCAGAATAATGTACAGGTCCTAATTTACTCATGCCATAATATCTGACATATTGTTCTGCAATTTGAGTCAATTGTTGTATATCATTGGAGGCTCCTGTTGTCATCTCTCCGAATATCATCTCCTCAGCAACATATCCTCCAAGTGCTACTGCCATATCGGCTTCAAAGTGAGACCGTGATACAAGTCTTCTATCTTCAGTTGGCATTTTGAGTGTATACCCACCAGCTCTTCCTCTTGGAATAATTGTTATCTTTTGAATGGGGTCTGATTGTTCTAAGAAATGTCCAGTCACAGCATGTCCTGATTCATGATAGGCTACAATCTTCTTTTCCTTTTCACTAATTACTCTACTTTTTCGCTCAGGTCCCATTAAGACTTTATCTATAGACATTAGAATATTATCCTCAGATATAGTTGTCTTATTATTACGAGCACTTAGAATAGCAGCTTCATTTAATAAATTGGACAAATCTGCCCCAGAGAATCCAGGGGTTCTCTCAGCAATAGTTCTTAAGTTGACTTTTTTCTCTAGAGGCTTTCCTTTAGCATGTACTTTCAAAATCTGTTCCCTCTCTTTGATATCTGGTAAATCAAGGGTTACTCTTCTATCAAATCTACCTGGTCTCATCAAAGCTGAGTCTAATACATCTGGTCGGTTGGTAGCAGCAAGTACAATTAGTCCTTTATTAGCTTCAAAGCCATCCATCTCAACTAGAATTTGGTTTAAGGTTTGTTCTCTCTCATCATTACCTCCTCCAACTCCAGTTCCTCGGGATCTTCCAACTGCATCTAGCTCATCAATAAAGATAAGAGCAGGGGAGTTCTTTTCAGCTGTTTTGAATAAATCTCGAATACGACTGGCTCCTACTCCCACAAACATTTCTACAAATTATGATCCAGAGGTAAAGAAGAAAGGTACTTCTGCTTCATTGGCTACTGCTCTTGCTAGAAGAGTTTTACCTGTTCCTGGGGGGCCTACTAATAATACTCCTTTGGGGATTTTAGCTCCAATATCTGTATACTTTTGCGGATTTTTGAGAAATTCTACAATTTCTTCTAATTCTTCTTTAGCTTCTTTTAATCCAGCTACATCGGCAAAGGTAATCATCTTTTTTCGGTCTTTGTCTGGCATAATGACTTTTGCCATTGAGCGTCCAAACATCATAGCTTGGGAATTTCCTTTTTGAGCTTGTTTTAAAGAAAACCATAATAAGCCTCCAATCAAGATAATAGGGAATAGTAAATTGAGGAATATAGATAGGGCAAGACTACTTCCTTCATTATTCTTAACCTCAATTTTGAGATTATTTATCTTTTCTTCTGAAACTCCATAAGCTTGTAGAGATTCTATAAATGTTCCAGAAGGTTCTTTTTGAGCTTCTTTGACATTACTATCTTTTAGAGTAGCTTTAATATTATTATTAGAAACTATTATTGATTCTATATTGTCATTTTGAATATCTTGCACTATGTCGGATAAAGCTACCTTACTAACATTATCATTGTTTTGAGTAACTAAGTATCCAAATATTACTATAATAACCAAAATTGACAACAATCCAGAGAGAATGTTCTTAGTAAATTTTTTCATATGGCAATTCAGGTTAAGTTATTTAGATTAACACTAGACTAATTCTATGCTCTTGGGGGTCTACGGATAGTATTTTGAATTGGGCAGTACTTCCCTCTTTTAATTCAGTATATTTAGGTCTATCCTTATCGATTTCAGAATTATGTACTAAACCTCTTACTTCAGTATCAATCTGTACAAATATACCAAAGTGATTTATTTTAGCAACTTGACCATCTATTATTTGGCCTGTTGAAAATTTCTCAGCGATTTTATTCCAAGGATCTTCGGTTAAGGCTTTGATAGATAAAGATACTTTTCCATTAACTATTTCAATAACTTGAGCTTTTACTTTATCTCCTTCTTTATATAAATCTCTAGGATTTTCTACTAATTGCCAGGATAATTCAGAAATATGAACTAATCCTTCTAATTTCTTGCCATTTTTACCAAATTTTACGAATACTCCAAAGTCTACAACTCCAGTAACTTCTCCTTCAATGGTATCTCCTTTTTGATAACTATTTACTAGATGCAATTCCTCACTTTTGCGAGCAGCTTTTTCAGAAACAATTAATTTGTTTTCTTCTCGATTTACATTAATAATAGCTACTCGGAAAGTTTCCCCAGTATACTCTTTTAGTCTACCTAAAATTTTAGTTTTATCTCCACCATCTACGCGAGGATAATGATCATAAGCTAATTGAGAAACAGGTAAAAATCCACTAATCCCATTGATACTTACCAATAAACCTCCCTTATTAGCATCAATAATCTTGACATCTGCGGGCTCTTCAGCAGCTTGTTTTGCAAACAAATCTTCCCATACTTTGTCTTCAGATGCTTGTCTAAGAGATAATTCTATATACCCATCAGTAGTGTTGGTGGTGATTACTGTTGCAGTAACCTCATCACCTTTTTTTAAAGTTTTGACAGTTCCAAATCCGTCATGCAATTCTTCACCTAAAACAATCCCAGTTCCAATGGGACCTAGATCTATATACATTGCATTAGTTCCAATGTCTAAAACTTTTCCTTTAATATCTTCTCCGATTACAGGTAGTGCTAAAGGGTTTTTTTGGAGTAAATCCTCCATTACATTAATATTGTTTATCATATTGATAAGGTGTCCAAAGTTAGTTAATAATATAATATATTATGAGACATTTCATAACTACAAAATGTAAGGCACAATAATATTAAAACCATTATACCACAAAGAAGCTTGATTTACAAGAGTAATGGTGGGTGCAGGAGGGCTCGAACCTCCGACCAAAAGATTAAGAGTCTTCTGCTCTACCAACTGAGCTATGCACCCATACTGATACTATTATAATGATTTTTATTGAAAAAGCAATATTTGGCAGAATGGCTAAGGTTGTGGTATAATAAATTTGTGTTAAAAATATCAAGATAAAAGTATGAATCTAAAAAACGAATTTGTTATTGCAATATCTGGAAAAGCCGGCCAAGGTATTTTGAGTATGGGTGATTTGATACAACAAGTTGTTCATAATATAGGGTTATATAGTTTTATATGGGTAGATTATCCCAGCTTAATTAAAGGAGGTCATAATGTAGTTTTTATTAGGATTTCTGATAAACCAGTATTCGCACCAGTAGAGTATATTAATTACCTCATTACTCTTGATTCTGAAAGCGTTGATATTCATTGGGATGACATTGCGGGACAAGGAGTTTTAATATATGATAGTGCGATTGTTAAAAAAGAGATTGCTCGAAAACCCAATAAATCACAACCTTTCTTTGGGGTTGGAGTCCCATTTAACGCTATTTCAAGAGGTATAAATAAATCTACTAGATATGCTAACACTGCTGCCATTGCTGTATTACACTATGTTTTAGGTTGGCAGCTTGGTACCTATGCTAAGATTGTAGAGAAAAAATTTAAGAAAAAAAGTCAACAAATTGTTGATGATAATATTTTAGCAATGAAACAGGGTTATGAGTATGCCGAAGATAATTATGATAATGTATTTACTCATACATTAAAAAAAGGAGAAGCTCAAGACTATTATTCTATCGATGGTAGCCAGGCTTTAGCCTTTGGAGCTATTAAAGCTGGGGTGAAATTTACTGCTGCATATCCTATGACTCCAGCTACTCCAATATTTGATAATTTAGCTACCTATTCTGATAAATATGGCATTATTGCGAAACAAGCGGAAGATGAAATATCTGCTATCTGTATGACTATCGGAGCTTCTTATGCAGGAGCTAGAGCTCTGACTATGTCCTCAGGAGGAGGCTTCTCTTTAATGGTGGAGGCTATAGGTTTAGCTGGAATTACAGAGACTCCTTTAGTGGTGGTGAATGCTATGCGTGGGGGGCCTAGCACTGGTTTGCCAACTAAAACCGAACAATCAGATTTGAGATTTGTCCTACATGCTTCTCAAGGAGAATTCCCCAGAGTAGTATTAGCTCCTGGAGATAGTGTAGAGCTATATCAGTTAATGCAAGAAGCTTTTAATCTAGCTGATCTATATCAATTGCCAGTTATAGTTCTGACTGATAAATATTTGGCGACTTCTCAGATGATATTCTCAAAAGATATAGATTTAGACAGTATAGATATTGATAGGGGAGTTTTAATTCACAATCAAAATGAAATTGGTTCAGCAGAAAAGTATGCTAGATATTTATTTACTAAAGATGGAATATCTCCACGAGCATTACCAGGATCTAAAGGGATTACATTCCATAGTGGCTCGGATGAACATAATGAATATGGTGAGATTTGTGAAGACCCACATAATCGAGTGAAGATGATGGATAAGAGACTGCAAAAAGAAAAAAGTATGTTGCCATCTATTCCAAAACCTAAAATTTATGGAAATAGTAATGCAGATATTACTTTAATTAGTTGGGGGTCGACGAAATGTGCAGCTATAGAAGCAATTGAATTATTAGCAGAACATAATATTATAGCTAATGTAATGCATTTTAATTATATATATCCATTTAATATAGCTAAAACTCAACCATTATTAAATAAAATTAAGCGTTCTATAGTTCTAGAAAATAATGCTACAGGACAATTTGCAGGTCTTTTGAAACAATACTTTAATTTTGAGCCAGAGCATTCATTATTAAAATATGATGGACATCCATTTTACCCAAATGAAATTGATAAAATTATCCGTAATAAAATGTTTTAAAATATGAAGCCAAAAAAAGATTTATCATCACATTATACTCAATCTACACCAAATTGGTGTCCGGGATGTGGCAATTATGGTATTTGGGTTGCACTTAAAAATGCTTTACAAGAATTAAAATTACCAGCACATAAAGTAGTTTTGGTAGGAGATATTGGGTGTTCTGGAAAATTAGCTTATTGGACAGAGTATAATGGTTTTGGGAGCTTACACGGAAGGTCTATTCCAGTCGCTGAAGGAGTGAAAATGGCTAACTCAGATTTAACTGTTATTGTAGTTGGTGGGGATGGAGGTTTATTGGGAGAAGGTTTGCAGCATTTTCTACATGCTTGTAGGCGTAATGTCAATATTGCAGTTATTCTTCATAATAATCAGGTATATGGATTGACAACTGGGCAAACTTCTCCAACCTCAGACCCGGGTTACAAAAGTTCTACTACTCCTGATGGTTCTTATGAAACTCCACTTAATCCATCTCTATTAGCTCTGACAGCTCAGGCTACATTTGTCTCAGCTGGATTTGCTGGGAATACCCCACATTTAACACAAATCATTCAATCAGCTATTTTACATCCTGGCTTTGCTTTGGTAGATATTTATCAGCCTTGTGTAACTTATAATTACATTAATACCTATGAGTATTATTCAAAGAGAGTATATGATATTACAACTACTCCATATAAGCCGGACAATAGATTTAGGGCAATGAAGAAATCTATGGAGATTGAAGGGGGACAAAAATTTCCAATAGGAATATTATTTCAAGATAAAACGAGACCATCACTACAGATAAATATTCAAAATAGAGTGCTACCTTTAGTAAAACAACCAATCAAAAATATATCAGTTAAATCTTTATTTGAAAAAGAATAAGAATAGAATATGTCAGTGAAAATTGCTAGTGTTGAAGTGGATACATTGAGTCGTAAAAAAGTTATCGCTAAGATTAATAAGGCAATTGAAAATCATAAGATTTTACAAGTAGTCACCCCGTATTCTGAATTTATAGTAGAGGCAGAATATAATGCAGAGTTTAGGGAGGCTCTGAATACTAGTGAAATTAGAGTTCCCGACGGCATCGGGATACTGTGGGCGGGAGCTTATTTAGCAGGTAAATGGAATAATTTAATAATGTCTTTATTAGGGATTGTTAGTCGAGATATAAACCTATATTCAGTATTTACAGAAAAAATTAGCGGTTCAGATTTAATTTATGATGTATTAGAATTAGCTAATCAGCAAAAAAGTAGAGTTTATTTGTTAGGAGGAGAGGGGAATGTCCCAGATAAAGTCAAAACTTATATTCAAGATCATTATCCCAGAATACATATAACAGGTACATATTCTCAAAAAATATCTCTTAAAGATAATATATTATTTCAAAAAGTGTTGGACAGTCAATCAGATTTAGTCTTAGTAGCTTTGTCCTATCCTAAACAAGAAATTTTTGCGGCTCAATTGAAACAATATTTTATAAAAAATGACCACAAAGGAGTAATTATGTGTATTGGTGGTACTTTTGACTTTTTAGCGGGGACTCAAAAGAGAGCTCCAAAATTGATGCAAAGACTAGGCTTAGAGTGGTTCTATCGGCTAATACAACAGCCCAAGAGAATCCGTAGGATTTATAAGGCTACTATAGAATATATTTTTTTAATATCTAAGTATAAATCAGATATTGACAAAAGTAAAGATAATACTGTATAATTAATATTAATTAAGTAATTATATTATATGGCTGTACCTAAGAAACGACATAATCATAGTAGAACTGGTAAAAATCGTTCCCATCATGCTTTAAAACAAGTAGAAGCTAAGGTAAGGGGTGTATCTCATCGTCTCAAAAAATTCCTAGCTAGAACTAACGGTTAAATAGACATTATAAAAAATTATAAAAATCGCTCTTAATACAAACAATATATGGCAAACCGTCACCTTATGAGGTCAGTAGCAATGCAAGCACTTTATCAGATTGATGTCTCTGACCTGTGGGAAAATGAAAAACTATGGGATATTATTCAAGAATCTCTTCATAGACTATCAGAAGGGGTGGAGGATATATCTTATATTAAGGAGATTATATCTGGGGTTTTACAATATAAGATACAAATAGATGAAGCCATAACTAAATATGCTACTGGTTGGATTGTAGATACGATTGCTCCTGTAGAGAGAAGTATTTTGAGATTAGCTATTTATGAAATCGAGTACTATAATGATCAAGATATACCTCCAAAAGTAGCTATCAATGAAGCTATTGAACTTGCTAAAGCATTTAGTGGCCCAGTAGCTGGTAAATTTGTAAACGGAGTTTTAGGTGGATTATATAAAAATAAATTAGAGTCAGTAGTATGATTCCATTGAGTGACTTGCAAGAAAAAATAGGATATCAGTTTAAAAATATTGATTTATTAAGGCAAGCTTTAACACATCGATCTTATTTAAATGAAAATCCTCAATTTACCTTAGGACATAATGAAAGATTAGAGTTTTATGGGGATGCGGTCTTGGAAGATATAGTAACTGCATATCTGTTTCATAATTATACTAATAAAAATGAAGGTGAGTTAACAAATTTAAGAGCAGCTTTAGTAAGGGGTGCGCATTTAGCTCAAGTAGCAGATAAGATACAATTAGATCAGTATCTTAATATATCCAAAGGAGAAAAGAATGATGCTACAGCTAAGGCATATATCACAGCTAATGCTATAGAAGCTATAATAGCAGCTCTAAGATTAGACGGAGGGTATGAAGTTGCTCAAAAGTTTATTGAAAACTTTATTATTCTAGATTTAAATCAAATTATTGCTGAACAATCTTTTATTGATGCTAAAAGTTTATTGCAAGAAAAGTCTCAAGAAAAATTTAATATTACCCCTAATTATAAAGTAGTTTCAGAGGAAGGTCCTGACCATAATAAAATATTTGCAGTAATAGTGTTTATAGGTTCAACAGAGTATGGACAAGGTAGGGGTAGTTCTAAACAAAAAGCAGAACAAGATGCGGCTAAAAAAGCTCTCGATAATATTTAGTATATGCATATAGGGTATGATATTGATGGAGTATTGACCAAAAGAGATTACACTCATGTTTCTAGATTAGGGGTAAGAGGTTTGTTCGCTTTATTACAAAAATGGTTTCCACAAGTAATAGAAAATTGGACATTAACGCAACCATTACAAGACGATATAGAAATAGCACAAGAAATTGCTTCTAAACATAAAATCTCAATTATTACCGCAAGACCAGAGTTAATGCACCCCTATACAGCTCAATGGTTAAAGAATATTGCTCATATAGAATATGATAATCTATACTGTGTGGGATTGAAAAGTGGGTTTTCTGAGAGAAAACTAAAATTAGCGCAAGATTTAGAAATTGATGTATTTTTAGATGATACATTAAAGACAATAGAGCTATTCGAATCTAATGGAATTAATGCTCATAAGTTTGAAACTTGGCAAGAAGTACAATCATATCTTGAAAAACTATGAATATTTTAGAGGGGTTCATCTTAGGTCTAGTTCAAGGTGTTACAGAGGTCTTACCAATTTCAAGTACAGCCCATTTAATTTTGGCCCAAAAAATAATGGGTATTGGAGCAGATAACTTATCTTTTGAAGTAATGATGAATTTTGGGAGTTTAATTGCTATAATAATATATTTTTGGGATATTTGGCTGGATTTAATAGTAGGAGTTTTGAACTTTTGTAAAATAACAATTAGTGTTTTGTTGGCAAATAAACCAAATCTAAAACCATATATACCTAGATTTAATAAAATAAAAACAGCTTATTCGAAAGATACAGAATTTTATAAGAATTCATTACAATCTTTCCAATTAGCATTATTCTTGGCTCTGGCTACTATACCTGCTCTTGTGATTGGATATTTTGGAGGAGACTGGATTGAAGGGAATGCTAGAACAACTGAAATCATATCAATAGCTTTAATTATAGGTGCTATAATGCTCGGTTTTGCCGATTATTTGGCTGCACAAAAATATATATTATCCATGCTTAATCCAATCAGAGTTTTAATCATAGGTTGTTTTCAAGTATTAGCTTTAATTCCCGGATTCTCAAGAACAGGTTCAGTAATGACCGGAGCTTTGTTTATGGGACTAAATCGTAAGGATAGTGCAGCTTTTGCTTTTTTATTAGGCGCTCCAGTTATTTTTATAGCTACTATTGCTAAATTGCAAGAATTTATAGCTGAATATAGCTATTCTCTTGCTAGTCTGGTTGCATTTATTACATCAGGAGTTGTGACTTATATTACTATTCATATTTTGTATCAGATTATTCAAAAGCAGTCATTTAAAATTTTTGTTGCTTATCGTCTAATTCTTGGTATACTATTATTAGTGGCAGTTTATACTAAAATTTTATGAAAACAGTAGTCTTTAATTGGAAAATGAACCCAAGCTCATCAGATGAGGTCAATAAAATTATACAAGTAATCGAAGCAGAATCTACAGCTGTGGGGAGGTCAGAGCTGGTAATTCTACCACCAAGTATTTATATACATTTATTACAACAAAAGCAATCTAATATCTTTGCATCTATCGGAGTGCAAGATATTTCGGATGCTGCTAGCGGAGCATATACTGGACAGTTATCAGCTGAGATGATAAGTAATTTAGGTTTAGAATATGCCCTAATAGGTCATTCTGAGACTAGAAAATATCAACATTATACAACTAAAGATATAGCTAATAAATTAACCCAAGCCCTAAAATATAATCTGACCCCAATCCTATGCTTAGGTTATGAAGAAAATCCTAAATCTAGTGAAATAAATATAGAGCTTATAAAACAAGAACTATCTGAAATTATAACTCCAAATAAAGATTTATTGACCAGTAAACATATTCTAATAGCCTATGAACCAATTTGGGCCATTGGTAGTGGGATAATCCCAAGTCTTGATAGTATAGAAATGGTAAGTATATTTATTAAAAAAACTATGCAGGATATGCTTACAGCTGAGACATGTTGTACATTCAGTATTTTATACGGAGGCAGCGTTAATCATGATAATATAAACGAACTAAAAAACATAACATCTCTCTCAGGATTTTTGATAGGAGGGGCTTCACTTGATATTAATCAAATCCCAAGCTTATTGAGTTAACTAGTCTATTACTTTTGTATTCAAATCAAGAAGTAGTTTACATCCATCTATACAAACTCATCCCTAATTTGACAAAAGTAAGAGTTAATATAGAATACAAAGAGAAAATATGCTATAATAAAATAATAAATAATAAATAAAAATGAATTGGAAAAAAGATAAAAAAGGGTTTACCCTACTAGAGATATTACTCGTGATAGCCGCAATAGGAATATTAGCAGCAATAGTATTGGTATCAATCAACCCCACAAGACAAATAGCACAAGTAAGGAATGCACAAAGAAGATCAGATATAAATACAATATATAAAGCATTAGAACAATATCTAATAGATAACAAAGCATATCCAACAACCATAAGTACAACAAAGAAAGATATATGTATTAGTGCTAATACACCAGCAAACTGTATATCCTTAAGTGAATTAGTACCAACATATTTAGCAGCAATACCCAAAGATCCAAGTGGAGGAACATATCAGGTAAGTATAAACTCAAGCAATAATAGAGTTAGTCTAGAGACTAGTATTAAAGAACTCAATCAAGTTATTGCAATCAATCCTCCAGTTTGTCCAACAGGATATATCCCAGTACCAGGAAATCCTAGTCTATATGGAACTAATGACTTTTGTGTAATGAAATATGAAGCTAAAGCCGTAGCAATCAGTGATCTAACCGTAGGGTTAACCCAGCCGTCAGGTAATGGTGCTATAGATAATAATGCAACAGCAACCACAGCTGCCAATGGAAGAACAATAGCCAGTGTAGCCAGTGGCTTTCCAATAGGATCCATAACACAGGCTACTGCATTAACATACTGTGCTAATGTAGGAGCTAGATTAATTAGTAATGCAGAATGGATGACAATCGCAAGGAATATAGAAGGACAGGGGGTTAACTGGACGGGAGGCACAGTAGGCAGTGGAAGCTTATTTAGAGGCCATGGTGATGGCAATGGTCCTAATGGATTTCTTTATAGTGCTTTAGAGGCATCTACAGATGATGATCCTTATATTGGGACAGGAAATAATATTAATAATGGTGCGGACCAGAAAAGAACCCATACTCTAAGTAATGGCGAGGTGGTTTGGGACTTAAGTGGAAATGTCTGGGAATTTAATAGTACCACAATAAATGGGCTTGATAAGCCTAACTCACCAAATAGTGTAGATAATTTTGGAGCAATAACTAGTTATGGCAGTCTTAACTATGATTTGATTAGGGCAAGTGATCCTAATTGGTGGGAACCTCAAAATATAGGTTTTTATTATAAAGGTAATTTAGACACAGGAAACTATGTCTTTATGAGAGGTGGATTTTTCTTTCAGTATGGGCGTGCAGGATTATATACTTTGAGCCTAGAAATGGGAAACAATTGGTCCGATCTTACAGCTGGTTTCCGTTGTACTGCTGGGTAAATTTGATTTCATATAATAATTTAGGTTAAAATTTATTAGAGTAATATTTTAATTTTCATATATTTATATTGTAAAATATCATAATTTTAGGTATAATACAGTATATATGCAATCTATTAGAAACTTTAGTATAATCGCTCACATTGATCATGGTAAGTCTACTTTATCTGATCGTATTTTGGAATTAACTCAAACTGTAGAGAAAAGAAAGATGAAAGAGCAAATTCTTGATTCTATGGAATTAGAGCGAGAGCGAGGGATTACTATTAAGATGCAACCAGTTAGGGTCAAGTATAATTATCAAAACCAAGAATATCTCTTAAATTTAATTGATACGCCTGGGCATGTAGATTTCTCTTATGAGGTCTCGAGGAGTCTTGCCGCTGTAGAAGGGGCTGTTCTATTAGTAGATGCTACTCAAGGGATACAAGCTCAGACTATTGCTAATGTGTATCTAGCTATAGAGCAGAATTTAGTGATTATACCAGCTGTTAATAAAGTAGATTTACCTCATGTTAGAGTGAGTGAGGTCAAACAAGAAATTTGTGAACTCTTAGGAGTAGAAGAGTCAGATATTTTGGAAATTTCTGGCAAAACTGGGCAAGGTGTACCAGAGCTATTAGAAAGAGTGATTGCGGAAGTTCCAGCTCCGACTACTAACTCAATTGAAGGAGATAATTTTAGGGCTCTAATCTTTGATTCAGCTTTTGATTCTTATAAAGGAGTTATTGCTCATATTAGAGTTGTAGATGGACATATTTCAACGGCAGATAGTATCAAGATGTTGGCTAAAAAACAAGAAGCTCAAGTTTTAGAATTAGGTGTATTTACACCACAGATGAGCAAATTAGATACTTTGTCTGCTGGTATGATAGGCTATATTGCTACGGGTCTCAAAAATGTAGAGAATGTACGTGTGGGAGACACTATTATCAAATACCCCGCTGGGCAAGATTTAGCCCCATTAGCTGAGTATATGGAGCCAGTCCCAGTAGTATATGCTAGTATTTTTGTAGCTAGTACCGAGGAATACCCGATACTGAGAGATGCGCTTAATAAACTAAAGCTATCAGATTCCTCTCTTATATTTGAGCCTGAGTCGAAAGAAGCTCTAGGTAAGGGGTTTCGCTGTGGATTTTTAGGTATGTTGCATTTAGATATTATAACTGAGAGATTAAGACGAGAATATGATTTAGATTTAATCATAAGTACCCCCTCAGTAGCTTATATAGTACAGCAAACTAATGGAGATATATATACAATCTATTCAGCCTCAGATTTTCCTGACAATACCAAATTAGCAAGAATATTAGAGCCTTATGTAAGGTTAGAGATTATGACCCCTAAAGATTATATTGGCTCAGTAATGGATTTATTACAAAAAAGAAGAGGACAATTTATTAATACTAAATATATTGGGGAAGACCGAGCTATAGTTGAATATCATATACCATTAGCCAAAGTCATTGTAGATTTTTATGATGTACTAAAAAGTATTACCTCAGGGTATGCTTCAGTTAATTATTATCCACTTACTCCACAGGAGGCAGATTTAGTAAAATTAGATATAATGGTGGCAGGAGAAGCTCAGGAGGCTTTATCGCATATAGTATATAAGGACGAAGCTCATGATGAAGGTAAGAGAATAGTGCATAAATTAAAACAATCTCTTCCTAGACAACAATATGCTGTAGCCTTACAAGCTGCCATAGGCGGTACTATAGTTGCCAGAGAAACACTTTCAGCTTTTAGAAAAGATGTCACAGCTAAATTATATGGTGGGGATAGAACACGTAAGGATAAATTACTCAAAAAACAAAAAGAAGGTAAAAAGAGAATGCGTGATACTGCTCGTATTCATATCCCAAAAGAAGTTTATTTAGAGGTTCTGAAGCATTAATACTTATGTATTGCTTTTTTGTACAAATTCTAAAATTCATGGTATTATAATTTTTAGGTTTGGTATAAATTAAGTTAAAAATTATATGGTTATTACAATAGATGGTCCAGGTGGAACAGGTAAAAGTACAACAGCTGAGTTATTAGCAAAAAGATTAGGATACTATCATCTCAACTCAGGTACTTTATATCGCTGGATTACTTTTAATGCCTTACAACAACATCTGGATCTTAATGATTCAGATGTTTTATTAAAATTAGCTCAAACATTAGATTATACGAATATTGACTATAGTATATTACATGAACAGAGTATATCGAATAATGTAGCAAAGGTTGCTAGCATTCCTTCTATTCGTGCTGAAATTGTTGAGGTTCAAAGAAATTATGCTAAAGATAAAAATATAGTAGTGGAGGGTAGAGATATAGGAACCGTAGTATTTCCTGATGCTGATTATAAGTTTTATTTTACAGCTTCGCTAGATATTAGAGCTAAAAGACGATATGCTCAAATGCAGAAACAGGGATTAGAGGTGAATTATGAAAATATTTTAGAATCAATAGCTAAGAGAGATAGGAAAGATATCGAAAGGGAACATTCTCCTTTACGTAAAGCAGAAGATGCTATTGAGATCAATACTGACCATCTTACGGTATTAGACGGTATAGAAATTATTTTACAGGAGATGAAACATTTATCCACTCAATAAATAGAAAAAATCCTACTACCCATGTAGTAGGATCATTTGATGCTGATGAATGTGGGATACTCCCAGGTTGCTTGTAATATAATACAAGCTGCAGCGACACTGGGAAAACTCCCTGTAGGTATAGATGAACACCAGCATTCATCTAGAATTAGAGTATAATATAAAGATCACAACTTGTCAATTATTGACAAAATTTTAAAATATAATTTGTGATATTGGTTTAATATTATCTATTCTCCTTGTATAATATGAAAATTTAATTTTTTGGCTAAATTATAAATAGACTTATTAATAGCAATAGCATTGGTTGAGGAGTGTAGATATTCTTGTGGTAAATACACACCCTTCCATGGTCTATAATTAAATTGTGCTAAACGAGTAGGGGTAGGATTTATTAAACTTATATAAATATCTAAATTAGGTTGTAACTGTCTTAAATATTGTATAGATTCTTGTATAATTTTTAAGTCTATTCCTATCTGCAGGTATACACTATATATTATCCCAGATTGTATTTTAGATTTAATATAATCATTTTCAATTTTTAAATTTACCCCAGTCAGAAAGGGATTATAAGCAACAGCAATTTTTGGATATTGGTCTGATTTATAAATTGGCCTTAGCATATCTAAAACTTGTATAGTGTTATACTTAGATTTTGCTACTCCACTAATTAATAAAACCTCTTCAATAGAGAGTGCTTTATATGCTTCTAGGTATGAAATAAAATCCATAGTCGTTATTTGTAAAGAAGCTCCTTGATGATATTTTAGTGAATAGTAGGGTATTATATCTAATTTAGGATTGATATTTTGAATTTTTTTTATAATATCTAAAATAGGGGTATTATATTTTTTATTTGTTATTGATATTTTATTAATTGTTTGATTAGATATAGTCGATATGAGTTTATCCTTGAAGTCTATAGAATATATACTCAACTCATGTATAATATTAGGTAATTGATCAGGCATATAAATATTTTAGGATGGATGATTTAGTATAGCTTTTAATCTCGGAATTTTTTCTTGTATCCAGACTATAAAATTGTCTGGACATGGAAGTACAGATAATCTACTATTGGTAACTAAAAGAAAATTTTGAAATAAATTACTCTGTTTAATTTCTTTTAAGTTGATTCTTTCACTGGGCATGAATGTCTCAATAAGTTCTAATCGGGCAGCCCAACTAAATCTAGGATCAGCTACATTATGATAGGGAGCTTCTATGACTTGAGCTAATCCAACTAGACATTTTTCTTTGACTGAGTGATAAATTAAAACATAATCTCCAACTTGCCAAGTTTTGATTATATTTATAGCTTGATAATTGTGTACCCCATCCCAAAGAGTAATTTTCTCTTTTGCAAAATCATCTATAGAAAATGTTGATGGTTCAGTTTTTGCTAAAAATACATTTGGCATAAGTATAGATTTAAGTATATTTATTATACCATAATATGATATAATAAATTATATGAAAATAAGATTCAAAAAACTTCATCCAGAAGCAAAATTACCAACCTACGGACATTCTACTGATGCAGGGATGGATATATATACTTTAGAAGAAATAATGATTAAACCAGGAGAGACAAGGATTATATCCACTGGATTAGCTATAGATTTACCATCAGGGTATGTAGCTTTAGCTTGGGATAAAAGTAGCATTGCGAATTATAAGGGATTAAAAAGTTTAGGAGGAGTTATTGACAGTGGGTATACTGGTGAGATTAAAATTGGTTTAATTAATCTATCTCAGCAAGTCACCGTGTTGGAAAAGGGTACAAAGTTTATTCAGCTTTTAATTCAAAAAGTTGAACATTGTGAGGTAGAGTTTGTGGATGACATTAAGACTGGTATTAGAGGTTCGAATGGATTTGGAAGTACAGGTAAATTTTAAATAAATTACATTAAAGAATAACTTATATATCTTAGAATATACTACTAGTTATCCACAATCATATAATTGAAGTAATTGTTATAAAGTGATATAATTAATATGTAGAAATATACAATATAACCATAAAAATAAGTAAGAGATAAACAATGAATTT
>JBMTTF010000008.1:0-17924 GCA_049449075.1 Minisyncoccia bacterium | reverse complement strand
TACGATTTTTCACAGGATCAAATGGAGCAAATGAGAGGATGAGAATCTTAGGTAACGGTAATATAGGGATAGGAACCACCACTCCACAAGCTAGATTGGATGTAGCTGGGGGTGTTAGAATAGGTGATGATACTTCAGCTTGTACTAGCTCTAATGTCGGTACTCTTAGATATAGTAATTTAGACTTACAAGTTTGTACTAATTCTGGTTGGTTTTCCTCAAAACCAACCCCAACAATAGTACAAGATGGACTAGTATTACATTTAGACGCCGGTAATCCAGCCAGTTATACAGGAACAGGGACAACCTGGACTGATTTGAGTGGGAATAATAATAATGGAACTCTTGTGAATGGGCCCACTTATAATAGTGCTAATGGAGGTTCTTTGGTTGTTGATGGGGTTGATGATTATATTATTACTACAAGATTATCTAATACTGGTAACTCAAATTCATCACAATCATACTGTTTATGGGTAAAGCCTGATGATACTAATGGTAATATTTTATCTATGTCTTCATCTAACCCTCAGGGCTCTTGGAATATGCCACCTATAGCGGCATCATCATCTAGATTTAGAGGTAAATTTTGGAGTAATCAGTACTTAAATGCAACATCAACATATGTTAATTCACAATGGTATTATGTTTGTTTGATATTTTCTTATAATTCTGTCACCGCTAATGCTTATCAAAGACTTTATGTTAATGGAGATTTAAACTCAGAACAAACGAATATAACATATAGTGCGAGTGGTTCAAATAATTTCCTATTTTTTGGGCAACAAAATCCAGGAGCGGATAATGCCGGAATGTTTAAAGGCTCATATGGAAGTATACAAATATATACGAATAAGGCCCTCACTGCTGAAGAAGTCCAGCAAAACTTTAATGCAACCAAAGGTAGATTTGGATTGTAGGTATTTATATTTTGAACTCCCTTTTGGGGGAGGTCTCACCGTAGGTAGGCTACAAGTCTGGGAAAGGGATCGGGAAAACAGTAGTTTTTCCGTGGGGAAGCGGAACCAGTAGCGCTACTTATGATAATAGGAGCGGGACCTGGTCTCATTGGGTTACTTGGAATTAACTATAATGTACGATAACAGATAGTTCTCAATTTTCTTAACAACTAAACTCTCAATAATATAGACATAACTTTAGGATAGCTTTTATTTATCCACAATCATAGAATTGAAGTAATTGTTATAAAGTGATACAATTAACACGTAAAAATATACAATATAATCATAAAAATAAGTAGAGATAAACAATGAATTTTTTGATATCTCACAATAATATAATCAAAACTAGATAAATTACATTTAATTATAATTATACTAATACAATGGATCAAAATTTATTAAAATCAGAGTCTAAGAATAAATCTATTATTAATCTTAAACTTAAATCAGAACAAGTTGCCCCTATAAAATCAAATCATAGTAAGAATTTGAGCTATAGTTCTAAATTACAATCTAGAAGTTTATCCAATACCCAATGGATATTAGTAATATATAATTTTGTATTTCTAACTCTAGTAGCTGGTGCTATATTCTTGGATTGGGCTAGTATCTTTCAATTACCAAAAGCTATTATTTTCACACTAGGAGTCACTGGGTTTCTAGTTTCAGCTAGTATTTTATGGATATTCGGTCAAATTCGTCATAGTATATCGATAACTTTAGGAGATCTTTTATTTATTCTGATTGGATTGGCTATAATAGGTATTACTTTTGCTAACCCTAATCGGATTGCTTTTTGGGGGAGTACTAATCGTATTTTTGATGCTGGCATATTTGTAATATTTTTAGTTTTATTTTATATTCTGGTAAAATTATTCTTAGAAAAAAAATCTCTTTATATATTAGTTTTCTTAATATCTATTTTTATTATATTGTCGGCTGGAGTCGGGGCTATTGCAATTTATATACCAGATCTGGTTAAGTATTTGTCAATTCTAGGGAAATTACAACCTAGCTATACTTGGTTGACTGAATCTCCACAAGAATTGGTGTTTATAACTTTGATTGTAGTTAATTTTATATTTCTTATTCTGTCTAAAGTAAAATCTAAAACAATTATAAAATTATTGATATATAGTCTTTATTACTTGGCTTTATTAATACATACTTTAATCCTGATTAGATTATCTGGGAATAGTATGTATATTTTGACAATTTTTACTGTTATTATACATACTATATTTTATATCAAATATGCATCTCACAATTCTAAGCTTAGAAGTAAATTAAAATTTATAGCTAGTAGAGCTTCACTTATATCTGGCATTTTGATTATAGCTTTAGTATATATAATGTCAGTAAGACCATTCCAAGATAATCTAAATTTCCCAGAATATCCTACTTTTGCCAGTCCTAGTCTAGATTTATCCCTAGACATTGCTAGACAAAGTCTGCAGTTTGATACTTGGTTTGGTAGTAGTAATATTATGTATGCTTGGAATAGATTTGCCCCTGCAGATGTTAATCTAGAACTATCTAACTTTAGCTTTGAGACTTTGTCTAATGAATTGATTAATATAGTGGTTAAGAATGGGTTAGTGGTAGTAGTTCTATTATTATTTTTGAGTATATGGGTATTCTTATCAATTTTGAGAATTGTATTAATTCAAAAAACTATTCCATTTGAATTATACATTTTGATTATAGCTATTATAGGGTTATTCCTTATTCCTTTTAATGTTCTGACAAAAGTCTTATTTATCTTTATCCTAATTTTATGGAGTAATATATTTACTCAATATTTCAAACCTATTTTCAAATTAAATTTAGATATTAATAAGATTCCTGCATCCATTTCATCACTATTGACTTTTGCCTCCCTATTCATATTATTAGGTTCATTTCTTGGAGCTAGTAAAATATATAATATTTTTAAGTCTCAGGAATATGTTGTAAAAGCTAATAAAGTACAAGATAAGTCGGAGCAATTACAATTATTGAGTCAAGCCCAAAGTCAGTCTCCAGATATGATTGAATATGCTAATCTTTATATATTAGCTTTTATTAATCAAATTAATGAACAATCCATTGAATTAGCGAATACGTCTAATTCTGAGGGTACTAATCTAAATCCTGATGTAGATACTGAAAAGAAAAAAAATCTGGAGGATAACATTACGAAGGCTCAAGGGATGATTGATGAGTATAAATCTAAGTTTGCAATGGATAGTAGAGTTATTTATTGGCAATTAGATTTATATTCTATAACTCATCGTTATGGCATGGTTGATGAAAATTTATATTTGTCTACTATATCTCAGGGTAGAGCATTAAGACTATACTCTCAAGACTGGGATATTTATGAAGCTCAATATTATGCTAGACAAGCTCAAAAGGGTGAAGAGTTAAACTCAGATCAGTTAGCACAAGCAAAAGCTATTCTAGATGATACCATCAAAAAAAATCAGTTTTCCATAGAGGTTTATAAAAATTATTATGAGCTATTAGCTCTGAGTGAGGATTATCAAGCACAAATTGATATATTAGAAAAGTATGTGAATACAATGACGGAAAAAGATAGTCCGGTTGACCAAGAGCTGATATATTCATTGGGAGTGGCTTATCAAAATAATAAACAATATACGGAAGCTTTAGCAATATATAATAAATTATTAGAAGCTTTCCCAGAGTATACTAATGTCTATTTCAAATTAGGAGAATTATATGAGGCTCAGAAAGAAACTGGATTAGCTATACAAAATTATCAAAAAGTTTTAGAGTTAGATCCTAATGCAGAGGCAGCTCGTCTTAAATTAGATCAATTGCAATAAATATCTATATTGTATTTACAGTTTATATTTGATATACTATATTCAGTACTTAATATAAATATATATGGATTATATTCAAGATATAGATACAGTAATAGCAGTTGTCAGAATATTTGGATTTGCAGTTTTAGCTTTTGTTCTAGGAATTGTATTGACTCCGTTTTTGACTGATTTTCTGTTCCGTACTAAATTGGGTAAAAACATCAGAGAAGAGTCTTGGGATAATAGTAAAACTCCTGTCTTTAATCAGTTTCATCAGCATAAGCAGGGTACTCCTACTATGGCAGGGATATTGTTTTGGATTATTACTGCTATTTTGACTTTAGCTTTTAATCTAACTCGTTCGGAGACTTTTTTACCTCTTGCTTTTTTGGTCTCAGCAGGTCTATTAGGGGCTATTGATGATATTGCTAATATAAAAGGTATTGGTAAAATAAAAGGGTTGGGTGTAAAACTAAAATTAGGTTTGCAATTGTTAATAGCAGGTTTCGGGGCCTATTGGTTTACTTTTAGGCTAGAATGGACTTCATTTCATATCCCTGGAGGGGCATTACTTGGTTTGCCAACTGATGTGGAGCTAGGGCTTTGGTATATACCAGTATTTATAATCTTAGTTGTATTCATTATGAATGCAGTTGATATCACAGATGGATTAGATGGGCTTTTAGCAGGGTCGATAATACCTCCATTGGGGGTATTATCAGCATTAGCTTTAGCTCAGGGAAATATTTCTCTTGCTATATTTATGAGTACTTTAATCGGAGCTTTGTTAGCATTTTTGTGGTTTAATATTCATCCAGCTAGATTCTTTATGGGGGGGACAGGCGCTTTCCCATTGGGTGCTGTCTTAGCCGTAGGAGCTATGCTGACTAATTCTTTAGTCATATTACCAATTATAGGATTTCTATTTTTTGTAGAAGGGCTATCATCTATCATTCAGCTTATATCTAAAAAATTTTTTAAGAAAAAAGTGTTTTTAGCAGCTCCCATTCATCATCACTTTCAAGCACTCGGTTGGCCCGAGACTAAAATTGTGATGAGATTCTGGATTATTTCTTTAGTTATGAGTGTTATTGGCCTTACTATTGGTTTATTAGGTTTATAAAACTATGTATGATATTTTAATTAAAAACGGTTTAATTGTAAATGGCTTAGGTAGCCAACCTTATAATGGTACAATTGCTATTAAAAATGGTAAAATTCATAAAATCACCTCCAAAGATAATGGATATAAAGCCCATATTGAAATTGAAGCTAATGGTAAGATTATAACTCCTGGATTTATTGATATTAGTAATCATTCGGACACTTATCTTACCTTACTCTCAGCTCCATCTCAAAAAAGTTTAATTACCCAAGGAGTGACTACTATAGTTGGAGGTAATTGTGGAGCATCTCTTGCTCCTTTAATTAGTAATTCAGCCATTGGCTCAATTCAGAAATGGACTGATATGTCTAATATTAATATCGATTGGCATACATTTAAGGAGTATTTAGCAGTCTTAAAAAATAAATCTTTTGCTCCTAATTTTGCTAGTTTAGTTGGTTATGATACAGTCAGAAGAGGTTTAATTGGGGACGAAAATAGAGCTTTAACTGATGCTGAATTAAAGATTATAGCCAACCTTATTCATCAATCTTTGGAAGAAGGTGCTATTGGAGTATCATTAGGGTTAGCTTTTTCTCATATGCAATCTGTTGATAAAAAAGAATTATTGCAGTTGGCTAATATTATTAAGAAATATAATAAAATTTTAACAGTTCATAGTCGTAATGATGGAGAACAAGTAGTAGAGTCTATCAAAGAAATTATTTATATAGTCTCTAGTACAAAAGTAAATACGCATATTAATCATCTAAAAATTCTGGGTAAAAAAAATTGGAAATATGCTACAGAAATTAATGAAATACTAACTCAAGCTATATTAGATAAACTCCCTTTAACTTTTGATATTTTCCCATATACTGCCAATAATACAGTGGCATATTTGTTGTTGCCAAGGTGGGTTTCAATAGGTGGTCGACAAGTTTTAATAAAAAACTTACAAGATTCTAATATTAGAGCTAAATTAGTGCAGGAAATGAAATCTAACTCTTATGATTATACTCGTATGATAGTTTCAGATAGTCCAATGAACAAATCAATTATTGGAAAAAATATAGTAGAGATAGCGAAAAATCAAAGTTTGAGTGTTGAAGATGCTGTGATACATTTGGTACTAGCTTCAGAAGGCAGGGGCAGAGTAATTGTAGATTCCATTTCATCCCGACATATGAATGAATTAATCCTATTTAATAATAGTATGATCGGTTCAGATTCTGCAGGGTATGATGATAATTTGATTAAATATAAAAATTATGAACATCCTCGTTCTTTTGGAGCATTTACCAAGTTCTTGCAAGATTTTGTGTTAACAGGCAAATTAACTTGGCAGCAAGCTATCCCAAAAATCACCTCTCTACCAGCAAAAATTTTTGGATTGGATAATATTGGTGTTATTCAAGAAAATATGCATGCAGATCTTGTGATATTAGATCCTATAAATCTACAATCTTGTGCTAATTTTCAGCAACCCATACAATATTCTATAGGTATAGAAGTAGTTATCATTAATGGAAAAATAACATTACAAGGGGGACAGGTTATTGATTTAGCAGGAAGGGTTATTAATTCTTGAGGGTATGAATTTACAGGGAAAGAAAGTAATGGTAATGGGACTGGGACTCAATGATGGAGGTTTAGGAGCGGTAAAATATGCTTTATCTAATCAAGTTTTAGAGTTAATAATTACAGATTCTAAGACTTCAGATATCTTAAAGCCAACTATTGATAAGATTAACTTATTACCTAATAATAATATTCCTATCAAGTATATTTTAGGGCAGCAAAATAGTGAAGACTATACTAAAGTTGATATAATTATCAAAAATCCAGGAGTACCTAATAATTCTCCTTATCTGGAAGTAGCAAGGAAAGCAGGAGTATCTATAACTACTGACGTTGAGCTGTTTTTTGAGCATATTGATTCTTTGGAAAAGCCACCAACTGTCATAGGTATTACAGGGACTAGAGGTAAATCTACTACCACAGCCTTGATACATCATATATTAAGTAATTTTTATGGTAAAGAGAAAGTTTTACTTGGAGGAAATATTAGAAAATCTATATTAAATCTTGTTTCAGATATACAACAAAATAGCTACATTGTATTAGAATTATCTAGTTTTCAATTGGATAATATTAAATATTCTCCACATATTGGTGTTTTTACTTCTTTTTTTGCAGATCATTTGGATAGATATAATTCTATTGACGAATATTTTGAGTCTAAAACTAATATAGTAGCTTTTCAAAATAAAGCTGATTTTGCTATACTTAATATTGATAATGAACGAATTTCTAATTTGGCTACTCAAATTAAATCTAGATTAACTACATACTCTTTATATAACAAAAACGCCAATATACATATAGATGAGGAAAGTTATATTATATATAATGATGATAAGATTATACATATAAAAGATATATCACTCTTTGGTGAACATAATCAATATAATGTAATGGCAGCTATTGGAGTTGCGAATATAATAGGGGTTGATAAAAATGTCTTAGTACAATCTCTCAAATCTTTTAGAGGTATTGAAGGGAGACAACAGTCTCTAGGATTTGTGAATGGAGTAGAAATTATTAATGATACGACTAGTACAATGCCAGTAGCTTTGAAGGTGGCTATGGATACATTCCAAGATAAGCCATATATTTTAATATGTGGGGGTGAAGATAAAGGCTTAGATTATTCTGAGCTATCTCAACATAATTGCAATAATTTAAAAGCAATAGTGCTATTACCTGGATCAGCTAGTCTTCTGATCAAGAGGTATATATCTAAAGTTAGTATTTATGAGGTCAAAACTTTAGCTGAAGCAGTTAGTCAATCTTTTGTATTAGCAATGTCTGGAGATCGAATTGTATTTTCACCGGGGGCTACTAGCTTTGGAATGTTTTTGAACGAATTTGATAGGGGAGATAAGTTCATAGCTTTAATTCAAGCTAAAAAAGATAATTAATAATATAATGAGACAACAAATCAAACTAAAAGGAATAGATTCTGTATTTTTAGTCTCAGTAGGGATACTATTATTATGGGGATTAGTAATCTTACAGTCAGCTAGTGGACCGAGCTCCAATAGCATCTATGATAATGTCTATTATGAGTTAGTGAATCAAATATTAAAAGGAGTTTTACCTGGAATTGTTATTTTCTTTTTATTCGCTAATATTAAATTTAGTTTTATTAAAAAATTTGCTATATTTAGCTGGATAATGGCAATAGCTTTAAACCTAATGGTTTTAATACCACAATTTGGAGTTGAAGTCAAGGGCGCCTCTAGATGGATTGATATTGGGTGGCTTAGAATTCAACCATCTGAGGTTTTAAAGCTAGCTATAATATTATGTTTAGCAATTGTTTTAACTAAATTAGGGGACAGAATTAATAAAATCTGGGCCATATTGATAGTCGGTGTTATTATTGGTATAGGAGGATTTATAGTGATTATAGTTCAAACTAGTCTTAGTAATGGAGTTATTTTATTAGTTATATCGGTTAGTATTTTGTTTCAGTCGAAACTCAAATTTAGATTTATAGCTATATTTATGACTATAGCTTTAATAGTAGGTATAGGAGCTATACTTAAAGAACCTTTCCGTGAGGCTAGATTGTCGACTTTTTGGCAACCAGAAAATGCTACTCAAGATGAAAAAAATCAAATTGAGAATAATCTTATTGCGGTCGGCTCAGGTGGGTTAACAGGAGTTGGTTTAGGAGAAAGTAGGCAAAAGTTTTTTTATTTGCCAGAAGCTAGTACTGACTCTATTTTTGCAGTTTTTGCAGAAGAAGCAGGTTTTATAGGAGCTGTGCTTTTAGTTATTTTATTCTTGGTTATCATTTGGAGAATTTTATGGTTACATATTAAAGTAGATGATGAATTCAGTAGATATGTTCTAGTTGGTGGTGCTACATGGCTTACATTACAAACTTTTATTAATATAGCTACTACAGTTCAATTAGCTCCAGTTACAGGAGTCACCTTACCTCTAGTGAGTTCTGGCGGTAGCTCTATGATAGTATTTGGAGCTCTATTTGGTATTATAGCTAATATAAGTAAATATAGACATTAGACATAATAATACAAATACTTGATTTAAGTTCTAAAATATTGTATAATATACAAATAATATGTACTTAATTTATATACTTAGTAATAATTAACAATAGCTATGGTCAATACACGCCCCACAATTTCTCTTGAAGATATGGCAAAAGCAGGTGTACACTTTGGACATCACACTTCCAAATGGCACCCTAAAATGAAAGATTATATATATGGAAGTAAGAATTCTATCCATATTATAGATCTTAATACTACTAAAGCAAAGCTAGAAGTAGCTCTTGATTTTATTTCTGAAACTGTAGCTTCAGGTAAAGATATTTTGTTTGTATCTACCAAAAAACAAGCTATTCCTATAGTCAAAAGTATTGCTGAGGAAACGGGGATGCCATATATGGTTAGAAGATGGGTAGGTGGAATTTTTACTAACTTTAAAGCTATTAATAAAAGAGTTAAACAGCTAGTTGTTCTAGAAGAAAAGTTAGAAGCTAATGAACTTAAGTCTTATACTAAAAAAGAAAGAAAAGTTTTTGGAGATAAGGTAGAAAAAGGAAATAAAATTTTTGCAGGTGTAAAAGACTTGAGGGGTCTACCAGGAGCTGTCTTTGTACAAGATATAACAAAAGATTCTTTAGCTATAAAAGAAGCACATGACTTAAATATACCAGTGATTGCTTTAGCTGATACTAATGCTAATCCAGGATTAGTAAATTATATAATTCCTGCTAATGATGATGCTATTAGTTCAATTCAATATATTTATAATTTAGTTTCACAGACCATCACAGAAGCAAAAACTAAAAGAGTTGCTCCAGTTACAGGGTCAAAAAATACCAATAAATAATAATAACTATGATTACTGCTCAAGATGTTGCTAAACTAAGACAAATTACAGGGGCTGGTATGATGGACGCCAAAAAAGCTTTGGAAGAATCTGCTGGTGACTTTGAGAAGGCAAAAGAATTATTACAATCTAGGTATGCTGAAAAAGCAGATAAAAAAGCAGATAGAGAAACAGGGGAAGGGTTTATAGGTACCTATGTGCATAATGGGAAAACAGCTGCTTTAGTAGCCTTAGCTTGTGAGACTGACTTTGTAGCTCGTAATGATGAATTTAGAGAGTTAGCTCAGAATATAGCATTACATATTACTGCATTGATTGCAGAAGATGCAACAATTCAAGATATATTAGATTCTAATTATATCAAAGACCCTAGTCTTACCATTACAGAATTACTGAAAAGTAAAATTGGAGTATTAGGTGAAAATATTCAGATTAAGTCTTTTAAAAAAATTTCTTTATAAATTTAAATTAAGTTCAATCCAATAAGCTATGACAGCAGCTATAATTATTGTAATTTTAATCATATTCCTAAGTATAGGATTGTTCTTTGTAATCAAAAAGCTGTCATATGTGTCAGATATTGAACCTGATATATATGAAGAGGAAGGAGCTATTACTGATTTTAATCCCATCACTCAGGAGGTTGATGATTTGGGGAATGATGGTTATCAATCTAAGTCAAAAGCTAAGTTTGCTGTCTTTATGAGCACGATATATAAGTTCTTTAATCAGCAGACTCAAAACTTGAATCAAATGAGGCTTCAATATAAGCAGAGACAAATTGAAAAAATTCAAGCTAAGGAAAAAGCTATACAAGAAGCTATAAAAAAAGATTTAGAAGCCCAAGAATTAGAATTAAAGTCGAACAAAGAACAGATTGTGCCTGAAATAGATACTTCTAATTTTGAAACTAAGAATATTATTCCAAATAGTACTAAAGATAATGAAAGTGATGATGAGTCTGATAAGTCTATAGATAAAATTAATCCAGATACTAAAGCTACTGATTTTGTAGAGCAATTATTGTCTGAGGTGGATGCAACTTCTGAAATTGATTCAGATGATGTGTCAGATACATATTATTATGAATATATGGAAAAAAGATATATTGATAGGATTGTAGCTAATTCTAAAGATATAGAATCATATAAAAAACTAGGTGATCTATATGTTGATATGAGAAATTATAAAGATGCCTTAGAAGCATTTAAACATGTGTTGAAATTAAAGCCTAATGATACTATAGCTAGTCGTAGGGTAAAAGATATATCTAATCGCTTGCACAAGCAGGGTTAACTTTATTACTATTGTCTTATCTGCTAATATAAGGTATAATATATACCATATGAGTATAAGCATGAAATAGTGAAAGTAATGAGTTTCCATATTCTAGAGGATCCTTCCAATGGAGTGACAGATGTATTCTTGTCTCATATTAGATTGACTGATATAGACCCAGCTATTTGGCAAGATGAAGAATTTGATTGGGAGTCTAGTACAGATTTTGATCTAGAATCTATAGATAAAGAGAAAATTTTTTCTATATTACATAACCCAATAATTATAAATAAATACTTTGACTCACCAGAAATGTTATATGTTATAGCAAAAGAGAAACTCGAGATAAGTGATTATTATGAATTAGTACACAAATATATTACTGAGTTTTGTGAGTTTGTAGACCAAGATTATGCTATTTACTTTAAAGTTAATTCCTAAAATGACTATATGAAAGACACATCATTCAAATTAGCTCCTCTCATTGCACTGAAGAATAAGGTATTATTTCCTAATGAGGTGGTATCATTAGTTTTTGAAAGAGAACAATCATTGCTGGCATTAAATGATGCAATGGATAATGATATTAATCCAGTTTTTGTATTTCAAAAGACTGATGAGCATAATATTACTACTGAAAATTTATATACAATTGGAACAGTAGGTAAAATTATTAGAGTTTGGAGAATGCCAGAAGGTCCTACTGGAGTTTTAGTAGAAGGTTTAAAACCAGCTATTATTCATCAGATTGATGAGACAGATTCTGGGCTAAGAGCTAATTATAGTTTGTTAAAACAACAAAAATATGAAGCTAATATAGAGGTAGAGGCTTTGATTCGCAATATAACTAATATATTTAGAGATATTGTTAATATGGGGGTTTCTGTCCCATTGTCAGTTATGAACGAGATAATTAATGATAATATTGATCCTGTCACTTTATCGTATTTGATTACTTCTATTTTATCTATAAAAAATTCAGAAAAACAAGCTCTATTAGAAAATACTGATTTAGTAGAGAGATTAAAGCATATTAATATTTATATTACTAAAGAGCGAGAAATACTAGAAGTAGGTCAAAAAGTACAAAAAGAAACCCAAAAACAGGTTGGTAGATTCGCTAAAGAGGCGATGCTAAGAGAGCAAATGAAAGCTATTGAGAAGGAATTAGGAGTTAGCTCAGATCAAGGAGAGTATGTAGAATTAAAGAAAAAAATTAAATTGGCTAAAATGCCTACTAAGGTTGTTAAGAAAGCAATGCATGAATTGTCTCGCTTAGAAAAAATGCCACCATTCTCTCCAGAAAGCTCTTATATACAAAATTATTTAGAAGTATTAGTGAGTATCCCTTGGCATAAAAAAGCTAGGGTTAAAAGAAATATAATAGAAGCTGAGGCAATCTTAGAACAAGATCATTATGGTCTAGATGAGGTTAAGGAAAGAATTACAGAATATTTAGCAGTAGAGCATTTAACTAAAAAACCACAAGGTACAATTCTATGTTTTTATGGTCCGCCTGGTACTGGGAAAACATCCATTGGGGAATCTATTGCAAGGGCAACAGGCAGAGAATTTGTGAAAGTATCTCTTGGAGGAGTTAGAGATGAAACTGAAGTTAGAGGACATAGACGAACTTATGTGGGGGCTATGCCAGGTAGAATTATACAGGGATTAAGAAATATCAAGACTACCAACCCGGTATTTATGCTAGATGAAATAGATAAATTAGGTTCAGACTTTAGAGGTGATCCTTCAGCTGCTTTATTGGAGGTATTAGATCCAGCTCAAAATAATGCATTTGTAGATCATTATTTAGATGTAGAATATGATTTATCAGATATTATATTTATTACTACTGCTAATGACCTTAGTTCTATCCCGGAACCTCTATTTGACCGTATGGAGATTATAGAATTTAGTGGATATACTGATATAGAAAAACTTAATATTGCTAAAAAATATCTTATTCCTAGAGTCCTCAAAAAGAGTGGATTGACGGCTAATAATCTAAAGTTTACGGATTTAGCTATAATGACTATTATTACCAAATATACTTTTGAGGCTGGACTTAGAAGTTTTGAGCGTGAATTATATAAAATTTCCCGTAAAATTGCTAAGCAATATTTATTACAAGGTGATAAGACTTTTAATATTAATATTACACCAGAAAATATTGAAAAATATCTAAAAGGGGAGAAATATGAAGAGAGTAAGATTAATAAAAAAGATGAAATTGGAGTATCTACTGGATTAGGATGGCATCCTTATGGAGGAGATATTTTATTTATCGAGACTAATATTTTTAAAGGGGAACCAAATCTCCAAGTGACAGGAAATGCAACTAAAGTCATGCAAGAGTCAGTACAAGCAGCCTTCTCTTATTTAAAAGCCAATGCTAAAAAGTATAATATTGATGAAAAAATTCTCAAATCTCATACAGTCCATGTCCATCTTCCCTCTGGGGCAGTACAGAAAGATGGTCCGTCAGCAGGGTTAGCTATTGCTACTTCAATCCTTTCTGCACTTACTAAGCAAAAAGTTAAAAGAACTGTAGCAATGACTGGAGAAATTAACATTAGAGGAAAAGCATTAAAAATTGGTGGGGTTAAAAATAAAGTATTGGGAGCACATCGAGCTGGAATTAAAACTATTATCATTCCTAAAGCTAATAAGGCAGATTTAGAAGAAATCCCATTGAATGTAAAACAAGATATTAGCTTTGTACAAGTAGAGGGATTTGATGATGTATTCAAAGTAGCTTTTTAAGAATTGTGTGCTATAATAAATAAGTATAATAAAAAATATAGATAATATATGAATAATACATTAGATAAATTTAATTTAAGACAAGTAATTCTTGAAGCGGTAGATCAGATTCATCATCAGTATATTATTGAGAACTTACCAGAATCAATACAACAAAAGTTTGATAATATTGTCATCAACGGTATGGGAGGATCAGCTCTTCCAGCCGAGTTTTTATCCGAAACATTTTCCCAATACACTGTAGATAATAGTGCATACCCTGTGTATATCAATCGTGATTATAATAGCTCAAAATATATTACGGATTCCTCTTTAATATTAGCTATTAGCTATTCGGGTAATACGGAAGAAACATTATCTGCTTATGAGAGTGCAGTTGCTACTGGTAGAGTAGTGATTGCTATTGCAGCAGGTGGAGCTTTAGTTCAAAGAGCTAAAGAACTTAGCCAGCCTTATGTTGTTATTCCAAATCCTAGTCCAGATTTTCAACCAAGATATGCCACATTATATATTCTCAAGGCTATTATTGAAGTTTTGATACAATTTGGGGTACTTTCAGATATAGCTAGAGACAAAGTTATTAATTTAGTTAATCAAGTTAACCCTAAAGATTTTGAATCTCAAGGAGAGACTTTAGCCAACACAATAAAAGGTAAGACTCCAGTTATATATGCTACTTGTGAGTATAAATTGGCAGCTCATTTATGGAAAATTAAAATCAATGAGAATGCTAAGACTCCATGTTTTTGGAATTATGTACCAGAAT
The DNA here is from genome assembly GCA_049449075.1 of Minisyncoccia bacterium. Classification (GTDB taxonomy): domain Bacteria; phylum Patescibacteriota; class Minisyncoccia; order SW-4-49-11; family SW-4-49-11; genus CALRBF01. The sequence continues at coordinate 3,302 of JBMTTF010000008.1, read as the reverse complement.
TAAATCACAATGAAATGGTTGGATTTACTAATCCACAAGCTAACTTCCAATTTGTTTTATTGCAAAATGAAGTTGAGACTTCTCGCAATATAAAGAGATTCTCTAAATTAAAACAATTATTTGAAAGTAGAGAATTATCAGTTATCAATGTGATAGTCCCAGACTTTGGTAATAAACTTGCAAATTTAGTAGCTATGACATTAATCGGAGATTGGACTGCTTATTATTTAGCACTTTCTTATGGTATTGATCCTACTCCAGTAGATATGGTAGAAGAATTTAAATTATTAATGAAAGATTAGTATGGATTATGATGTCAATAGTATTGCTAAATTAGCTCATATTAATCTCTCTTCCGAGAGAAATATGATGTTAAATCAAGACTTTGGTAATATTTTAGATTATGTCAATACATTGACTAGCCTAGATCTTGAATCTCAAACTATACCAACTTATTATATACAGTCATTGAGAGAAGATATTGCTTTTGATAATAATCCAATATTTAGTGATAATATTAAAGAAAATATTATCAAAGAGATGCCATTAGTAGAAGACGGATATTTAGTAGTTAAATCAGTGTTGAAAAAATAATATGCTACCATCTATAGAACAACTTCATCAGTCATATATTCAATCTCATACTACAGTTACAAAAGTAGTAGCTGATATCTTGGCTACGATTCAATCTAAAGATAAAGAAATCAACTCTTATACTGAGGTCTTTGGAGATGAAGCTTTAAGACAAGCTGAATTGGTTGACTCTAAGTTAGCTCGTGGAGAAAAATTAGGTTTGTTAGAAGGAGTCCCAATTTCAGTCAAAGATGCAATCTTAATTGAAGGCTATAAAGCCACTGCTTCCTCTAGGATGTTAGAAGATTATACTGCTACTTATGATGCTACAGTTATTACTAAACTAAAGAATGCAGGAGCTATATTCTTAGGTAAGACTAATTTAGATGAGTTTGCTATGGGAGCTTCTACTGAAAACTCTGCTTTTGGGGCTACACTTAACCCAGCTGATATTACTCGAGTACCAGGAGGTTCATCGGGAGGGTCAGCAGCTAGTGTAGCGGGTGATATGGCAGTAATATCAATTGGCTCAGATACTGGTGGATCGATTCGTCAACCAGCCTCACTCACTGGAATAGTAGGACTAAAACCAACTTATGGTAGAGTATCAAGGTTTGGCTTAATAGCAATGGCATCATCTCTAGATCAAATTGGACCATTTGCTCATAGAGTTATTGATACAGCTCATATTCTAACAGCTATTGAAGGTAAAGATGTGATGGATGCAACTTCAGTAGATTTAGATTCGAGTCAACTTTTAGATATTGAAAAAATTAAACATGCTGATGTTAAAGGGATGAAAGTAGGAATACCAAAAGAATATTTTATAGATGGAATTGAGACAGATGTTAGACAAGCTATAGATGAAGTAATAGAAACTTATAAAACTTTGGGAGTAGAATTTGTAGAAGTGAGTCTGCCACATACAGAATATGCTGTCCCAACTTATTATATTATTATGCCGGCTGAGGTTAGTACGAATTTAGCTAGATTTGATGGTATTAGATATGGTCTATCTGAATTGCAAAATTCTCAAGATTTACAGGAAGTATATCGAGCTAGTAGAGCAAAAGGTTTTGGGAATGAGCCTCTAAGAAGAATTATGTTAGGTACTTATGTTTTATCTAGTGGATATTATTCATCATATTATGGTAAAGCTAAGCAAGTACAAAATATGATTAGACAAGATTTTGTTAATGTATTCAGAGAGGTAGATGTGATCATTACTCCAACTAGTCCACATACTGCCTTTACTATTGGAGAAAAAGTTAATGACCCCGTGTCTATGTATCTTGAAGATATTTTTACAGTAGCTACTAATTTAGCAGGAATTCCAGGTATTTCAGTACCTACTCTTTCTAATTCAGGTTTACCGATAGGCTTCCAGTTAATGTCAAATCACTTTCAGGAACAAAAATTACTAACTTTAGCTCAAGCTATAGATAATATTAGATATGATAAATTCAATAATCAATAATATATTCTTATTGGTTCAAATAGTCTCAGGCATTATTTCGTGGATAATGTTTATTTTGATAGTATATTTAGCTATGAAAACAGATTTTTGGCAGAAAAAAATTTATAATGTTTTTATTGGTTTTCGTAAACTACCTGAAGAAGGATTAGATCATAGTCTAAAAGTAAATAAAGAATGGGAGAATATTATGAAAAGATTAGATTCTAAGGATGAAGCTAATTATAAGTTAGCTGTTATAGAAGCAGATAAATTGCTTGACACCGTTTTGAAAAAATTAACTATACCAGGCTCTACAATGGGAGAGAGATTAAAAGCTATTCCAAGTGGACAATTACCCAGTATAGATAATGTCTGGAAGGTTCACAAATTAAGAAATCATATTGTACATACTACAGACTTTATACTTACTGACAATAAAGCGAAGCAGGCTATGACTATCTATAAACAAGCTTTTAAAGAATTAAAAGTTCTTTAATTATGATATCTATCTTACAAGAAGGAGATAGGATCTATATTGAAAAATGGGATTTAGATTATATTATTGGAATTGATGAGGCTGGTAGAGGTACCCTAGCTGGTCCAGTAGTAGCAACTGCTATAGCTCTAAATACAGATACTTTGTTATCAGAGATTTGGCAAACATCTCCATTAAAATATACCAAAGACTCCAAAAAGGTAACCCCAGTAAGAAGACAAGCAATATATAATGCAATACAAGATCAATATCCGATTGGATTAGGGATTATATCAGCCAATACCATTGATACTATTAATATATTGGAAGCAACTAAATTAGCTTGGCTGGAAGCTTTAGAACAATGTCTGATACAATTACCATTAGAGTCTAAAATCGGAGTTATAATCGATGGCAATACCTTACCTCTTGGTATAGAATACCCACATAAAGCAATAATAAAAGGAGATAATAAGCATTTGAGCATTGCTTTAGCCTCAATTTATGCCAAAGTTAATAGAGATAATTTAATGACTGTATATCATACACAATACCCAAACTATAATTTTGCTAAACATAAAGGCTATGGTACCAAATCACATATGGAAGCAATTCTGCAATACGGTTTATCAGATATACACAGAGCTACTTTTTGCAAGAATATTGTAAAATAGATTATTGAGACATTAACACTTATCCCCAATTTGACAAAAGCTCTGGGGGTGGGGTAGAATATAAAAAGAAAGTATTATATAATAAAATTACAAACAATAAATAATAAAGAAAGTATGAATATAA
>JBMTTF010000007.1:0-20073 GCA_049449075.1 Minisyncoccia bacterium | reverse complement strand
CCTGGTAGGGTTTTACCTTCAAACAATTCTAATAAGGCCCCTCCCCCAGTACTGGTACAGCCTGAGGTTGGCCTCTCACAGGCACGTCGCCCTCGTGGTCGTCGCGAACACAATAGACGGCAGCATCAGGCAGCCTGACAAGTAATATACCAAGACAAGAGAATATAATTCTCAACCTTACCACTAACCCACCCTCGAGACCCCAGCATTGTGCTGGGGCTTTTTTATTTTTTTATAAATTTTTATATATAAAATATCAAAATTTATAAAAAAAGCCCCCAAGCATGTGCTTGGGGGGAAAGGTTCAGCTGGTCTTGATGGACTCGACGGCTCGAATGAGTGGCTCGAGTTGGGGTAAATTAGCTTTCAGCCAATCCATCTGAACTTTGAGCCAGTGCATCCACTGAGCGAAATTCCTCAGCAACTGCTTTGACTCTGGGTCCAGAGTTGTAATCCCCTGCTGGGTTTGACTCACTGGAGGTGGGTCAGCAACAGGATGTCTACTTCCTACAACACCAATGGTGATCACCTGGTCGATTCCTAGATCTCGGGAAGAGACATAGTTGTAATCACCAATTCCTGTCGGCGTTGGTGAGATTCCCATAACTCGGTATCTACCAGGCCTGACACCATTATAATTCACGGTCCAAGTTTGTCCCTGTGAATATGTCGCCTTCAACCTCAAGGGCTGAGGCCTGTCATCTTGGATATACAAGTAAATCTCACGAGATATTTGACAAGTATTGTCCTGGACCTGTACCCTAATGGTATTGTCAACGATATTGTCGCTAACGGAAAACTGCGGAATGCAGGGCTCAGCATTGGTCACATAGGCCCAATCCTCTCCAGGAGAGGGCGTGGCCTTAGCATCTGGCGTAATAACGCCAAGAGAGGCGGTTGCAGCCAGCATAGTACCGGCAATAATAGCTTTGAAGGAACTCATTGAGATGAACTCAAATTTGCTCTTTATATATAGCATAAAATTATAAAAATGTCAATATTTATAGACAGTTTATAATTATTTAGCTTTTTTAATTTTAGCAGCGTAAATATGTGAGTATATTTGTATTATTAAAATAATCGCACTTGGCAAACCATAGATTAGAGCATAGTCTAATCCTTGGAAAGCTGTATGTAGTACTAATAAAAACATTGTAGGATAGACTAAAGTGTGTAGAGTTTTCCAAAATTTACCTAATTTTTTGACGGAATAATTATTGGAGGTTAAGAATAGTGGGGTCAGTAATACTAAGGCTATTGCTCCAAATACCTGATATGTAGGGATAGTACTTGGTAGTCCCGTAGTAAGAATATCTAGCCCACGCATCCACATAAAATGGATAAAGGCAAAGTTAAAAACTATTATACCTAGATATCTACGGTACTTCATCAGAAATAATTGTATTTTTTGCAGTCTATTCTTGACTCTGAATCTTTGTAATATACCTGGTACAGCTACTATCCAGAATACCCAGATTGAAAATTTACCACTAAAGGCTCCTGCTAATTTCAGATCATAGTCATAGAAGAATAAACTTACCCCTAGCACAAGTAATTGTAGATAGATAAATGCTTTGAAATATTTTTTATAAGAATGCATAGTTTAGTATATATAGTTTATTATATTATATATTAAACTATATAAATACACAAAATATCATGCTTATATAAAGTTATATTTTATGTTATAATTTAAACATATATATTTAAACAACCATATCAATGGGATTTATTATTTCAATTATTGCTAATAGTGTGGGGCTGTATGTGGCTAGTGTGATTGTGCCTGGTGTAGAGGTTGACCCTACTATACCTCTATATTACTTTGCTATAGCTGGGGCTGTTTTTACTTTGATATTCTCTATTATATTGCCGATTATCAAATTCATTTCTTTTCCGATTATTTTTTTGACTTTAGGGTTATTCTCTTTTGTCTTAAATTTGATAGCTTTTTATGCTCTAGATCAGCTTTTGACTGGTTTAGAATTTAGCTCTGTTTTGGCAATGATATTGACCTCAATCGTAATTAGTAGTATAAATATGTTATCTAATGTATTTTTACGATAAATAATTAATTCTTATGGAAACTTATATCTCTATTGCTCTTATCACATTATCAGTCTTATTAGTAGCCTCAGTTTTACTTCAACAAATGGGTAGTGGTCTATCTTCAACCTTCGGAGGTAGTGGATCTGCATATCAGACTAGAAGGGGTTTAGAAAAAACTCTATTTAGAGCTACTATAGTTTTAGGGGTTCTAATTGTAGTAGGTAGTGTTATATATATTATTCTATAGACTAATATTCAATATCTTTTATTAGATATCTTAACTCATTAAATTATATTTATGGACATTATAAAAAGAATTCCTAGATCTATTAATCCTAAGAATATTCCTAGGAACTTTAAGAATCTTAATAAAAATAATCCCTTAAATCAGCTAAACCTAAAAGATATTTCTAAAAATATCTCTACCAGAAAATTACCTAAACAATTTAAAAATAATGTTTTTATACATTTCATTATTATTTTTATTATTTTAATTGTAATTGGAAGTTTAGTCTATAATGTAATAACCAAAGAAGTTCCCACAACTGGAGGAGTTATAAGAGAAGGTATTATAGGGCAACCTCAATATATTAATCCTGTATTATCTTTTTCTAATGATGTAAATAAACCTGATAGAGTTTTGGAGTATTTGATTTATCCAGCTTTATTTAGATTAGATACTGAGGGCAATCTTGTAAATGAATTAGTAGAAAACTATACTGTTGGAGATAATGGGAAAGAATATATATTTAAAATTAAATCAGGTATAACTTGGGATGATAATACTCCTCTTACAATTGATGATATTATATTTACTATAGAGACTATACAAAACCCTGATTATAATAGCCCCCTTAACTCAGCTCTAAAAGGAGTTGTTATAACTAGAGTAGATGACTCTACTTTAAAATTAAACCTCAATGCCAGTTATTCTCCATTTTTATCTGGGTTAACCTTTGGTATTTTACCTAAACATATTTGGCAAAATTTAGAACCCAGTGCTTTTCTTTTAGCTAAAGCTAATCTAGAGCCAATAGGTGCTGGTAAATTTAGATATAAGTCTATTCAGAAGAAAAAAGATGGGAATATTGAGTCTATTACTATTGAGAGAAATCCAAATTACTTCGGAGAAAAACCCAATATAGATACATTTATATTGGAGTTCTATAAACAAGAGGATATAATGATTAAAGACTTTAAACAAAATGAATTACAAGCTATTACTATACTCAAAAGTATTTTAGAGGAATCAGATAAATTCCAAACCAATATCTTGAATACTCCTCAATCTTTTGGAATTATATTCAATGTAAAAGACCCTTTATTATCCAATAGAGAAATCCGACAAGCCATTGCGAATTCTATTAATAGAGATGACATTATTAATAATATATTAAAAGGTAAAGCGACTAAAATTAATGGTGTTTTTACACCCTTTAATAAATTTTATATAGATACTCCCACTGAACAAAATATAGAAAATGCACAAAAAATCTTAGATGCTGCTAATTGGAAAGATGTAGATGGAGATGGGATTAGAGAAAAAGACAATCAAAGAGCTGAATTTACATTATTAGTAGCTAGTGGAAATAAGGTAGATGAAGTTACAACATTGCTACAAAGTCAAATTAAGGCTATTGGTATACAAATGAATACCGAAGTAATTCCATTTAATGAGTTATCTAATAACCAGATCCGTAATCGATCTTATCAAGCTCTCTTTTTAGGAATTGCATTAAACATATATACTGACCCTTATATTTATTGGCATTCTTCCCAAATCAATAGTCCTGGATTAAATTTAGCTCAATACACCAATGTAAATAATGATGGGTATCTGGAAACAGCTAGAACTAATACTGATACCAATGTTATCGCATCTAGCCTAGCCCAGTTTCAACAACAAATAGTAAGTGATGTCCCAGCTATATTTATGTACTCGCCACAATACCTTTATTATACTAACCCCGTTATTAGTAATATTAAATTATCTGTTGGAAACTCATCTGTAGATAGATATGCTTCTATTTCTGAATGGTATGTAATGACCAAGAGAGTGCTAAAATAACTATGGGATATTTTATCTTTGATAATAAAACTCAAGATTTACATTTAGATGAAATCCATCATATCAAAGATGTTTTACGATTAAAACCAGGCACTAATATTCAAGCAACTAATGGGAATGGTGATTTATATAATTTAAAAATTAAAAATTTAAAGCCATTTAACCTTGAAATTCTAAATATACAAAATATAAGTGAACCCAAAATTCATATTCATTGTATTATATCTATAATAAAAATACCTTTGTTAGAATTAGTTATTCAGAAATTAACCGAAATTGGGGTAGATGAGATTACTATTACTAAAACTAAATTTGCCCAAATTGGATTAGATAAAGTTGAGAATAAGTTAACTCGTTGGCAAAGCATTATAAATACTGCATGTAAACAGTCTGAAAGAGTTTATTTTCCTAAAATCTCAATTAAAACTTTAGACAAAATTAAATATAGGGATAATAGTATTAATTTTATTGGAGATACTCAGTTTAGTGATAGCCCTCAGGATATTAAATCTATAAATCTTAATAATATTACAAATATTACACTTCTAATTGGGCCAGAAGGAGGTTTTGAAAAGCAAGAATATACAGATTTAGTAAATAAATATAATTATATACCTGTCACATTTACTCCTTATATTTTAAGATCAGAGACAGCTGCAATTGTTGGAGCAGGAATACTAAAAAATTTAACTTTATAATTCTAATTCAGCTTCAATAATCTCTACCTCTACCTTTGGCAGATTCAAAGTATCTACATTCTTTAATTTTCTCTCAATTGATCGAGCTCTAGTAGCTCCTGCATCAATTTGATTAGAAGCCTCTTGTAGTTTTTTCTGAGTTCGTTCTAAAATTTCACCAAATCTACCAAACTCAGTTTTAACTTCAGATAAGGTTTGCCAAATTTCACTAGATTGTTTTTCAATTGCTAATGTTCTGAATCCCATTTGCAAACTATTCAAAATCGCAGTAATAGTAGTAGGCCCTGTAATCATAACTCTATATTCTCTCTGTATAAAATCTACCAAGCCAGGTAATTTCAAAGCTTGCGCATAAAGTCCCTCAATAGGAATAAACAGAATAGCAAAGTCAGTAGTATTAGGGGGGTCAATATATTTAGTCCTAATCTTCTTACCTTCATCTTTAAGCCTTTTTTCAATGGCCTTATTGGCAGCATCAATAGCTACTCTATCATTAGCATCTTCAGCATCTAATAACCTTTGATAGTCTTCAATCGGGAATTTAGCGTCAATAGGTAGCCAAATATTGTCTAAATTCTTATCTTTCCCTGGTAGTTTTATGGCATATTCTACAATATCTTTAGAATCTTTTTTGGTAGCAACATTAGCCTGATATTGCTCTTTGGTAAGAATTTGGTCTAACAGGTTCCCCAATTGAACTTCTCCCCAAGTTCCACGAGTTTTAACATTAGATAAAACTTTTTTCAAATCCCCTACTCCCACTGCTAAATGTTGCATTTCTCCAAGACCTTTATGTACTTGCTCTAATCTTTCACTAACAGATTGAAAAGACTGAGCTAAGCGTTTTTCTAAAGTAGATTGTAGTTTTTCATCTACAGTTTCTCGCATTTTTTCTAATTTTTGATTATTATCCTTTTGGAGTTCAGTTAGTCTCTGCTCTACAGTATTACGAATCAACTCTAATTTTGTGGCATTCTGCTTTGTCAGTTCAACTAATTGCTGAGAAAATATTTCTAACTGACTTTTTTGCATTACTGATGCTTCATGCATTCTTTTTAAAAGTGAATTTCCAAAAGCATTTAAATTATTACCTAATTCTACTCTACCCTCCTGAGCTAATTCTCTAGAGTCCTTACGAATTGTCTGTAAATCATCTTTTAATCTCTTTTCTGAGTTCGATAATAATTTATCTAAGTTATTATCTGAGTTATTATTACCTTTAATTAAAAATATAATAAATATTTGTAAACTAACAACAACTAAACCTATAATGTAAATTTCCATATTATTCTTCTTCTAAACCTTTTATAAAAATTGAAATGACGGATACTACTGGCAAGGCAATTAATGCACCTAAAGCTCCGGCTAATGAGGCACCTAATAATATTACTATCATTACAATTAAAGTATGTATACCTGTGACTTTTCTCATAATTAAGGGAGTCATAAAGTTACCATCTATCTGTTGTAGTATAAGATAAAATAATCCTGTTCCCAAAAATATTTTAATCCCCCCAGTTAAAGCTAAAATCATAGCGGGTATTGCTGATAAAATCGGACCAATAATAGGTATTATATTCAAAAATGCAGCAATAACTGATAATAATAAAGCATAAGGTACTTTGATAAATAACAAAAATGGATAAGTTATCACAGCTAGTATAAGAGAGATTAGTAGTTGACCTGACAACCAATAGCCAACTTTATATCTAGCTTGATTAATTTTGCTACTCACTAATTTATACTTTTGGGATGGGAAAAAGAAATTTATAATTTCATCTAAGTTTTGAGGTCTAATTGCCATATAAAATGTTGCTGCTAAGAAAAATACAATATAAAATAAAGTGCTAATAATATTTTGAGTAGTAAAAAACAAACCCGTAATAATATCCCAAGTCACTTCACCAATATTAATACTACTCCCCGTAGTAGAATTGATATATTCTATAAAGTTAAAATCTGGTTTATCTACTATATTCCCTATAAATACATTAAAGTCAACGAATAACCTAGGGAAATTGTCAACTAAAGCTGAAAACTCACTACTAATAGTAGGGACAATTAATTGATATAATAATGCCACTATCCCAAAGACCACTGATAATACAAAGAATACCCCCAGCTGATACGGAATTTGAAGAGATTTATGCATCAATTTTGCTCCTAATATAATCCCAGAAGATACAATAAAGGCTAAAATACTTATAACTACAACATCTCTTAGCAAAAAAGCAATCCAAATTGCAGCTAATATCAAGGCCCCTTGAAATATAGATCTAAGATCTAAATCTAGGATATAATTATTATTTTGTTTCATATAGATTAAATTTATATAAATTTATTATATACTATTTTTGACAAAATTGACAGAATACAGTAGTCCGACTATTAATAGTAGTTTTTTGTAAAATTTGAGCACAAATCATACATTCCTTCCCAGCCTTGCCATAAACCTTATGTTCTCTAGCATAAGTTCCTCTAGAACCATCAGCCATAATATAATTGGCAATAGATGAGCCTCCCATCTCTACTGCTTTTGGAATAATCTCAGTAATAGCATCATATAGTTTAGATACCTCTTTTTTGTTTAAAGTATTAGCCATTCTAGTTGGTAAAATTCCAGCCTTAAAGCAAACTTCGTCAGCATAAATATTACCAAGTCCAGTCACAATAGATTGATTTAGGAGTACAGTCTTTAGTTTAGATTTTTTGGTCTTGAGATTTTTATAAAGATATTCAGATGTAAAATTAGAATCAAAAGGATCTAGGCCTATTTTATCAAAATGGCCTATCTTATAAATAGAATCCAAACTGGGGTAAAGTAACACATAACCAAACATTCTCACATCATTATAATACAAAGTTCCCTGATTTAATTCAAAAATAATATGGCTATGTTGATTCGGTAAGGTACTCTCAGATAACTCAATAGGATGTCCTCCTAGCACTTTATTCTGATTATCATCCTGATAGACTAATTGTCCCGTCATCTTAAGATGTACCAAAATCACTTGCCCATTACTAAGATGAAGGATTAAATTCTTAGCAACTCTAGTAATATCTGTAATCTGAGCGCCAATAGGATTAGTTTCAAATTCTTGTTTTTTATAATCTAGAGGCTGTCTGACCGTCCCTGACCCACTGACTAGTTTGGGCTTATGTACAGATATAGCTTTAATAGTTTTCCCGATAATATAAGGTTTTAAGCTTCTTCTTAAACTTTCTACTTCTGGTAGCTCTGGCATAAATTATATATGATTATTTTTTCTTATATTCTAATTTTTTCCTTAAGTCATCCACAAAGTCAGTTTTTATATCTAAAGAATCATATAAATTAGAATAGGCTTTTTCATTAGGGACTAAAAGAGTATGTAGTTTACCTTGGCTTTTGAGATATTGTACTAAAGTATAAAAATCACCATCTCCACTCACTATCACCGCTTTATCATATTGATTAATTTGAGTTAATGCATATAATACCATCTCTGCATCCACATTCCCTTTTAAGTCACCTTGTTTTGTTGCTAAAGTGGGTTTAAAAACTAGATGATATCCAAAATCTTGCAAAGCTGAGTATAATTGTTGGTTGGTATTAACCATCCCAATAAACATATAGGCTTTTTTGACCCCATAATTTGTATCTAGATAATTCCTAAACTCTTTATAATCCAAACTCCAACCTTGACTTTGAATAGATTTATTCAAATTTTGACCATCAATGAAAGCAAAGTTTGGTCGCTTTGTGGATGTTTTGGTTTGAGAACTATATACTGTATTTTTTTTGGTGTCTTTATGTATATACTTTGTAGATTTTGGTTTTAGTATTTGTGAAGGCTTATATTCTTTATGTTCTGATTGAAATGGTTTTAATTTAATATCCTCAATCTCAGATTTAACCTCAATATTAGTATTCTTACCAATATTTTTATCTACAATTTCATCAGCACTACTAAAGAATTCTACTTTAGGCCTAAAGCTCTGCTTATATTTTTTTTTCATAACAAGATATTAAAGTAATAACAATTAGAGTAAGAATATTTAATTAAAATATTATCAAATAACCAATATTAAATACTACTCTTTAACAATTATAGCTTATAATGTGAATTTATGCAAAAAAACATCAATTGTATCAATGGTTTGCTTAACCGTATCCGTAAGTTTAATGTTATGGATAATAACATCAAAATTATCTTTAAAAGATAATTCATATTCGGCTCTGGCTAATCTTTTTTCTAATTCAGCTTTAGTCTCGGTAGCCCTATATTTCAATCTATCTTTCAATGTAGCTATGCTAGGGACATCCAAAAATATAGTCAATAGTCTATCTTTAAGCCGTTTTTTAAGTTCTAATGCCCCATGTACATCTATAGCTAAAATTGGAATTTGACCTTTTTTAGCCATATTTTCTATCTCTGAATTCAGCGTACCATAAAAAATGTCAGGATAAACTTCTTCCCACTCCAAAAATTCATCTTTTGCAATTTTATCTTGGAATTCCTCTAAGCTTAAAAAATAATAATCTTTACCATCTACTTCATTTATTCTTGGCATCCTAGTAGTAGCTGATATAGAGCGTGCAAATCTTCTTGAAGATCTTAAGATTTTTTGAGTCACAGTGGACTTCCCCCCACCAGAAGGAGATGAAATAGTTATTAGAGGAGATTGGGACATTGGTTGATTATTATTAAAGTATATCTTAATATTATATCATAAAATAGGTTAAATTTCAATTCAATGAATATTATTATATCATTATAAGTAATATAGTATACCTTAAAAACATGACTTAACTTCTACTATAGACCAAATCTACTTTTCATAGCATTATAATTTTGTTGAATCTCTGTTGATGTGAGTACTTTGTTATAAAATTGTACATTTGCAATTTTACCAGTCATAAATCTATCCAGATTATCTCCTCTAGCTCCAAGATATAATTTAGATGAAGGTAAGGATGGGTGAGTTATAGGTGTAGGATTACCTGTCTGATCAGCATTACGGTAAATTATATATTCATTTGTAGTTCTATTAATAACCCAAGTTATCATAACCCAATCACCTAAAGTATAAAGGTAGTTTCCATTCAAATCATTTGAGCCAAATTGTGCAGAATAAACCACTAAACCAGGACTAATCTCATATCCTGGCCATAAACCTTTCATATAACCTACAATATTACCAGAGTATGATGATGCTTTATACCAAACATTAAAAGTTGCTGAATTAGCTAGCCCCCAAATACTATTTTCAGGAATATCTACTCTAGTGTTTATACCATTAAAGACTAAACTACCGCCACCATCGTTAGAGTCATAACTAGCATTATAAATAGTACCATTATTCCCATTCCCACTCAAATCAGTCCAAGTATTTCCTGTTCCTGGATAGCTATCCACATCACCTGCATCTAAGTGTAAAACTAGTTCATTTTGTATTATTGGTGAAGTTATAATTATATTGACTGATACATTCTGTCCTAATTCACTAGCTGGAGCTTCTACTCCTATTCTATTATTAGCTGAGTTTTTATATACATTATAGACTCCTCCACTTGGATCTTTTGGTATGGATGCTAAATATGTTGGTACTAAAATACTTAAGTTTACACAGTTTGTTGTTACTGTATTATTACATATTGCTTTAGGTGTTCCTGTTATTCCTTCAGGATAGTCTTTATTATCTATTAAGTATTGTTCTAATGCTTTGTATATTGCATTTATATCTGATCTTCTTTGTGCATTCCTTACTTGTGATATTTGTCTTGTGGGGTTAATGGCTACTAATACTATGGCTGCTAATATCCCTATTGCTGCTATTACTAATAATATCTCGAGTAAGGTGAATCCTTTCTTGACTTTTTTTATATTGATGTACATAATAATATATATATATATATTATTATATAAAATCGTGTTTTTTTTGTAAATGTTTATTCTGTGGATAAGTTTAGAAATTATAAATTATGAGTTGTGGGTTGGGCTTCTGTCTCACTTCCATCCCTACGGGAGGCAGGTGGAGGAAGTACCCGTAGGGGGAGGGTGGACTTAAAATATTAAAATAAATACTTGTTTGTATTAATATTACACTCTATACACCACCGGTACTTTGTTCCACCTCCTCCAAAGGAGGAATTAGCTCAAAATAACCCGTCAGGTGAAGCCTGCCACCGCTCAATTCATAATTGATAATTATAGAAATTAATTTTTCTCTAGACCATGACTCCACTACCAATCAGTTCATCCCCTTGATATAATACCAAGAATTGTCCTTGAGTGACTGCTCTTTGAGGTTCTGTAAACTCAACTTTGAGATTATTATTATCTATTCTATGAACTGTACACTCCACATCTTGAGAGCGATAGCGAATTTTAGCTCTTAAATTTTGAGGTAAATCTGGAGCTTGATTAGTCCAAGATAGTTCACTAATCAAAACCTCTGATTGATATAAATCTAATGGGTCCATACCCTTGGAAACTATCAGCTGATTTTTTTCCAAATCTTTAGCTTTTACAAAATATGGTATTCCTCCACCAATTCCTAAGCCTTTTCTCTGTCCTATTGTATAAAAATATAATCCTCTATGATGCCCTATTATGTCACCTTTAGTATTAATAATTTCTCCTATACTCTCACCCACAAATGCTTCTATAAATGCATTTACATCTATTTCTCCGACAAAACAAATTCCTTGGCTATCTGGTTTTTTGGCATTTGGTAATTGAATTTGCTTAGCAATTTCTCGTACTTGAGTCTTAGGTATATCCCCAACTGGGAATAAGGTGTGAGATAGCTCATATTGACCAAGAGTAGAGAGGAAATATGATTGATCTTTGGTATTGTCTACACCTTTTAAGAGATGAAATACTCCATCATCAGTCTGACTAATTCTAGCATAATGACCAGTAGCAATATAATCAGCTCCAAGAGATAGACATTTATCCAAGAATACCTTGAATTTTATCTCTTTATTACACATAATATCTGGGTTTGGGGTACGACCTTTTTTTATCTCAGTTATAAAATATTCGATTACTCTCTGACGGTATTCTGTCTCAAAATCAAAGGTATACAATGGTATATCTAAATGTCCAGCTACTTGTCTGGCATCTTCATAATCCGCTTGAGAGGAGCAAGGAAAATCAAAAACCCCTCGGCTAGTTTCTAATTTACCTGACCAGTTTTTCATAAATACTCCAACCACATTATACCCTTGTTGTTGTAAGAGATAGGCCGAAACTGAGGAATCTACTCCCCCCGACATTCCTAAAAATACAGTTTTTGACATAAATAAAATCTAATTACACCTATACTATACTCTAGTTTGAATCTTTTCGTCAAATATTATAAATCTGGAGAAGGCAATAAATTAGCTGTCTCAAGAAACCAAAATAATAATCCTTGAGTTATACCTGACATCCAAAGTGCTGATAATATACATATAATCAACCCAACTAACTTGACTTTTGTATCTCCTTTTAATTTTGAATTAGGTCCCCCACCTATACCAAATACTCTATGAATGGGCTCAGAATAATACATAAGTAATCCTCCTATTACTAAACCTATTAGACCGAATATAAGCTGAGTATTACCTGAAGCTAAAATTGTAAAGATAACTATTAAAGCAAATAATATCCCTCTAATTATACTGAGACGTTCTAACTCACTCCTCTCTAATCCTAATTTTAACCAACCTCTATCCTCCAGAAAGTTTTTTAGTTTTATTACATCAATTAATGCCCAAGTCAATGGTATTAGTGGTAACAACCAAGGCCATATAATATTATCCATATTTATTCAATATTTATACTGATTCTAGATTTCAATACTGGCAAAATTGGGCTAAAACTAGGTGTTAGTTTGATGTCTACAGTATCAACATTATCTAAGTTTTCTAAGTATGATTTAGATTGACTAACTGTTTTAAGTCTAATATTATTAATTATTTTATCTTTATCAAACTTATTTTGAATTTTATAATCAACATATATCCGAATTTTTACAGCTTTTTTATCAGGAAAATCTTGTTGTTTATCAAATCTAATATCAATATCTCCTAATTCTTGAGATTCTAGCACTTGGGTTTTTAGTAAAGATTGAATCACTTTATCTAAGTCTTCTTCCTTATAAAATACTCCCGACAAACTACTACTAGCTTTTACATTAAAACTCCTAATTCCTTCTCCATCAGTGGGCAAGCCTTCATAGTCAATATTATTTAGTTTACTTTGCATTGCTAAGGCCTTCAACCCATCTTTCTCTGTAACTTGGGAATTAACTACTTCAGTTAATTTCTTTTGTAGATCTACTCTAGCCTTATCAATATCTTCATTAGTTACTGATGTTCCATCTTCGATAACTCCATTTTTTAAATCTTCTTTTAACTCTCCATATATACTCTCAAATTTAGTTGGGGTATCTTCAAAACCTGGAATAGTAAGTTTTCCTGCAGGAATATTATAGTCAGTACCGATGGCTTCTGCTGTAATTTTAGCATTGATAGAACCATTAGCTGGAACTGTCACAGATTCGTTTAGTCTAAACTGCTTCCCCTTTTCTGATCTAAATCTAGTATTTGAAACTAATTGCTGTGGGGTAGAGGTTTTATTAAGAATAGTAATCTCACCTTCTGCTTTAGTTCCACCAGTCTTAGAGCCAGTAGCTTCATAAGTTCCATCTACAGAAGCTGAGATAATATCTAAACTAGATGGGATAGTTCTATTTTCTACACTAACATCAGTAATATTAGGGTCAAAAGTAACTTCAAAATCTTGAGATAAATCTTCTATTGTAGTTTTAATATTAATCTCAGCATTAGGTATGAAGATTAAAGATAAGATTGAAGCAAAAACTATTCCTAAGATAATACTAAAGTATAATAACCCTCTCGAGACTGGTTTAGGATTATTTGTATATGTTTTACCAGTAATTTTAGGATTAGTAGTAGTATTTGATAACTGAAAGATTGGTTCTGACTGTAATGAATGTTGTGCTGGATTGTCTTGTATTACTTGCTTATAATTTATAAAATCAGTATAAGGCTCATCATCCTGTTGACGCATACTGTCCTCTATATCTTGTATATTATCTAAATATTTAATTTCTAAATCCTCTGATTGAAATAAATTTATCAAACTATGATCTGTGCTATATAAATCTATCTCATACTTATCTAATAGCTGTTTGATATTATTTATAAATAATTCTCTATTAACTGAGTTATATAGTATATACATAGCATATGGTATGTATATAGCGGTAGTCTTGTTTTGTCTAGCATAACTTTTTATCTGATATATCATATCAGATAAACTATCTTTAGGATTCAGAATGATGGATTTTTTTGATGTGTGAGATTTCATATTTATTCGCTTATACGATAAGGTAAATGGATATCAAAAGGAATGCTGGAAAGATGTACTAAGCCAAGCATATCTACAAACTTAGAGCCTTCCATATGGCTAGTCATATCTACAACATGAACAAATTGTTTCGGTGTTAAGATAGATAATGAAGGCTTTTGAGTTAAAGTTAGTGACTTATACCAAGTACTATATTCTAGAGATTCTTTGACTCCCAATAATGTAGCACCTTCACCATATAAGAAAATATGAGTAGGAGTATTATTCATATTAAGTGATTTTAGAGAACAGATAATTCCTTGTAACCAAAGGGATAGTTCAGACTCTAGTGAATCTGTAATCTTACGGGACATATCTCTTGGGAGTTGTAACATACTGTATTCCTGACGTACGGTCTCAGCTTCATCAATAGTAATCTGAAAGGTATTAGCAATTGCTTGAGTAAAACTATGACTCCCTACTCCAAATGAATTGGCATACACAATTTTTTGGTTTTGTATGAGACTGATGCTAGTATGTCCAAATCTAATATCTATCAAAATAATTGAGATGTCTTTATTGGTATTATAGTCTAATATTAACTGACCTACCCCATAATCATAATGATATACTCCTTCTATCTGTAAATTATTAGCTTTAGCTATATTGATTAAAGACTGCTTATATTTGGTAGGGATATAAGTATTAACAGTCTCTAAGGTAACTTGTTGAGCTGACTCATCAATTGGAGAGATAACTTCTTGCCCATCTAACATAATATTATTGAGTGAAACTTGAACAAGAGACAATGGCAAATTATGTCCCTGAGCACTATTATAGATTTCAGAGTCAAACTTAATATAAACATCATCAATAGAGTGCACCCATTCCTTAGAACGAATTTTATGATTAGGATTTTCCCTATAAAGCTCAATCGCTCTTGGGACAACTTCAACCATTGGATTAGACACACCAAATACGACGGTAGATTGCTCTTTACTGTTAGAGTTATCGGGCCTAACTTGAGTTATCGTATCCTCAATAGCTGTTATGAGTAAATCTTCTTGTTCAATAGAATCCGTACCCACAACACCAAAGGGTAGCTTTGTTTCACATAGACCTTGAATAATAGTATTTCCAGTTTTTGTATCTATTGTATAATCAATTATAGAGACTCTATTTTCTGAGATGTCTATGATTAAAGGTTGTAATATTTCTTTTTTTCCAAACATATGAATACATTTATGTTATTATGAACAATATGATTTCACCAAGTAAACCAACGCCTAGAGGGATTGCTAAATTATCATCTAATTTAGTGACATGAGTTTCTATAATTACTCCAGCAATTGCTAATATCAATGGAAACAAGCTAAATCCCAGGATACTAGCAGCTATTAAGAAGTTAGCTAATAAGGCAAGAAAGATACCTTCCCAAGTTGTTTTATTATTAGTTTTTGGGAATACTCTCATTGTACCATAAATTCCACCAATTGTAGAGAATGTATCCCCAATAATTGCAATCAGGATAGCAATAATCGCAATTTGTGGAGAAAAGAAGTAAATGGCAAGAATAGAAGCTAATACTAAATTGAATCCATCTACACTAGTCTCAATCTCTTTGGGCTTCACTAGCTTAGCAAAAGGAACCCAAATTTTGGTATCTAATCTAAGATACTCATAAATCAAGAATAGAGATACAAAAGTAATTAGAAACCATCTAGCATAGTCTTGAGCATAAGTAAAAGTCTGTAATGATAAATACCAAAATATCCCAAATGGTATTATTAGACTCAAATGCAAACCTTTTCTAAGTAGAATTTGTTGTTTTATATTCATATTATATTATTATACCACGAATACGCCGTACTCCGCGAGCTACTGCTTCTTCCTTTTTAATTTTGAATTGCCCAATCTCGCTTGTATTCTTGATATGCGGACCTCCACATAGCTCTTTAGAGATATCCCCAAAACTGTATACATCCACATTTTGTGGATAATTACGGTTAGCTAAATATAAAGCTCCTGATTTTTTGGCTGTTTCTAAAGACATATTAGTAATTATCACTTCAACTCCAGCTTGAATATAAGCATTTACTTTATCCTCTACAGCCTTAATTTCCTCTGGAGTAAGCTTTCTATCAAAACTAAAGTCAAATCTAGTTCGCTCAGCAGTAATATCTGACCCCTTCTGCTCTACTTCTGAGCTCAACACCTCCCTTAAAGCCTGATTTAAGAGATGAGTAGCACTATGTAGTCTAGTTACAATGGCTAATTCCTCCTCATTAGCTGCCTTTAATTCTCCATTATCTAGAATCAAACCATGCCCACCAAATTTCTTGGTAGCTCCAGCTCGAGAGATAGCCTGATGTTCAGATTTATAATTCTCAAAGTCCTGCTCATCAAAAGATAAACCTTGTAATTTTAATATCTCCGGAGACAATCCATAAGTTGAAGCTAGTAAAAAAGCTTCTTCCCCAGACATATGAGGTACCCGTTTTTTCTTTAACATTTTATTTGCCATTTTCATACCTCTAGATAAAGCGTCCTGAAATAGAGCATATTCATCTTGAATCAAAGTTTTGATACTATCACGAGCTATAACTAAGTCAATATATCGCCCCTTATAAATCTCAATCATATCATCAATGGTCGAAAAAACAAGCTCCAGAGGCCTATCATAAGCATTGGTTAAACTCATCACTTTGCGTAATAATCGCCTCAAAATATAACCTTGTTCTTTATTAGAAGGGACGATGCCCTCTGCTAAAAGAAAAGTACTAGCCCGAATATGGTCAAATAAAATTCTATAAACTGATTCCTCTTGCCCTACAAATTCAGACCTTAAATTATCCATAATATGAACAAAAATACTAGAATCATAAACCGAACTTACACTCTCTAATTGAGTTATAATTCTCTCTAGCCCACCTCCGGTATCCACACCTTGTTGAGGTAAATCTTTGAGTTTACCACCAATTTCAGAATAATACTGATTAAATACAATATTCCAAACCTCTACATCATTTACAAAAATCTCGGTAGTCGGACCACAAGGACCTTCCGCTCCAGTTGGTCCCCAAAAATTATCCTCTCGTCCTAATTCTCTAATCTCAAGTTTAATCCCCTTCTCACGAGCTAAATCCTGCCAAATTGATAAAGACTCGGTATCCTTGGGACTTTTCTCATCACCCGCAAAGATAGTCACATAATCAATTTTCATTCCCAAAGTCTCAGCAATCAATTCATAACCTAATCGAATCGCCTCAGACTTAAAATAACTACCCTCACCTTGAGGATAATTAAAAGAAAAATTACCCAACATCTCAAAGAAAGTATTATGAGTCTCATCTCCCACCTCATCAATATCATCTACTCTAAGACACTTTTGTACACTAACTACCCGATTCCCATAAGGTGATGGAGTCCCTAAATAATAAGACTTAAACTGTTGCATACCCGCCGTAGTAAACAAAACTGAAGCATCCCCCTTTGGTAATAAGGATGAAGAAGCTACCAAAATATGTTTTTTAGCCTCAAAGTAATCAATAAACTGTTGAATAACTTTCATATTAGATAGCAAAATATAACAATACCTTATTATGTATAATAGCATAATTGCCAAAAAATTTCAAATATGCTAAACTCAATACTGCCAGAACTTCCTGACAAGGGGGTTCAAGCTCATTTTACAAATCAATGACTATTTTGATTCTCAAAGGTAATCAAGAGCATGAGGATTCTTATCTTAACCATGAATTGGTTGAATGTGTTCATGCTATAGAGAAAGTATGTTTAACATTTAATAAATTTGTCTGGAGATTCTCCGTTAGTACAAATTTAGACCGAATTATAATTACTAGCCATAACTTTGATCATAATCAAGAAAAAGAAAGTGAAATTCTTACAATAATGCAAAATCGTCGTAATAAACTGATTCAAATAGCTTTATTAAACAGAATTCCAAAAGAAGAAATTGTAGAGATCTAAACAAATTGACCATACCCCCTATGCACGACAGCATACGGGGGGTTTTTTCTTGGCTGAGATGCATTCTGCCTTACTACCTACGGTACCACCACCAATGGAGGACAATATAACCTATATCCCCCAAGAGGGGAATTTCAACCACACCTCCTAAAAAGTATGTTATAATAAAATATATGAAATCTAATTTAATTATTTATTGGGCTCGACGAGACTTGAGGATAGAAGATAATTCTGCCCTACTTTATGCCATTACTAAGGCTCGCGATACGGGGGTTATGTTTGCTCCTGTATTTATCTTGGAGGATTATATGCTAGAGGCTAGCCCAGAATCTCAATTTGGTTATCCGCAAAAGTTTTTATTAGCTAGAGCCATACCTCAATTCACCGAACAATTCCCTCACTTTCATCTAATTCGTGGGAAAGGTGCTCGTTCTATGAGTGAATTGTCTCAAATTTATAATCTAGAAATTTTTGTAAATCAAGATATTTATCCTGATTTTGATACTCAAATTAGCAAAATCAAAGCAGCTGGGATTGAGGTAAATATATTTGCCGACAGATTAAGTGTGAAACCCGAAACTAGAAGCCAAAATGGGAATCTTTATACTGTTTTTACCCCTTTTAAAAAATCTGTTTGGCAGGAATTTCTAAATCTACAAATTTTACCCAAGCCTGACCTAGAGTCTGTAAATTATGCATCTACTCCTCTTATATCATCTTGGCAATATGTAGCACCTAAGACTAATATTATTGACTCTATATTTAATGCCAAGAGAGAGATTCAGATTCTAGATATAATTTATGATTTAGACCAATATTTTACTTTACCAGATTTATCTAATTGGTATACTTCTGAGAGTGAAGCTTTGGAGAGTTTTAATCATTATCTGATATCTGGTAAATTAAATAATTATAGCTTGAATCGTAATAGTCTAGAACTTGATATTATAGATAATGGTCAGACTTCTCGGATGAGCTTAGCTTTGGCTTGGGGTTTTGTATCTGCACGAAAGCTTAAAGACGAGATTACTAAATATCTTAACTTAAGCGTAGAAGAATTGGCTTTGGATAACAAAACTAATCTAGGAGCTATTACCTACATATCAGAGCTAATTTGGAGAGAATTTTATGCTTATTTACTCTATCATCAGCCAGATTTATTAGATTTGGAATTCCAAGATCAATATAGACAAACTATAGATTGGGTTCAAGGCAAAAAAGCTCAAGATAGATTTATAGCTTGGATGACTGGACGAACTGGTTATAAGGTTGTCGATGCCTCTATGCAACAATTATCTCAGACTGGTTGGATGCATAATCGCTCCAGAATGATTGTAGCTAGTGTACTGTCCAAAAATCTAGGAATTGATTGGAGATGGGGACAGGAATATTTCAGAGCTAGTTTGATTGATTTAGATGAACCATCTAATAATGGGGGTTGGCAATGGGGAGCCTCAGTCGGAGCAGACCCAAAGCCAATCCGTATTTTTAACCCTTATTTACAATCTGAGAATTATGATAAACAGGGTTTATATCAGGACAAATGGTTAGATAAGAATTATGATAATACTGTTATAGAACCTATTATACCCCACCCTCAAGCCAGACAAGAAGCCATTATAAGATATAAGCAAGCTAAAGAAATTTATTTAGCTACTAAAAATTTTAAAATTTAATATTATTATAATTATTATAGAATCAAAACTAATTGACTATCTGCTCCCGTAGCAATAACTTTACGATAATCTGTATTAGCTTGAGTTTGAGTAATGATATAGATTTTCATATTATTAAACTAATTAATATAACTATAAAATAGCATATTTTGATTTTAATATATAGTTGAGATTCTGAAATGTGACAGAATACAAATGACTATAGACCAAATCTACCTTTGAGCGCATTATAGTTTTGTTGGATTTCT
>JBMTTF010000006.1:0-20079 GCA_049449075.1 Minisyncoccia bacterium | reverse complement strand
AGTTTTAGAACTTTAGATAAACAGAGAGATAATATTACTACATCAGAGGGGCAGAGCTATACTATGTTAAGAGCTGTGTGGCAAGATGATAAAGAGACTTTTGACAAAAGCTGGCAATGGACAAAAGATAATTTGTGGAAAGGTAATAAGCTATTTGCTTGGTTATTTGGAAAAAAAGAGGATGGTTCCTACGGAGTATTAGATGATATTGGTGGGAATAATGCCGCCATAGATGGAGACACAGATATTGCAATGGCTCTCTTATTTGCTTATTCTCGCTGGGGAGATTCTACTTATCTTTTGGAGGCTGATAGTATTATTAAAGGTATTTGGGATGAAAGTGTGATTATGGTTAATAATAGACCATATATTACATCTAATGACATTGAACAATTTAATGCAAATGAGGTTTTATTAAATCCATCTTATTATGCACCGTATGCTTATAGAATGTTTGCTATACTAGACCCAAATAATGATTGGCAGGGTGTAATAGATACCTCCTATGAGACAATAATCAAATCTTCAGCTTTAGCTTTAGATAAAGAAGATTCTACAGGCTTGCCACCAGATTGGGTTGTATTAGATAGAAAAACAGGAGAACTTAAGGCTCCTGATAGTAGGAATATTACAACTAATTATAGCTTTGATGCTCACAGAGTGATGTGGAGGTTGTATTTAGATTATCTATGGTATGGAGATAGTAGAGCAAAAGACTATTTTGAGAAGAATACTTTCTTATTATCTATTTGGAATCAAGAGCAAAATATTTATAATACTTATTCCCATGATGGCGCTGTATTAGATAAAGGCTCATCTCCAGCTGCAATTGGAACTAATATAGGATACTTTGAGCTTGTCAATCCAGACATTGCAAAAGATATATATGAAAAAAAATTATTACCTTTATATAATCGAGATACTCAGCAATGGAGAGAACAGTTAGGTTATTATGATACCAACTGGGCCTGGTTTGGACTGGCTATATACAATAACTTACTACCGAACTATTTCTCTACTCTGTCTGAGAAGGATATTATAGAAGCTTATAAATAACTACAATTCTATGAAGAATACAGTATCATATAATCCTAGAACAATCTTTCTTACTAACACTCAAGCATCTAAAACTCTATTGATTGGAGTGGCCTTAGTCTCTATAATTTACTTTATATTCATAACATTTTTCATAACCCCTGGTAATTATTGGCTATATGGCATATTAATTGTAGGAGAGGTATTCCATTTATGGCAGATTATAAGTTATATTATAACTGTTTGGGATACTAAAGCTACCAATATATATGATAAGAAATTCTCTCCAAAAGTAGATGTGTTCATAACTGTAGCAGGGGAGCCGATTGAAATCATCAAGGAGACTGCTATTGCGGCTAAGAATATGATTTATCCAGAATTTGAGGTTTATCTATTGAATGATGGGTTTGTTGCGAAGAAAGATAATTGGAAGGATGTTGAACAATTAGCTAAAGATTTAGGTATACATTGTATTACTAGAAAAATACCACATGGAGCTAAAGCTGGAAATATAAATAATGCATTACTACAGACCAATAGAGATTACTTTGTAGTCTTTGATGCTGATCATGTGCCTGCTAAAGACTTTTTAAAGAAAACAATGGGATATTTTATAGATAAAAAGGTGGGATTTGTACAAACGCCTCAATATTATAAAAATCACACTCAGAATCTAGTAACAGAAGGAGCTTGGAGACAACAAGAGTTATTTTTTGGAGCTATTTGTAAGGGTAAGAATAAAACTAACTCTGTCTTTATGTGTGGTACTAATATGGTATTGAAAAGAGAAGCAATTATGGAAGCAGGGGGTATGTGTGAGACTAATATTGCAGAAGATTTCTTAACATCTCTATTCGTACATTCTAAAGGTTGGAAATCAGTATATGTGCCAGAAGTATTAGCAGAAGGTTTAGCACCTGAGGACTTTATGTCATATTATAAACAACAATTTAGATGGGCTAGAGGTAGTCTAGAGATAATATTCAAATATAACCCCTTATTTAATAGGGGTTTATCTTTAGCTCAAAAACTGCAATACTTAGCATCAGCTAGTTATTATCTGTCGGGTATAATATTCCTACTGAATATGTTATTACCAATTATATTCTTGTTTACTGGCAATGTACCATTAGTAAACTCTAGTATGATTATTGCTTTAGTATTTATACCATATATTTATCTCGTAATGTATATTTTACAGCGAAGTAGTAATTTCACATATTCTTTCAAAGGCCTGGCTTTCTCGATGAGCTCATTTATGATTCATATTCAGGCATTATGGGCTGTATTAAGTGGTCAAAAAAATGGTTTTAGCATCACTTCTAAAACACAAGTTTCTGGTAACTTTATCCATCTTAATTGGATGCATCTTACATATGTAGCAATTAGTGCTATTGGTATTTCATATTATCTCTATGGTAATGGCATAACCGCCTCTCTCTTTGCTAATATTACGTGGATAATACTTAATATTATAATAATATTCCCTTTCCTGAGGGCCTCATTACCAGCTTTACAAACTAATGAATTGAATCAAAGTCTAGAATATCTTGAAACGGTTCCTATTAACTCTAATTTAACTATAGATAAATAATGAAGTTTCTATCTAAGCAGATCTCTAAATCTAATATATGGAACTTAGATTGGATTACAATAATATTCTTTACTTTAATTAGCATTACTATATCCATCCCACTTATATATCTCAATGGTATTAGATTAGACGAGGCTCAAAGTATATGGCAAGTCAGCCATAGTATTCCTGAGATATTCGATATTGTAGGTAGGGATGTACATGTACCTTTCTATCATATTATATTGCATTTTTGGCAAGGGATATTTAATAATAGTATTATATCGGCTAGATATTTATCTTTACTTATATCCATAATTTCAATCCCATTCGTATATATTCTAGCTAGTAAATTGTATACAAAAAGAATAGCTTTAATGAGTACAATTATCTTTATCTTATCTCCATTTATTAATTGGTATGCTAATGAAGCTAGAATGTATAGCTTACTGCTACTTCTGGCTGTATTAAATAGCATATTCTTCATTGATATATTAAAAAAGGAGAATACAAAAAGTTGGATTGGATTTATAATAACAGCAATCTTAGGTATCTATACCCACTATTTTTATTGGTTATTCTTAATATCTAATGCTTTATTCTACTTAGTTAGCTATAAGCAATTCAATAAAACTTTATTCCCCAAATTTATTATTAGTGCAGTTATTATTCTATTAGCTATATCTCCTTGGATATATTATGTAATAAGTCTTGGTTCCGCAGCCAATACCAAGCCAGCATTACAAGCTCCGACTTCAATTGATTTTTTCAATATATTTTCTCAATATATATTTGGGTTTCAGCCTGATATTATTAATAGTATTATTCTATCTAGTTGGCCAATTATAGTTATACTTATATTTACTTCCTTACAAAGAAAATTCAAATATTCAGTCTTTACTACTTTTGTTATATTCCAAATCCTAATACCAATTGGGCTAGCTTTTATACTGAGTTATTTAAGGCCAATATTTTTATCTAGATATCTTATTGTAAGTTCTTTATTCCTTTATCTATATATTATTTATCTTATTAATACTTATTTTAGTAAACAAATGACAATATTATATTTAGTAGGAATATTCTTAATAGGTTTATCATTATTATTGCAGATTTTTAGTCCTTATACTCCGGTTAAAGAAAATTTTGAAGATATTGCTATATATCTTACGGTCAAAGCTACAGCTAGAGATGTCATCGTTCTATCTGCTCCATTTACTATATACCCTTTTGAATATTATTATCAAGGTATTACTAATGTAGAAACTTTTCCAATTTGGGATAGAAGTAAAGTATCATCTATCCCTTCATTTGATAGTTCCAAAATAGAGGAGCAGGTCAATAAAATTAAAGACGGACATCAATATATGTATGTAATCTTATCCTATGATCAGGGTTATGAAAAAGAATTGAAAACATATTTAGATAATAATTTTAAAAAGGTTGAAGAGAGAGAGTTCTCTCCCGACCTCACTCTGTATCAGTATAAACTTAATTTATAATATGAAGCATTTATCTATTATCATCCCAACCTATAATGAACAAGATAATATTAAAGAGTTAATTAAGCGAATACACTCAAATATGAGTAAAAATAAAGTCAAATACGAGATTATTATAGTAGATGATTTCTCTGAGGATAGGACATTAGATATCTTAAGAAGATTTAATGGTAGATATCCTCTCAAAATTTTACTAAAAAATGGAGCCAAAGGCAAAGCTCAATCATTATTAGAGGGTTTTAGTAAAGCAAGATACAGTTCAGTAGCTATGATTGATGCAGATTTACAATACCCACCAGAATTATTGTATGATATGTTAGTTAAAACTAAAAATCATGATATTGTGGTAGCTAATAGGGTAGTGCAAAATATCAAGTGGTATAGAAAATTATTAAGCCGAATATATTCTAAAGTTTTCGGTAAAGTTTTATTAGGATTACCATATGATATACAATCAGGTATGAAAGTATTCAAGAAAAAGATTCTAAAAAATGTAGACTTAAACCCAACTCCTTGGGGCTTTGATTACGAGTTCTTATATAAGGCAAAAAATCAAGGCTATCAAATAAGTCAGATTCCAATTCAATTTGATGCTAGGAAAAATGGTAAGAGTAGCATTACTTTTTTGACTAACTTTGAGTTATTATTTGGAATATTGAAGCTAAGGTTTGCAAAAGTAAGAAAATAATTGAATTTAATATTTATATCAAAATATGATATAATAGAAAATATAATCAATAAATTATAAATTTTATTATGTCGATTAAATTAGATACAATTGTAAAATATGCTCACCGGAATGGCTTTATATTCCAATCTTCTGAGATTTATGGAGGCTATTCAGCAGTATATGATTTTGGACCACTAGGTAAACTCTTAAAAGATAATCTGGTTCAAGCTTGGAGAAATTGGATGGTGACTTTCAGGGATGATGTAGTAGAAATTGAGGGTTCAATTTTCCTACATCCAAAAGTATGGGAAGCCAGTGGACATATTGGAGGATTTTCTGATCTATTGGTAGAAGATACTATCACTCATAAGAGATATAGGGCTGATCACTTAATAGAAGAAGCTGGGATTATGGATAATGCAGACAGCCTATCTCCTGAAGAGACAGATAAGATTATATCAGATAATAATATTTTATCCCCAGATGGGAATCCACTAAGTACGGCTAAACACTTTAACCTGTTGGTCAGTACTCACCTTGGAGCTACGGTGGATGAGTCTAGTGTGGCTTATCTTAAGGGAGAGGCTTGTCAGA
This sequence comes from Minisyncoccia bacterium, assembly GCA_049449075.1. Taxonomy (GTDB): domain Bacteria; phylum Patescibacteriota; class Minisyncoccia; order SW-4-49-11; family SW-4-49-11; genus CALRBF01. The sequence goes on along the minus strand of JBMTTF010000006.1, from coordinate 14,705 downwards.
ATATATATGTTAATTGGAAATTAGTACAAGAGACTAGTCGTAGACAATTACCTTTCGGAATAGCCCAATTAGGTAAAGCTTTTCGTAATGAAATTACCGTTAAGCAGTATATTTTTCGTACTCGTGAATTTGAGCAAATTGACCTACAGTTTTTTGTAAAACCAGGAGAGGAAGATCAGTGGTATGAGTTCTGGAAAGATTATAGATATAAGTTTTATACTAAATATTTAAGCTATAATCCAGCTAATTTACAATTTAGACAGCATGAAAAATTGGTATTTTATGCTAAAGATGCTTGGGATATAGATTATAAATTTGGAGCATTGGGGTTCAAAGAAATGGAAGGGATTCACAATCGTACAGATTATGATACTAAGCAACATAGTGAATTTAGTGGGAAAGATTTGCAATACAGAGACCCACAGACTAATGAAAAGTACTATCCTTATGTTATAGAGACTTCGTTAGGAGTAAATAGATTATTACTATCCACTCTCTTTGAATTCTATAATGAGGAACATGTAGAGAATAGTTCCGAGAGCCGTATTGTACTAAAGTTCCCATATATTCTAGCTCCATATAAAATAGCAATTTTACCATTGATGAAAAAAGATGGTTTAGCTGAGCAGGCAAAAGATATATATATGAACTTAAGAAAGAAGGGGATTATGGCAGATATAGATTTGGCAGGCTCAATAGGGAAGAGATATCGTCGGCAAGATGAAATAGGTACTCCTTGGTGTGTGACTGTGGACTATGAAACTCTATCTGAAGGTACGGTCACTATCAGGCACAGAGATACTATGGAACAACTCAGAATAGATATTGAAGACATCCCAGCTTATCTAAGTTCAGAGACATTTGCTGAATTCAAATAAAATTTTAAACATATGACAGTTATCCTTAGCTTGTACTACTTAGCACATTCTAAGTCTGCTAAGAATATGTTTTGGTTTTTGGTAGGTTTGTTTGTGATTCATTTTGTGATCTCAGGAGTTATAATTTGGGGTATAGAAGACACTGTAGATAAGTGGAAACAACATATTGGAACTATCAATAGTTATGTACTAATTTTATTAGGATTGAGCTTGATTATATACACTCTTATCCCTAAGAAAAATAAAATAAAAAAGGAGAAAATTTATCCTAAATATTATGGGACATTACCATTTGTAATGGGAGTTATTGCTCCTTTTGTAGACTTCCCAGCTTTAGTAGAATATGTATTCTTAGCTATTCAAATCAATGTACTTTTTGATACAACTATCTATAGAATTATAGCTAATACTGGGCTTAATATAGTTTTTCATTTACCGATTATGGTATTTTGGTTCATTGCAATTACCGAAAATCAAGAAATGTTAAATGGAATCAAGGACAAACTACATAAATTAGGTAAGAAAATAGATGCCAAACAACCCTATGTCAATCTAGGGATAGGAGTGGTTTTGATTGCTATTGGAGGATTTTTATTATATTAAAGTTATTCAAAATTTTCTAAGAATTTTTGTAATTCACTAAGATCAACTTTACTCTCACTACTATGAGTACGTATACTAACTTGTTTAGCTTCTATATCTTTTGGACCAACAATTATAGTAACGGGAATTTTTTGTAATTCTGAGTTACGAATTTTCTTACCAAGAGATTCAGAAGATAGATCTATATTATATCTAAGTTCATTATATTTTAGTGGCAGAGCTACGACAACTTTATCCAAAGTTTGCCTGATATTATCAATATAATCTAAGACTTCTTTAGAATCATTGACTGCCAAAAGATTCACCTGTACCGGAGCTAACCAATAAGGAAATCGTCCTGCAAAATGTTCGATTAGTATGGCCATAAATCGTTCAAATGATCCAGTAATAGCTCGGTGTATTACTACGGGTCTTTCCTTATCACCCTCTTCATTGATATAAGACAAATCAAATCTTTGAGGTAGGTTGAAATCAGCTTGTATAGTAGCTAATTGCCATTCTCTTCCGAGAACATCCTTAAACATAAAGTCTAACTTAGGTCCATAAAAAGCTGCCTCACCTTCTATACGCCGATAGGGGAGCTTATTTACAATAGCTGCTTGCTCTAAAGCTTGCTCAGCTGCCTCCCAATTCTCATCACTACCAATAGTTGTGTTAGTATTCTTGGAATCTCGTACAGATAAACTAACCCAATAATCCTGATCTAATCCTAATATTGAATAGAACTCTTTAATGATAGTAACAATATTAGCTACTTCCTCTTGAATTTGTGAAACTCTACAGAAGAGATGTCCATCATCTTGAGTAATTGCTCTTACTCTTGTGAGTCCAGATAATTGACCAGATTTTTCATCACGATATACAGTAGCAGGTTCAAAGTATCTAATAGGCAAATCACGATAACTAAATTGATTATCGGCAAAAATTTGCATATGATGAGGACAATTCATAGGCTTCATTACAAACTCTTCATCTTTACCTTGTACCTTAAATAATTCATCTCCAAATTTATCAGCATGTCCAGAAGTCTGGTATAAATCTAATTTAGCAATATGAGGAGTCCAGACTCTACTATAACCTCTATGACTATGTAATTGCCATAAATATTGCTCCAATAAGGTTCTAATAATAGCTCCCTTTGGTTGTAATAGAGGTAGCCCAGCTCCAATTTGCTCAGATATAGTGAATAATTTTAAATCTGCTCCAAGTTTGCGATGATCTCTCTTCTTCGCCTCTTCACGATTATGCAAGAATTCTTTCAATTCTTTTTTAGAATTAAATAAAATACCATAAACTCTCTGCATACTCTCACGACTCTGGTCTCCACGAAAATAAGAAGCTGAAATACTATCTAAAGCAAAAGCTTGAGAATCAATCTGTCCAGTAAACTCAATATGCGGACCACGACATAAATCTACAAAATTCCCAATTTTATAAACACTTACTGTCGAGACTTCTTTTTCATTAGAGATAATTTCCTCATCTCCATAAATTTCAGCAAAACTAGTAGTCCCGTGAGCTTTGAGATCTTGTAATAACTCAACTTTTAACATCTGCCCAGCCTCCGTAAAATGTTCAATAGCCTCATCAATATCAATCTCTGCTCTTTCAACTGGTAGATTAGCTTTAATAATAGCTTTCATCTTATCCTCCAGGATAACTAAATCCTCAGGGATTAAAGTTCTTGGTAGTAATACATCATAATAAAATCCATTCTCAGTCGTAGGTCCAACTCCAAATTGAGCCTCAGGGAACATATCATAAATAGCCGTAGCTAGAATATGCGCTCCAGTATGTCTTTTGGTATCTAAGGAAATTTTTTCACTCATATAATTATTTTGAATATACTATTAATTATACCATAAAATAGGGGAATTATCAAATTAAGATATTCTATTTCTATCCCTCGCTGGCGAGGGGGCAGGCTCGCCGGACGGGTTGGATATATTTTTAAAACTTGTATTTATTTGTCCTCCCTTGGGGGAGGTGTCACCATAGGTGACGGAGGATGACAGTCAACAACCACTTGAACAAAAGTATAAAAAAGAATTATAATATACCCACAGGAGAGATCGCATAGTCCGGTTTATTGCGCTGCATTCGAAACGCAGTATAGGGTCAAACCTATCAAGGGTTCGAATCCCTTTCTCTCCGCAATTAAAACTCACCCCTCAAAAACATTTTTCTCTTACTTTCTTCCATTCGTTCAATAGTATATCGGAGAGTTGTGCGAGGGAGTTGGGCATAGTTATTTTGTAGAAACTTTTCAACTTCTTGGGGTTGCTTTTTCCATGCTTCTCGAAGTGTCCAGCCGACGGCTTTATGAATCAGGTCTTCCTTATCTGATAGTAAGACTTTAGCTATTCTAAGAGTCTCGGTGATATTATTCTGAGAGATAAAATACATTGTTGATATAATGGCAATTCTTCTCTCCCATAGTATAGTTGAGTCGGCCAACTTATCTAATATGCTCATTGCCTGTATTTCATCATATATAGCTTTACCCAATATATAATGGGCTGAGAGGTCGACGAGATCCCAATTATTTATATATTGTAAATTGACAATATACATATTAGCTATATCTTGTCTTTGCTCGGTAGTAGATTTTTTATTTTTATTTACCAACAGGATCAAAGCACATAATCTATCCTCATGAATAAGGGAGTGTAATAATAATTCTATCTCTGATAAGTCTATATATTTGTATTTCCGAGCAACTTTCCTGACATCTGGATTTGTGACTCCTATAAATGTATCCCCCTCACCATATTGCCCTTTTCCAGTTTTGAAAAACCACTCAATTTTCTTCTTTCGCTCTGGAGTGGCATATTGTCTGAGAGATTGCTGGATATCTTGGTAGGTGGGAGTCATAATTATTATACTTTTACTTTCTTTCCAAACCACTTTTGGGTCTTGGGGTTACGATGTGGGCAACCAGGCCAGCAGCAAGGAGTTTTATGTCCTGTTTGGATTTCTTCTAACATTCTTTGGATATGATTGAGTCTTGTTTCTGGTTTTTTGACAATAGTTATCCAGCATATCCACTCATTTCTCTGTATTGGAGTTAGTTTATTCCATTTTTCTAATACAATTATATTATCTTGAAGAGACTGACTTATATCCTCTGTGATGGGATGTAATATTCCTGAGAGTGGGGTTGTCATAGATTTTTATCTTCTTTTATTCTAAATTTTACTATTTTTTGAATTAAGTCTATAGGTAGTGGCTGATCTAATGGGAATTGAATCGCTGCTTTGGATGTTTTATATGATTTTAATTCTTTTTGAAAGTGTAGAATTGGACTTGGGGTGGGGTAGAAGCCAATATGATTTTTATTGAGTGCATAATATACTAAAACTTGATTTTGTTTGAAGGCTGGCATACTATAACTAATAATTTCTCTTGCCTCAGGTGCTACTTCTTTGATAATTTGTCTTAATAATTCTAGCTGTGGCTGCATACTTTTTGATTGATTTTGATGATATTCATCTATAGATTTCATATATATTAATTGTATTATATATTTATATTATATAGAATATTCATTCAGGTGTATAGAGATTGCTATTTAAAAAAACAATCTATATTTGATTACAATGCTCTTGCTAAAAAACACAAAATCAAGGAGTCCTTTTTAATTATATTGTCAATTAACAATATTTACAAAATCTCTACTAAATAGTGTATAATATAAAAATACAACTAATTTCTAAAATATGCTATTACAAATATTACTTTGGATTACAGCCATCACAGCCTTTTCCTTATTTGGATCATGGTATGCTAGTAGATATGATAGAGCAGATGCTCTGGTTGGCTTATATGTAGCTTTTGTGCTGACTAGTAATATTATAGCTTATAAAATTGCTGAGTTTGATCTAGGGTTTATTAAATTTTATTCTGATACAGCGACTTTGGTATTTGCGGTGACTTTCCTTCTAACAGATATCGTCAATGAGAAGTTTGGAAGGAAAGAAACCCAGAAGATGATATTCATTACCTTTATCACTCAAGTTGCTATAGCTTTTTTTATCTGGTTGGCAATTTCCTTACAACCAGCACCATTTTGGACAGAACAGGAAAACTTTGCTCAAATCATCGGCTATACTCCAAGAATTATGATTGCTAGCTGGGTGGCTTTATTAGTCAGTGGGAATATAGACGCTTATATTTTTGATTGGTTCAAAAAATTAACCAAAGGGAAATATCTCTGGATGAGAAATGCTTTTAGCTCTATCCCAGCTATGGCTTTGGACACTGTTCTTTTTGTCATTATTGCTTTTGCCGGAGTACAACCGCTTTTACCTATTATAGTGGGGACTATGGCTATAAAATGGCTTGTTGGAATTATAGATATCCCATTTATGTACCTAAATCGTATGGTGTTGTATAGAAAGTAAAATATTAAATTATACCATTCTTAATATAATTTTTAGTTCTACAGCCTTTCTAAGTATCTTTGAGTATACTTTCTAATCAAAAGTTTCACCAACTATCTCTAATTTTAAGCAAATTATCCATAGGATCTCCAACAACCTGCCATCTAGTTTTTCTTTCTAATCCAAATTGTTCTGACACTTGTTGTATTAAACCATCATTGACTGCTTTTTGAAATAATCTTTTTCCAGAATCAGTAAAATCTGTGGTCACAAATGTATTCCCAGTACCTACTCTTCTTAGGAAATTATGAAACACAATATATCCAAATCCATAACCAGATTTTATAGTCCAGATATTGAGAAAATATGGTTCATACCCCTCTGAGAATATCGCATCATAACTTGCCATGGTCTCAACATCAAAGACTTCAAACCTATCATCAATTACATCTTGAAGGATGGATTTCATTTTATCAGGAGTCACTTCCTCTTCAGGACTAGTTTCTATTGATTCAATATTATTATTAAAGTTTTCCATATTATTATTTATACTACAAGTATATCAAAATTAATAAAGTATTTCTACTACACTTCTCAATTATAAACAAATCATATATAATAAAATCATATGACAATAATAAAATACTTATCAATATTCTTAGTATTCTACTTCATGAGCAATATGGCCTATTGGGGTTATCAGGAATATATATACTATGAGGATATGCAAACTATCAGAAGCCTTAGTAATGTTATTAATCTTGCTAGGGTATCAATAGACGAAAAAGCACAAATGTTAAATAACAAAAGAGATGCCATTGCAGTAGAAAAAGTGAGACTAGATCAATTAGTTATAGAGAGAAGATTAACTGAATATAATGCCCTAGTTGATGATTATAATAAAAATGTAGTTGATGTAAATAATACTCTAAATGAATATAGAGATTTAATTAAACTACATAATGAAAATGTTACGATAATTAATGATTTAATTATACAATCCGGTAAGAGAGACTATTTATTTCCTATTCAATCTTATACTCCTGAACTATATACTGAACTTAAAGAATAAATAAATGTATATACTAGATTTTGTGCTAGAATACTTATTTGTAATTATAACCTCTATAGTACTTTTATTTATTCCTAGATATGCTAAAATTTTTTGGAATATAGATATTAGCAATGATTTGATTAGTGTAAAGAGAATACAAAGCATTGATGCTATTCGAGGAATTGCAATTATTGCTGTTATTTTAATACACACCTGCTATTTATTATTGTATAACTATAATGAAGATTTAGAAATTCTAAGTCTTAACTTTATAAATAATATTTCTCGCTTTGCTATACCTGTCTTTTTATTTACTTCAGGCTTATTATTAAAACCATTTATTTGGGATAAGAAAAATATTATTAAATTTTATAGTAGCAAATTTATAAGAATTGGGATTCCATATATTATAGTTAATATTGCTTTATGGCTAATTGGCTATAATAATTCAGCTCCACTCTGGCAGCTTATATTAACTGGAGGAATGGTACTCCCTTTTTATTTCATACCAGTATTATTTCAATTATATTTTTTATATCCGATCTTAGATTATTGCCGCCGAATTATTCCAAAATATCTATTATTATCTTCTGTAATTATTTCTATAGCTTCATTTCTTAGCCCTTTCACTTGGTGGATTAATCAATTTCCTTTTTTTCCTCAATTTTTAATATTTTTTGTATATGGAATGTTAAGAAAAGATATATTAAAGAAACAAATCTCTAATATCTGGGGAGAACTGATTATTATATATATCGGTTTACAAGGTGTTTTTATAATTTTTATGATATATAATAATGTAGATCAAAATATATTCAAATTATTACATTTTTATAACTTTCAAATGATACTAGGATTTGGCTTTATTTTTACTGCCTTAAAATATCTACAATCTAATAACTTTGTAAGCAAATTAACCCATCATATCTTTGTCCCTATTGGTAAAATGAGTTTATGGATATTTTTATTACATTTCCCAATTCAGCAAATATTATTTGATTTAGTGAAAAACTCAGATAAAAACTTTATATTTGTATTCTTTCATAATTTTGTTATAACCTTATTTATAAGTGTGTTTTTAGCTTTTATTATAAATAAAATATATCATATCCCTAAATTTATAAAAAATAATTTGTAAAAAAATAATTCTATGATATAATTAATTTATATTAAAATATTATAAATATAAATCAAGTTATGCCTTTTGAGACTCAATCAAATACTGATACTACAATAAATGAACCTGAAAAAAAAATATCAAAATTAACAATCATTTTAATAACTTTAATTTTGATAGCTTTATCTTACTTATCATATTCTTTATATACTGATAGTCAATCCAAAGACACTCAAGATAATGAGATCCCAGCACTAAGTTCTCAAGAACTCAATTCAGATGAGTTAAACTCATCCTCCCCAATACAAGACAATGCTTCAGATACAGTAGTAGATAATAAGACTGAACAAATATATACGCTCTCTCAAGTAGCTGAGAATAATACTAAAAACTCCTGCTGGACTATTATAGAGGGTAATGTATATAATATTACCTCATATATTCCTAATCACCCAGGAGGTGAATCTAATATTTTACAAGTTTGTGGGAAAGATGGTAGTGCTTTGTTTGCAAAGCCTACAGAACATAAAGAAGGTGGCGCAAACAATGTACTCAATGGATTTAAAATTGGGACCATGTCTCAATAAATATTAATTAATATAATAATATGGATAATGTATTTGGACAACCAGAAAATATAGAGCCTGAAAACTCAGAAAGAGAGGGTAGCAATCCTACTTTAATTGTAATCTTGATAATTCTAATCTTGTTGGGAGGTGGTGTCTTAGGATTTCTACTATATAGGCAGAGTCAAGAAGAGCCTATAGTATTAGATGAAATTGTAGAAACTATCCCTGCTCCAATTGCTGGAGAGGTTACCAATGAACTTCCAGTACTAGATCCTCCTCTTATTAGTGATGATTCTACAGGAGCTCTACCAGTAGAATAAGTTGATATTGTAAAATTACTAGTTTTATGGCATAGTATAACAATAAATTATATATACTATGGCTAAAAAAGAACTAATTCGCATATATAGCCTTGAGAAACATTATGGACTCAAGGTTATATTTAATACTACTACTTGCTCTATTCATGAGGGAGAGATTTATGGTGTTTTAGGCCGTAATGGAGCTGGGAAAAGTACTCTGTTTAGAATGATATTAGATCTAGAAGAACCAGATGATGGGTCTATTACATTAGATAAAACCGTTAGAATTGGCTATATAGCTCAAGAAGATGACTTTGATTTCACTCAAACTGGACTAGATTATCTTTTACAAAAAACAAAAGCTCAAGATTGGGAAATTATAAAACAGGCTCTAGAATTTGATATGCCAAAAGAAAAGCTAGAGCTTCCAATCGCAGATATTTCTGGAGGATATAGAATGAGATTAAAATTAGTCAAGATGTTAATGGCTAAACCAAATTTAATCTTATTAGACGAGCCAACCAATTATCTAGATTTATCTACAATTTTATTATTTGAAAACTGGCTATTATCGTATAAAGGAACTGTTTTGTTAATTACTCATGATAGAGAATTCTTACGCCGAGTAATGACCAGTACCATTGAGGTAGATCAAGGGCAAATCACATTATATCCAGGGAATGTGGATGATTACTTAGAATATAAACAAACAGTACAAAATCAAATTGTTCGTACCAATGCTAATATAGAAAAGAAACAAGCACAACTACAAGAATTTATAGACAGATTTGGAGCAAAAGCAAGTAAAGCAGCTCAAGCCAAATCCAAGCAAAAACATATTGAGAGATTATCTCAAGAGAAAAAAACTATATATACCCCAAATTCAAAAATTAGAATGAATTTGCCAAATATTGCAAAGAGCTCAGGTATGGGGTTGGATGTTAGTAATATTACCATTGGTTATGGTAAAACTAAAATTGCAGAAGGACAGAATCTATATGTAGAGAGAGGCCAAAAAATTGCAGTTTTAGGAGATAATGGACAAGGAAAATCTACTCTTCTAAAGACTTTATCTGGAGAAATACAATCCCTGTCAGGAGAGTTTAAATTTGGGAATGGTCTTAAAGTGGGATACTTTGCACAAAGTGTAGAATTCGACACTCAAGATCAAGCTACAGTTTATGATTATCTACGAAAGGTAGCTGACATCAATATTAGTGATGATGATGTCAAGAAAACCCTAGGAAGCTTTTTGTTTTCTAAAAATGAACATGATAAATCTCTCACAGTTTTATCCGGAGGTGAAAAAGCAAGACTAAGACTCGCAGCTGTATTCTTAGAAGGATATGATGTTCTAATTTTGGACGAACCAACCAACCATCTCGATATGGAAACCGTAGAAATTATGGGAAGCTCTCTTTCAGAATGGAATGGGACATTAATTTTTGTAAGTCATGATAGAAGTTTTGTAAATAATCTAGCTACCATGATTTGGCAAGTCAAAGATGGTAATATTACCAAATATAATGGTAATTATGAAGAATATGTCTGGAGCCTCAAACAGCATACAGATATAATACAAGCTCAAAACACAGAACAAATTGTACAAGAAGTCTCACAATATGCAGGAGATGATAAAACCCGCAAAAGAGAATTATATCAAGCTAAAAAAGAATTAAGTAAGATAGACAAAAAAATAGCAAACTTAAAAGAAGATGTTAGATTAGGTGTACCTCAGGCATCAGAAAAGTTAGCCAAAGAAGAAGCCATTTGGGTCAAAATAATGGATTTAATTGAACATTTAGAATCTTAAATCTTATGCAAGAGTATAATAGTGAAAAGCGTAAGGCTTATTCTCAAAACTTTGTAAAAAATCCCAGCCTCATACGCTATATTATAGATTTTATTCCATTACCCCCCAATTCCCTAGTATTAGATCTTGGTGCAGGTGAGGGGATTATAACCAAGGAACTCGTAGCAAGAGGATATAGAGTACAGGCAATAGAACTTGATCCTGACTTATATACCCGATTACAAGATAGTTTAGGAGATAAAGCCACTATTATAAATCAGGATATTCGCAAAATTACGTATCCCAGCGAAAGCTTTGCTATTATCTCTAATCCACCTTTTGCCATATTCTCTGAGTTAATCAAAGGATTATATAGTGCTAATAATAGTCCAGAATCAGCCCTTATATTTGGCCAGAAAGAGGCTATAGAAAGAATTATCGGTAAAACCGAGCAGAGCATTATTTCAATCATATTAAATTCACTATATCGCTGTGAGATAGTCTATAATTTTGAAGCAGAAGACTTCTCACCCAAACCAAATGTAGACATCAAATTATTAAGATTAGAAAAATTAAATACCCCAATTTGGGAAGTAAAACATAATTATATCAAGTTTATCAGCTATGCCTTTAGTCAACAGAAAAGTAATTTAGGAAAAAATTTAGAGTCTATATTCACTTATGAGCAATGGAAAAGACTAGCCAAAACCCATCAATTCCATATCCAAGCCCGACCTCAGGAATTATCCATTAATCAATGGAAAGGATTATATCGATATTTTTATGAAACAGTAGATGAGAAAAAGAAGAAATTGATATAAAATCAGAGTTATTAGATATTGACATTTTTAATACTTTTGTGTTAAAATCTTTTACCCCATTGACTCTAACCGTGATGATTATAACATTAAACCAACCGACTGCTCTTTTATCAACAATAATATCTCTTTTAGCTATTGTTTTTTTTCTAAAAATAATGAACAAAGATAGTTGTTAGTTGTAATCCAAAACTCCCCGTCGTAAAGGCGGGGTTTAATTTTATAAATATATATTTGATACCCATTAGACAACTTTATTTTACTATTTTACTATTTTGTGATATACATTATATATTGTTGTTCTTTGTTATCCCTCATGCTAAAACATCTAAAGCAATTTGTACACAATAGATTCATATTATTTTATATAATATACTACATTTTAATCTTGATAGCTTTAATAATACATCCTATAACAGTATTAAGCATATTGATTGGATTTGGATTCATGTTTGTTGTACTGTCCTATAAAAAATCCTAATATCTTCCCCGCCATCGCTGATAGCGGGGATTTTTTTATTTATATAGCTAGAATTGTAATTTTATGCTAAAATAGGCAATATATTTAATCACCCTATGCAATCATTTTGGCAAGTATTACCCAAACCATTTTTTGTCTTAGCCCCAATGGAGGAGGTTACAGATACTGTATTTCGGCAAATTATTAGCTCATGTGGGCAACCTGATGTAATGGTAAGCGAATTTACTAGTGTAGAGGGACTTGCCTCTGAGATTGGAAGATCCAAAGTCATACATCGGCTACAATATACACCATCCGAACACCCTCTAGTAGCTCAAATTTGGGGCATTACACCGGAGCATTATTATCAAGCTGGTCTTTATGCCAAAGAGCAAGGTTTTGCAGGACTAGACATCAATATGGGCTGCCCTGTCAAAAAAGTAATCAAACAAGGAGCTTGTTCAGCCCTCATCAAAAACCCAACACTAGCCTCAGATATAATCCAAGCCGCTAAGGAAGGAGCGGGGGATATCCCAGTTAGTGTCAAAACCAGAATTGGATTTAGTGAGATTCAAACCGAAGAATGGATTGGATTTTTATTACAACATCAGCTCGACGCACTCACAGTACATGGACGCACAGTCAAAGAACTCTCAGATTATCCAGCCCATTGGGATGAGATAGGCAAAGTAGTACAACTCAGGAATCAAGCCAAATTAGACACAGTTATCATAGGCAATGGAGATATACTATCCTATCAGCAAGGATTAGAAATGGCAGAACAATACAAAGTTGACGGTATCATGATTGGAAGGGGAGTATTCAATAATCCTTGGATATTCAATCCAAATATAGACCCCAATACACTCAGTATAGAGACAAAAGTACAAAAATTAATACAGCATATACAATTATTTCAACAAACATGGGGAAATGAAAAAAACTTCGCAGTCATGAAAAAATGTTTCAAAATGTATCTTAATAATTTCCCAGGAGCCAGTGAAATCCGCTCTCAGCTTATGCAATGTAATACAGCTGAAGAATGTATTAAAATTTTAGTTAAGTTATTGTGATATTAGACACAATATAAAATAAAAAATTCCCCGACAAATTGCCGAGGAAAAATTGTGAAAATAATATAGACTATACTTACTCCTCCTCTGGATCAACTAGGTACTGAGGATCTACTACTCCTATGACTCTGTGTAAATGGAGTAACTGCCATTTGGTAGTAATCTTACCCAACTCTAGAGTCTGGGGATAATGGTACCCACTATCCTTAGGATTTTGAGTAGACCCAAACCCGGTTACCAAGACCTCTCGGCCTTGTGGGTTCCTATAAATACTAATCTCGCATCCAGGTATACTAGCATGGTTATGCGAATAATACCCATAAAGAGGAGCTGATTTTGTTTTAGACATAAGAAAAGAACAAGATACTCTATACATATCATATTGATATCGTTTTGTCAATAACAAAATAACCCACTGATATAAAATTATATCAGTGGGAATATGTATGTAAGTAGTGTCGACTACATTCTCAAACTTTGTCCTCGCAATTCAATAAGTGAATTGCTTAATACATTCTCCGGTAGAACTTCAAGTTGCTCCTCAATGTTCCACAACTCTCTCTCCAAGTCTAATCTTTGCTTTTCAGTAAGATGACCTGTGTTAAGCCTCATTTTGATATGCAACTTTTTTCTATCCAGGCTAGTAGAAGATGCCATGAGGTGATTTTGTCAAACCTAATATAAGATATATCTTTCTGTATAAAATGTCAATACAAAATATATAGCATAGACATTTTGTATTTTTATGGTATAACTAATATGCAATCTTGAATGCAATTTTATCATGCATCAACCGATTATCACACTCTCACCTTTAGAAGTAGAATCATTCCCAATCAATCAACAAGAATTAAATGATATCATTTTAAGAGCTGAACAAAATTTACATTTAGCCCTACAAAATTTTGAAAAACGAAAAAAAGAGTTAATTGCTAGAAATAAAGGACAAGTTCACACATGGCCAGAATCAGAACAAATTTTATGGCAAGCCGAAGTATCCAAGATAGATGCCATTACTAGTGAAACACTAGATTATATAAGAAGGTTACTTACAGAAGTAACCCAAATCCCATATTGAATTGTATTCATCTCTACCCACAAGCCACCACATAAGGTGGCTTTTTTATACCAAACAAAAAAGCTCGAGTTTTACACTCGAGCCAATGTTGCAATGATAATTCAACTGATATAATGATACCGTATAACTGCACCAGTCTTATCCCGTTTTATAGGAAATTTTAGCCTATTATCAGCATCTTTAGTAATTATATCTCTATCCATACAATCTAATAGAATACAATATTGTATATAAGATAAGTATTCTTCTGTTTCAGGATGACCCTCTAGAATTTCTAGTAATTGATCTTTATTAATTGTTCTTCGATTGTTTTTAACCGAAGAGACAATATTATCTATCAACCATACACAACATTTGTGTGTTTTATCCGTGTTTGATTTCATAAAAATGGTTCAGAATAACCTCTCAGATTATATATAATTGTGATTATAATGTCAAGTACAGACAACACAAAAACCAAATATATACCCCACAATCCTCCTCTTTTTAAAACGAGGCGACATGGCAGATTTGCTGGACTGGGGTGGAATATTCTCTGTCCCTGCCTACCGTAGGTATGGCCTCGCTGGCGAGGGTGGC
>JBMTTF010000005.1:0-20622 GCA_049449075.1 Minisyncoccia bacterium | reverse complement strand
TGTAGGCTTAGGTATTTCTATATTTGATTTAGTTGGAGTAGACTCTATTGGGGTTAACGTTTCAAGAGACCTCTCTACTGTAGGATTACTTTGTTCAACAATATTGTTATTTTCGGAATTAGTATTTATTTCTGGCATAAATTTATTTAATATTTATCATTGTAATAGATTAAGATTGAATCTCCTATTATATAGTCAGGGGTTCTCCAAGCTAACCACCAATACTCTTGATAGTATGGGTCATTTTGTCTCTTATAAAAAGAATCTTGTAACATAGTAGCACTAATTGCAGTATATCCAATCTGAGGACCATCAGTTGATTTAACTGGTATTATTTTGATATTAGGCAAATAATATTGAACATCTGCAGTCCCAAAATAATCTATATATAGTGTATCAATATTTTGCTGTTTAGTCCAATTATTTAATCTTTTTAAATCCTGCCCCCAATCTAAATTAGAATCTGTGAATATTTGATACCCTTGATTTTGCCCAGCTAAAATGTTCAAATGAGAAATATAATTTGGGTATACTAGAATTGCAGAGCCTATATATACGACTAGAAACACACTCAACAAAACTCGTGAGAATCGTAAAGGAATTAATATTTTTACAATACCAAAGGCAATTATAATATAAGTTAGCATGACCGCTGGCAAAATATGTCTAATCCCTAGGTTTAGATTCCCTCTAATACTAATAAACCAATATATTAATATCATACTAATAATATTAATAAGATACCAATTATTTAGTAGCAAAGAACTCCAGGAGATATGCTTTGATTTTAAGTTGGCAGCGATTATAAATATACAGACCAAAAGTATACTAAATAAACTAAAAATAATAACTAAATTCTCTTTTAGCAAATATGTGATAGGAAAATACTCTATAAAACTCTGATTAGTAAATTGACCTAAGAGAAAAGAGGTATTCCCGCCACCTACTCTTTGAACTACCATAGCTTGTCCTAATAGATATTGGCCAAAATACTGTAGTCCTGGGAATTGAATGATGCCTGATAGAGTCTTTTTAGTAAGATCAGAAATTTGATTCTCTTGTGGGAATGTCTCCTGCACTAATGGAAGCTGAGTATCTACACTCATATTACGCATTGCAATAAAATAAACTAAATTTATAATCACAAAGACCCCAAAACCTATAATTATAGAATCACGAATTAAAATTAAATTTTTAGAAATGAACTTTTTATCCTTCCAATATTTTATTAATATATAACCAAACCCTGTCAATATCATTAATGGGATTAACAATATAGTTGAGAATTTCGATAAGAATGCTACTGCTATAGCTAAAGTTAAATATACAATATGTCGCCAACTAGGCATTTTAAGATATCTAATCCAAAAATCTATCACAAGTAGAAAAGAAAGACTAGCAACTAAATCTGTAGTCACTAATCTACCATGAGCAATTACATTGGCAGAGAATGCATATAAAATACCACTAATCAAAGCTATAGATTTACTCCTAGTATGGTAAAAAACAGAATATATAATATATACTGAACCTAATAATAAGATTAAGATAGTAGGTAGTCTAGCCCACCAAATAATAGTATTTGCATCATTGCCAGAATTAAATAGGAAGGCATATCCCATATCCCATTGAGCATTAACTTCATCTGTCCAAGCTGAGATATTATTGGGAAAAGATACATCCTGATTAGTTAACTTAGCCCCTACCCAAATCGATATACCTGATAATAATTTTAGTAGTGGTGGGTGTTCTGGATTTAACCTATAATCACCTTCTACTACATAAGAATACCCAGCAGCAATATGTGGACTTTCATCTACAGTCAAAGAATCTCCAGTACTAGACCCAAAAGCTAAAAGAGCCAAAATGAAAGTAATCCCAATAGTAAATACCCATAAAGGAATACGATTATATATCTGTAAAAGCTTGTTCGACATAGACTATTTAAATTTATAATAAGCTCTATCCTTGATCCTCAGATCAATATATTCTAGTGAGTCTTGCCTTTCTACAGGAATTTGAGAGATAAAAATCTGTTTTAATACCTGTGCCTGGTAAATTACATCTGTATCTAAATCTAGCATAATATAATATCCCTTCTCTGTATATACAAAAACACTAACTATACTATATTCTACTTTTTGCTTAATATCAACAGCAGTAATTTTAATATTATCTATTTTATTATATTCTTGCAAAATATTTTTTAGCCAGATCATTTCTCTATCTGATAGAACACCCTCTCCTACTTTTTCTAAAGATAATCCTTTTATTTCAGGTAGACTTTTATTTATAGCCAAATTATTACCCATATTAACTCCATCTTCACCTATATTATAGCATTCTCCATCGGCACAGCTATAAAAAGTTGGAGTTCTAAGTATAATATCTAAATTTATAATACGATTGCCTACATGTCTCTTAATTGTAATGCTTTTAATTTGTGGAAATTCTTGTAACAAGACTTTTTCTAGCTTATTTGCTCTTAATAAAAGTATATTTTTATTATTATACCACCATGAAGTTTGTTCCTCTACTATACTTTGCGTACGCGAGATAATATTATCTTTTAAGATCTCATCCTCTAATATAACTTCAAACTTCACTATATTTAAAATTGGTGAATATAATAAATATCCACACCCACCTGCAATAATCACGAAAATTAAAAATTTGAGAAACTCTATAATAAAACTCCTGGATTTAGACTTAAGTTTTGTCTTTGCCTGCTTTTTATATGTTTTTGGAATATAATTTCTTCTCATAATGATTTACATCCTGAAGCAAGTGTCAAGCCCTTAGCCTCTGCTTGCTCCTTTGTATCAAAGTATATACGATTTTCTGGTTTAATTCTATTAATCCCACCACAATTTGGATAATAATATCTTTTGCCATTTTGACTAGCTACTATTTTGTCTGTGGCTACGGTAGAAGCAGTATTATCAATAGGTTTCGTTATGGTTTGATCTGACTTTATTGCTTCAATTTTAGTCTCAGATTGAATAGCAATAGCATCTGGATAAACTACCTGTATATCACTAAGATTAGACTCAATAGCATTTATATTCCCAATAAGATAACCGCTTCCACCTATTAATATAGCTGATATAATCAGTAACAAACCCTCACTCTGCTTGACAAATTTGTATTTCATATGTATTATTATAACATATATAGTAATAATATTCGATATGGCACATAGAAAAGCTGGTGGTTCTACAACATTAGGACGTGATTCAAACCCAAAATATCTTGGGGTTAAATTATATGCTGGGCAGAAAGTAGATAAAGGACAAATCATTATTCGACAACGAGGGACTAAATTTCATCCAGGGAATAATGTAGCTCGTGGAGCTGATGATACTTTATACGCTGTATCCAATGGAGTGATTGCCTTTAAGAACACTAAGAAGACATCCTTTACGGGCAAACGAAAAGTAGTAAAGACTGTATACGTAATATAAAATTAATCCCCAATTGGGGATTTTTTATTTAAAAAAATATGATATAATAATTTATATCATATAATAAAGATTAAAAAAATGAATTACACACCAAAAACAGCTTATATTTGTATGGAATTTGGGCTATCTGATGATATAAAAATATATACTGGAGGACTTGGCATATTAGCAGGAGACACCATAAAAAGTTTTGCTGATTTGGGATTACCTGTAGTAGGAGTAGGGATTTTATACAAACATGGATATTTAGACCAAACTCTAGATGCTATGGAGGGACAAATTACTCATCCACAAGAATGGGATTATACTAAAATTCTCAATCTAATCGGGAAGACATCTATACCTTTGGCTAATGAAACTATAGAGATTAATATATGGGAATATATTTATACTTCTCCTCTATCTCATAAATCAGTTTCTATACTATTACTAGATACAGATTTAGAAGAGAATTCAGCTGAATTTAGAGCTGTCTCAGATAAAGTTTATTCCCCAGACTCAGAAATATTTAGAAGACAACTATTAGTATTGGGCATTGGTAGTAAATATGCTCTGAATAGTCTAGGTTGCCATGATATTAATACTTTTCATCTAAATGAAAGTCATAGTGCTCTTATTGCTCTAGAAATCAATCACCCCATAGCTCAGGTTGTATTCACCACTCATACCCCTCTTATAGGTGGACATACTAGAGTACCAATAGAATGGCTCAAAAATATGTGTAAGCCAGAACAATTACAAAATATTCCTCAAGCAGCTTTTGAAGGTGAAGATACCATTAACTTAACTAGACTAGCTCTATCCCTAGCTGATTATTCTAATGCAGTCTCAGCTAAGCATCAAAAAGTCTCTCAAGCAATGTTTCCTGAGTATAGCATAGGATATATCACTAATGGGATTCATAGCCCAACTTGGGTCTCTAATTCCATAAATCAAGTTTTAAAATCATATTTTCCAAATTGGCAAATGCACCCAGAAATATTAAGATATGTAGAAGGGATTCCTTATGAGGAGATAAAGCAAGCACATCAAATCAATAAGGATAATTTAGCAAACTATCTAAAACAGCATCCCGACATAGACTTTTTGCCAGATGCCTTTACTATAGGTTTTGCTAGAAGAGCTACAGAATATAAAAGAGCTCATCTAATTTTCTCAGATATAGATAGATTACTCAGATTAGCCGAGAAATATAAAGGGATTAACATTATATTTGCAGGTAAAGCTTATCATACCGATTTAGTAGGAGCAGATATTATCAAGAGAATTTTAGGCATTGCCAAAGAGCATAATAATGAGTATCTAAAGATAATTTATTTACCAAATTATAGTATGGAGATGTCAAAACTACTAGTTAGTGGCGTAGATGTTTGGCTAAACACCCCTAGAATCTGTTATGAAGCCTCTGGCACCAGTGGTATGAAAGCCTCCCTGAATGGAGTATTGAACATTTCTACCTATGATGGCTGGTGGCCGGAGAGTGGAATTCATAATGTCAATGGTTGGACAATTTCTGGTAATGATGAATATCAAGAGATTAATAGTATGTATGATAATGTAAACAATGCTATTGATATATTTTATAATGACAGGAATCAATTTAGTACCATGCAAAGGTCAGCTATATCATTAATAGGTAGTTATTATAATACTCAGAGAATGGTATTAGAATATCTTCGCAAAGGATATAAAAGTTGAGGAGGAAAATAATTTAGTATAATAGAGTTAAATATAAACAAGCTAAGTTATAATTATGACTATTTTTTTAGCTTGATTGATTATAATTTTTTTAGGGGTATTGGAGTTTAGGATTTGCTGTACTTTGGGTGAGTTCAAGGCTTGGGTTTGAATTTCTGATTCGTCTATATCTGCTGAGAATGTGATTATATCTCGCATTTTACCGTTGATATGAATCTGATAAACTACCTTATTTTGTAATAGTTTCGTATCCTCATATTCTGGCCAAGGAGACTGATGTATTGTACTTGACTCACCTAAAATTTCCCATAATTCCTCTGTTAAATGTGGTGCAAATGGAGCTAATAATTGAACATATATCTTCATATAATCTATTCCTATATCTTTGTTATTATATGAGTTTAGATATTCCATAAAACTACTAATACAGGTATTATACTTTTGATTATCTATATCTTGAGTAATTTTTTTGATTAATGAATGAGTATCATAATCTAATTGTGGTAAGTCATCGACTAATTCGAGAGTTTGACTTTGTATATCGGTAACCCATTGATATACTCGTTTTAAAAATCTACTACAACCTATTAAACCCTTAGTGTCCCAAACAATTGCTTCATCATAAGGACCCATAAACATTTCATATACTCTTAAAGAATCTGCCCCAAATGATTCTACCATCTCAATTGGGTCAACAGTATTACCTTTAGATTTAGACATTTTATCTCCTCCTTCAGCTAAGATCATTCCATGTTTAATTCGAGTCTTGTATGGCTCTATAGTAGGAACTATTCCAATATCATATAAAAATTTATGCCAAAATCTTGAATATAATAGATGTAACGTCACATGTTCCATTCCCCCATTATATAAATCTACTGGTAACCATTTGTTTAATAATTCTGGGTCGGCTAAACTGTTATCATTATTAGGATCAATATATCTAAGGTAATACCAAGAGCTTCCTGCCCAATTTGGCATAGTATCTGTTTCTCTTATTCCCTCTACCCAATTACCATCTGGTCTTGGATTGTGTCTTGATATTGACTTTCCAGTATTGAGATCATACCAAACTTCGACCCAATCTTTAGCTTGGGCTAATGGCCCTTCACCTAAACCTTGTGGAACATATGATTCAACGTCTGGTAATTCTAATGGCAAATCTGTTATGGATAATGGGACTGCATATTGTAATATGCCATCCATTTCTCTAGTAATTGCTTGTTGAGGTAAAAATTCAGTAATCTCGCCTGATAATTGACTATAATCTTCCTCTCTAATCCAAACTATAGGGAAAGGCTCGCCCCAATATCTTTGTCTCGAAAAAACCCAATCTCTAAGTTTATATTGTATTTTTCTCTGACCTATATTTTTAGATTCTAATTCTTGTATTAACTTTTGCTTAGCTTCTAGTATTGAGAATCCATTATATAGATCTGAATTTTCTAAAATGTTATTCTCTGTAATGACATTGATAATTACTAAATTATATTTCTCAGCAAATTCTCTATCTCGCTCATCATGGGCAGGAACAGCCATCACGGCTCCTGTTCCATAATTCATCAACACATAATCTGCTGTCCAAATTGGGATTTGATTACCTGTAAGTGGATGTGTGGCATAAGCTCCTGTAAAAACTCCAGTTTTATCTTTTTCTTGCTGTCTATCTAAATCACTTTTAGATTTGGTTTGCTCCTGATATTGTTGCACTTGTACCTTATATTCTGCTGTAGTAATTTGATTCAAAAGTGGATGCTCTGGAGCTAATACTAAAAAAGTAGCACCAAACAAAGTATCTATTCTTGTCGTAAAGACTTCTACAAATTCAGTTGAGTAAGCAATTTTAAATTTCAACTCAACTCCCTCACTACGACCAATCCAATTTCTCTGTTGAGTTTTAATAACTGGTAAATAATCGACCTCGTCTAAATCTTTATCTAATCTATCTGCATATTTAGTAATAGCTAGCATCCATTGCCTTAATGGGACTCTACTGCAAGGATATCCGCCTCGCTCTGATTTACCGTCAATTACTTCTTCATTGGCAAGAACCGTCTTTAGCTCCTCACACCACCAAACTTTAGTTGTATCTTGATATGCAAGACCTGCCTTAAACATTTGTAACCAAATCCATTGTGTCCATTTATAATATTTAGGATCAGTGGTATTGATCTCACGACTCCAATCAAAAGATAGTCCCAAAGTAGCTAATTGTTTTTTAAAAGTGTCTATATTCTCTGCTGTGGCAGTGGCTGGAGCAATATTATTTTGAATAGCATAATTTTCTGTTGGTAAACCAAAAGCATCCCACCCTATAGGATATAATACCTGTATCCCTTGCATTCTATACATTCTAGCCTTGATATCTTGAGCTACATAGCTTCTGATATGTCCTACATGCAGCCCTGCTCCTGAAGGGAAAGGGAATTCTACTAGAATATACTTTTTATCCCTAGTATTTGTATCAGCTATTTTGTAACTTACAAAACCTTCAGTCCATTTTTGAATCCACTTCTGCTCAATAATAAGATTGTTATACATATAATCAAAACTTTAATTACACTTATTATATCATATATTAATGTATTCCCTTTAAATTACTTAAATACTGATTGTGTGGACATACCACTATTATAGTCATATTCTAGTACTATAGCTTGACCAGGGTGAATATTAAAGTTAATGGTATATTCATTTGATAATTGTTGAAAATATTTTAATATAGATCTAATACTATCACGATGAGCTACAATTAGAATATTCTTATTTTGCATCAATACAGGTAATAATATCTCTGTGATGGAACTTTCAACCCTTTCATATACATTCTGTAAACTTTCAACTGATGGTAAATGCTCTGGAGATATATTGGAATATTTCCTGTCATACTTAGGATGACTTTTGTCATTTATTAAAATAGGGTTGGCTGTTTTATCCCAACTTGCATTAATTTCATTAATATTAGGATATTTTAAAAGTGCTTCTTGATAAGTCAATCCTTGTATTACTCCATAATGTCTTGGATTAAGTCTCCAATCATGTATTTCCGGTATCCATGACTTATACATACTATTCATAATAGTCCAAGCACTCACAACTGATCTTTCTAATACTGAGGTTACTACTAGATCTATATCTGTATTATTATTAAGTAATACATTTCCTATATGTTTTAATGCGTCCCTTTGTTCTAATAATGGAACATCGGTCCAACCTATAAATCTATTTTCTTTGTCCCATTGACTATCCCCATGTCTTACTAAAATAATTTTTGACATATTTTATTTTAATTTTAAAGCTGATTTAATTTGATCGAATATATTATTGCTAGGCTTTTTTACTAAATAATATTTTTTTAATACTTTTAGAGTTTTCTCATCTAACTGATATACTAATGGATTACCAGTAGGGATTTCTGTATCAATAATTTTATTGTCAGAAATATTCTCTAAAAACTTTACTAAGGCTCTTAAACTATTACCGTGAGCTGCAATAATTAGTCTCTTACCAGACAAAATGGCTGGTTTTAACTCTGATTCCCAATATGGATATACTCTATCTAAAGTATCTTTCAATGATTCCCCAATCGGTAGATCCTGAAGTGGGACATCTCGATATCTCTCATCATTAGCAGGATATCTAGAATCATACTCAGATAATAATGGAGGCTTGATAGCAAATGCTCTTCTCCATACTTTAACCTGATATTCTCCAAACTCATCTATAGATTCAGTTTTATTTTTACCTTGCAAGGCACCATAATGTCTCTCATTCAGATGCCAATCTTTTATAACTGGGATCCAAGTCATATGACCTTCTTCTAAAACATGATGTAAAGTATCTATAGCCCTATTCAATACAGATGTATATGCCAAATCAAATTCTAAGTTATTTTGTAACAATGCTATTCCTGCTACTTTTGCTTCTTGAATACCTTTGGCAGATAACTCAACATCTGTCCAACCAGTAAATTTATCTAGCTGATTCCAGACACTTTCTCCATGTCGCATCAATACCAAGGTGTAAGCCATAATTATTCTTCATTTGAACTGGTAATAATATTATCACCCATATCAGCTACTTCAACATTAGCATCTTCTTTAGCTAACACATCAGAGTATAATTTCTGTAATAATTCAGGGTTATCCCTTAAATATTTTCTAGCTGACTCTAAACCTTGACCTAGAGTATTCCCTTCTAAATCTTGAATATATGTTCCTTTTTTCTTTAATATTCCAACTTTAAGTGCTAAATTAATTAAATCGGTCTCTAGAGAAACCCCTTCATTATACATAATATCAAATTCTGCTACCTTGAATGGAGCTGCAACTTTATTTTTAACAATCTTTGCTTTCGTTCTTGCTCCAATTACTTCTTCTCCTTTTTTGATCTGAGCTACTCGCTTTATTTCTATTCTAACTGAAGCGTAAAATTTCAAAGCCTTACCTCCTGGAGTTTCAACTGGACTACCATAGCCCATAACTCCAATTTTCATACGAGTTTGATTTGTAAAGATAATTGTAGTATTGGCCTTAGCTGAAATAGCAGTTAATTTACGTAAGGCTTGAGACATTAATCGAGCTTGTATTGCTACATGAGAATCTCCCATATCACCCTCAATTTCAGCTTTAGGTACAATAGCTGCAACTGAGTCTAATACAATAATATCTACATTCCCAGAGTGTACTAATGCTTCCACAATAGATAATGCTTCTTCCCCAGTATTCGGTTGTGAAATCAACAAATCATCAGTATTTACCTTTAATTTTTTTGCATATTCTGGGTCTAATGCATGCTCAGTATCAATAAATGCTGCAACTCCTCCTTCTTTCTGAGCATTTGCAATCACCTGTAAACAAATAGTCGTTTTACCACTAGATTCTGGTCCATAAATTTCTATAATTCTACCTTGTGGCATCCCTCCAATTCCAAGAGACCTATCAAGAGAAATAGAACCAGTAGAATAAGCCTTAATGTCAACTTTTTTGACATCTCCTAATTTCATCATGGCCTCATCTCCGAATTTACTTTTGATATCTTCTAATACTGATTGTATCTTATCATTATTACTAATCTTATCTGTAGATTTGGGTTTATTCTTTGCCATATTACTTATTATTTAGTATTAAATTAATTATATCATATAGATTCAGTATATCCAAATATACAGTCTTTATCCTTGGAATCCATATTCTAGAGCTGATTTACCTAATATATATATCTTTTCTCTCTTGGAAGTTCTTGCTCTTTTAGTTAACACATTATAGTTGTTTTGTTCTACCTTATCTAAAATAGCTTCATACATACGACTCGCCATTATAACTGCAAATCTACCTCTTTTATTAAGATATTTAAGACCTTTATCGGATTTTCTATATAAATTTCTTGCCCTATTTATTTCAAATTTTATTAACTCAACAAAATCTACAGTAATACTACTATTTTCAATATCTATTTCTTTGACATTATATTTATATATATCTTTTTGGGGCAAATAAATTCTACCTCTTTCTTTATAATCTTCTCCTATATCCCTAATAAAGTTAGTAAGCTGCATGGCTTCACCTAAATACGGAGCATATTCTAGAGCTTTATCATTATTAAAACCTATAACATATGTCATGATTAAACCAACGACTGAAGCTGATCCATACATATAATTCTGTAAATCTTGATATGTATCATATCTTGTAACATAAACATCTTGCTTCATTGCCTTGAGAAAGTCCAAGCTATATTGATGAGGGATATTATATTGTTGAAATACCTGAGCTGTTAAGTTTAAAATTGGATATATTGTATTTTCTCCTGAGTAAGCCTTTTGCCACATTTTCTCCCAATCTTCTAATTCTAATAAAATATCTTTTTCTGTACTATAACTGGAGTTATCTACAATTTCATCTGGTATTCGAAAGAAACTATACAAAGCATAAGTTGCTTGTTTCAAATCACTGGGCAAAAATCTAGTTGCAAAATAGTAGCTAGTCCCAAATTTTTTGGTTATAGATTCCACTGCTTGAGTATACTTATCCATGTTTTTAATATCCTCTATCTTTAATATATTGAATAAGTTGATTTAAAGCTAATCGAGTTTGATCCGTGATATTCTTCTCTTCTAGAGTAATTTGCTTAGCTTTGTCTAAGTATTTTTTCACCTTAGTACGAGCATAAGATAATGCTCCAGTACTTTCAAAAAGCTTAACTATATTAGCCTGATCACTATCACTAACTTTAGAGTTTCCCCAATATTTCTTAAGTTCTAGAATATGCTGCTCTGTTCCATGCTCTAAAACATATTGAGTCAAAAAGGTATGCTGATGCTCTCTTATATCTGAGAGAATAGACTTTTTAATTGTTTTTGGATCAGCAATAATGTCTAAAATATCATCTTGTGTTTGAAAAGCCAACCCTAAAGCAGTCCCAAAGTCTAGACAAAATTGAGTCAACTCCTTTTCCTTCCCAGCTAATGTTACTCCCATCTGCATCGGTCTTACAAAAGTATATCCTGCTGTCTTGAGTCTCATTTTAGTTTCTATCAATTGAGAGTTAATTGTATCTCTAGTTATTACATTAACATCTATCATCTGACCTATAGCTACTTCATCTATCATTTTATGAAAAATCTTCCAGGTATCAGCATAATATGGCAAATAACTAAATTGATGAAACCTACCAATAGACCAAGAAAACAATAAATCACCCACCAATATAGCCTGAGAATGACCATAATGAACTCTATTCGCTACACTTCTATGATGATTTTTTATCCTTTTTGAAACAAAGGTATGTAGAGTATCGACTTTATGCCGCATTTTACCCTCATCAATTACATCATCATGTATCAATGCAAAAGCGTGAAAAATTTCTAAAGAGACCAACAAATCCATAATAGCCTCTTTATTATCACATCCTAAAGTTTCATATAAAGTATATGCCATATAAGGACGAATACATTTCCCCCCACCTATAATAGATTTGGCATAATTAATGATCTCTAAAATTTCTTTATCTTCAGTATATTTACTATATTCTGCAAATTTAGATACAATAGATTGGTCTAATACGGACTGAAACTCAGCCTTAAATTCTATGATGTTCATATTGAAATAAAAGTGTAACTTTCTAAACTATATTTAGTTTATACTATATTTAATATATTTACAATAAAAACCGGTTAAACCGGTTTTTATTGTAACAAAACTAAAGGGAATCTTTATTATTTCTTCTCTTCTTGTAACTTTTTAAGTTCTTCTTGTTGCTCCTTTTGTTGTTGATCTTGTTTATACTCTTGATATGCTGTTAGTCCAAGATATGATAGTGCAAACAAAATTTGGTATAGTACCAATGCTACAGCTACTAATATAACCATGGCTTTCAAAGCATATCGTGCTATAATCTCAGTCTTATATATAAATTCTTTGTGGCTTGGGTGTTTTTCTAATAGTTTCTTACTCATATTATATTATATTATATTAATATAGTATGAGTATATCATAATTTAAAATTTTTGTCCAATATAAAATACTCATTTTGTATACAAAATACCAAATATGAGTTATAATAGATATAATTATGATAATAGTTTAATTTTAAAATATATGGCCTATGGTAAACTAAGAAAAAATGTACTAGCAGTGATATTTGATAAAGATGGTAACGTATTAATAGTATCCAGAGTCAACGATCCTTTACATTGGCAATTCCCTCAAGGAGGAGTACATGAGAATGAGACAAATGAAGAAGCAATGATAAGAGAATTAGGGGAAGAATTAAATACAGATAATTTTACTATTTTAGATAAATGTCCAGAGAAACACACTTTCTATTTCCCTAAAAGATTAATCCGTGATGAGAATTTAGGACAAGAACAAACTATTATATTATTGAAGTTTAATGGATCTACTGAAGCAATTCGAGTAGACCGTAGAGAATTAGGTGGGTTTTTATGGGTTTCTCAAGATCAAATTGAAAAGTTTCTACACGAATACCGAAAGCCAGTATGGCATATTGTAATGAAATATTTTTCTAAAGATCAAATTACTAAATTACTTAACAATTAATAAGTATGTATCAGTCTAAACTTATCTCCAAAACTAGACGCCAAATATCACAGGCCGAAGAATCTCTAAATGCTAAAATCTTAATCAAAGCTGGTTATATTGAACAAGTTATGGCTGGCGTATATGCTTATTTACCTTTGGGTTATAGAGTGTTGAAGAATATAGAAAATATAGTTAGAGAAGAATTAGATAAAATTTCAGCTCAAGAACTACTGTTACCAGCCTTACACCCTAAATCATATTGGGAAAAAACTGGTAGATGGGATAGCTTAGATGTTTTATATAGATTTACTTCATATTATACTGGAACCGAATTAGCCTTAGGATCTACTCATGAAGAAATTATAACTCCTATTGCTACAAACTTTATTCAATCATATCAAGATTTACCTTTTGCTACTTATCAAATTCAAACTAAATTTAGGGATGAAAAAAGAGCTAAATCTGGTATTTTAAGAGGTCGAGAGTTTATTATGAAAGATTTATATTCTTTTCATAGCTCATCTGAAGATTTAGATAAATATTATGAGATAGTCACTCAAGCCTATATCAATATTTATAGAAGACTTGGGATTGGAGATATTACACTTAAAACATATGCTTCTGGTGGTAGTTTTAGTAAATATTCTCATGAATTTCAAACCATATCTGATATTGGAGAAGATACAATTTTTGTATGTGAACAATGTAATATTGCTATCAATAAAGAAATTATCACAGAACAGAAAAGTTGTCCTGAATGCAATAACTCTAACTTAATCCAAAAGCAAGCTATTGAGGTTGGGAATATATTTAAATTACAAACAAATTATTCTGAAGCTTTTAATTTAGAATATACTGATGCAAATGGTTTAAATCAACTAGTTATCATGGGATGCTATGGGATTGGAATTTCCCGATTAATGGGAACTCTAGTAGAAATATTTGCCAATAATGAATCTAAGATGACATGGCCAGAATCTGTTAGTCCATTTCATATACATCTTATTGTATTAAACACAGATTCTAAAGATGTGATGCAAAAAGCTGAAGAATTATATATAAACCTTCAAAATAATAACCAGACTGTTTTATTTGATAATCGAAATGAGAGACCTGGAATAAAGTTTGCAGAAGCTGATTTACTAGGCATACATAAAAGAATCATCATTAGTTCTAAAACTATAAGTCAGAATGGAGTAGAAATTGATAATAATATAGTTCCATTTGATAAAATATAACTATTTATTTTGCTTTAATTCTTTCTATTGCCTTATCTATTTGTGGATCCTTGTCTGCCTGAATATCCTCAGATGTCAATTCTACCTCAAAGTCTGGCTTAATTCCTTCTTTATTAAGAGCATTCCCGGAAGGAGTAAACCATTCGGCGATAGTATATTTCAAAACGGAACCATCAGAAAACTCTTTCGTACTTTGTACTAAACCTTTACCAAAAGTCTTTTGTCCGACTAATTCTATATCCTTTAAATCTCTTAATGCTCCTGCAACTATTTCAGATGCGCTGGCTGAGCCTTGATTTACTAATATTACCAATTTTATATCTTCATATTTTGGAGCTCTCTTAGTTTTTAGCTCAGTCATCATATTGGAATCTCTACCTTTCTCTATGACTGCTATTGATCCTTTAGGGGTAAATAGCTCTACAACTTCTACAGCTGCTTGTAAATATCCTCCAGGATTATTCCTTAAATCTAAAACTATATTTTTAATATCTTTTTCCTTAAATTTTAATATCTCTTGATCTAATTCTTGAGCTGTATCAACCTGAAATTGAGCTAAAGAAATAATACCAACTCCATCCTTCTCTGTTACTTTAATATTTGGGACATCTATAATATCTCGAACTATCACAAATTCTTTGATCTCAGTTTGACCTTCTCGTGCAATTTCTAATTTGACTTCAGTCCCTTTTTCACCTCTAATTTTAGTCACAGCAGCTTCTACGCTAGTATCGAATGTACTCTCCCCATTAATAGTAATGATAGCATCTCCGGCCAATAATCCAGCCTTGCTAGCTGGATTACCTATAATGGGAGTTATAATTATTAACTGCCCATCTTTAATCCCAATTTCTGCACCTATCCCTTCAAATTTACCATCCAAACTCTCTGAAAAGCTTTTATATTCATCTTTGGAGAAATAAACAGTATACGGATCCTCAAGAGATTCAACTAATCCCTTTGTAGCTCCTATCTCAGCTGAAGATTTATCGTTCATTTTATCTGGATATAGGTATTCTTCTTTCAAAAAATTATATACTCTTTGTAAAGAATTAGTCTCTAAGTGATTAGATAATTTTGTGTTAGATGAAATAAAACTATATACATAATCTTGAAAATAAAACCCTCCTAATACGAAAGATATTACTAAGAGAAGAGCTGTAAATAAAAAGTTAGATAATTTCATAGTTTATGTTATAGATTAATTATTAATGAGGATTCACTTTGCCCCAAGTCTTTATAAAAAATTTAATCCCATCTTTGATATGTATCCAGTAAATTTTCTTAAATAAAAGTGCAAATATAAACCCATTTTGACTAGATTTACGATGATAATGATACATTTTAACTTCAGGATAGTATACTACTTTATAGCCAGCTAACCATACTTGCCAAGCAAAATAAGTGTCAGACAAATATAAAAACATATCTTCATCTAAATAACCTATTTTTTCTATTATAGCCTTGGGGAACATATATGCTGCTCCTAAAATCCAATCGACTTCTTTAATAGAATTATGATCCCAGTCTGACATTTTAAAATTATCAACTGCTCTTTTTGCAAAAGGAAGTAACCCTATTGGAGTTCTACGATATAATGCTAATAATGGAGTTAAAAAATGATAGGTTGATTCTTGTATTGAACTATCAAAATTTAACAATTGAGGCCCAACTAACCCAACTGATGGATTTTTTTCCAAATAACTGACCATCTTTTCAACAACCCCTGAATTTAAAAAAGCATCTGTATTTAGATTAAATATATATTCAGCCTGAGCATATTTAGAACATATATTTACAGCCTTGGTGTAGCCATAATTCTTGGGCTGCTTCAAAAACTTTACCATAGGGTAAATGTCTCTGACTTCCTCTTCTACCTCATCAGTATCTCTAGAGCAATTATCTAATACTATAACTTGAAATGGAATACTTATATTGGCTTGATAAATTTTTTTAAGACAATATAGAAGTAAATCTTTAGTATTATAATTTATAATTGTTAAAGCTACTTTATATTTGTACATACTTTAAGGTTGATTTATGATTTCTTCAGTATCAAATATACCTTGTATATCTTTTTGGAAAGCATTGAAATTACCACTTCGTGGAATAATAACATACCCAATACTAGGCAATGTCTGAGATGTAAAAGGCCCGTCCGCAGATGTATCATAACCCTTTTGAATCATATTATTCATATCCAAGGTATTAATAGTTTCTACAGCTATTCTTAACTCTTCTACAGTCATCGTAGTTCTAACATTAGTTCCAAAATTTTCTAACAGATTTAACATAAAAATTGGATTTTTCAGAGCGCCACTTTGCTCAGCTTTATCTTGGATAGCAGTCATTACCTCTCTTTGACGACGGGAACGGTCAAAATCATTGCTAGTTAATCTAGCCTGAACATATTTCAAAGCTCGATCACTATTTAAATCATTCAAGCCTTTTTTCACTCTAATTCCACCATCATAATTAGGATCATAAAAATCACTAGCCGCATTAATTGTAATCCCATCTAAAGCATCTATAATACCCTTAAATGCAATAAAGTCAACACTAATACCATAATGCATTGGTAAACCAGTAACATCTTCTAGAACTTGCATAGTATATTGCAAACCTTGTGGTGGTTTTTGTTTAAAACCAACTGCATGAGCTGAGTTTAGCTTACTATAACCTTCAGTCCCTGGAACTTCTACCCTCAAATCTCTAGGAATTGAGACCATAGCTATCTTTTTTGATTCTTTTTGAATAGAAAGAATCATTATAGAGTCAGCTAATAGACCTCCATTTGGATCATTCTCTCCTCGCATACCTAAAAGAACAATATTAGTTCTACCATTATCTGACTTTAGCTCTGTGTTCCCCGCTCCAGATAATAATGATTTTGCTTTATCAAAAATAGAACTTTGCTCTCCCGTAATATTATTGATAGACTTATTAGCCCTATAAGCAAAATATCCAAATACAGATATTCCTATTAACAATAAAACCCCAAAAACAATCAATACCTTTTTCTTCCAAGGCTTCATTTTCTTTTTTTCTGACTTATTAGCATTAGGTATTATTTTTATCATAGTGAATTGATTGCTTTGATAACATTGATAGTTTCTTGTGCACAACGATCCCAAGAGAACTCTGCCACTCTTTTTAGACCATTATCTCTCATTTCTTGCCTTAAATTAGGATTACTTATTATATTGTCTAACACTTTTGCCATATCGTCAATACTATGTGGATCAAAAGACATAGATGCAGATCCACCTACCTCGACTAAGCTAGGAGTGTTTGAAACTACTGTAGGGACTCCACAAGCCATAGCTTCCAGAATTGGCAACCCAAAACCCTCATAAAAACTTGGTAATACAAACAAGTCTGAACCCCATAAAAGTGGTGCCAACTCTATATCTTCAAATCTACCTGTAAAAATTATATCATCCCTATAATCATCCCCAATCTCTTTCATTACATCCTCTACTAACCACGCTTTAGCTCCTGCAATTACTAACTGATAATTATGATCAGTAGTTTTTCTTAATTTTTGATAAGCTTTAATTAGCCCTTGAATATTCTTTCTAGGCTGAACATTCCCAATATACAATATATATGATTTAGTAATATTATATTTTGATTTTACATCTGCTACTAAACTTTCTTCTCCTTCTTGTATTAGACGAAATCTATTCTTATCTACCCCATGATAGACAACGGTAATTTTGTCTGGATTAATTTTATAAAACTTAATTATATCTTGTTTAGTAGCCTCAGTAATAGCAATAAGGTGATCCGCTTTGGTAATAGCCTCTCTTACATAAAGTTTATGTAAAAAAGCATCCTTAGCAGGGAAAGTCTCTGGATATAGAAGGAAAGCTAGATCATGGATTGTCACAACTGCTTTTTGTTTCCTTGATTTTAAAAAAGGCAACATCTGAATTGGCATGAAAAGAACATCTGGTTTATCCTGAGTTAATAAAAATGGGAATACTCTTTGAGTCCACATAAACTTAGCTTGATGGACTTTGTGTTGGAAGTTAGATGACTCTACTATTTTAGAGCTAGGTTTATTATAATAAAATATATATTCATTCTCAGTGTCAATATTCTTAATTGCTCTAAATAAATTCAAAATATAAGTCTGATTACCATCTTCTCTTTCTTGACACAAATGCGATCCATGCACTGCTATCTTCATATTTCAAAAATATTATTTTGTAAGGCTATTACTCCAGGTATATTACCTTTAGTTGCTATATATTCTAACATTGCTCCTCCCCCAGTAGAAATAAAGTCTATGTTAGACTCTTGATGAAGGTTCTGAATTTCATCTACAGTTTCACCTCCACCTATAACAGAATAACTGTTTTTGTTCATAGCAATAGCCTGAGCAATAAATTTAGTACCTTCATCATAGGGTTTATGTTCAAACCAACCCATAGGGCCATTCCAAATAATAGTAGAAGCTTTTGAGATATAATCACCAAATAACTTTCTTGTTCTAGGACCAATATCATATCTCTCTGTAGCAATAAAATCGGTAGGTAGAATAATCTTCTCACTTTTAGCTTCTCCATACTCATCAATATACTCGTTTGCAATTTTACCACCAACTAAAATATAGTCGAAGTTAGACTCTAAAGCCTGTATCACAGGTAATTTACTAACTATTTTTGCTCCCCCAATAATAGCTACCGCTGGTTTATCTGGATTATGTAATATATGGCTTAATGACTCTATTTCTTGTGCCAATACCAAGCCTCCAAAAGAGGGTAAGATCTCTGTTATGGCTACTATGGAACTATGCTGACGGTGCATTACTGAAAAAGCATCGTTAACATACAAGTCTCCCATCTGAGCTAATTGTTTAGCGAATTCTATACTATTTTGCTCTTCCCCACTATTAAATCTTAGATTCTCTAACATCACCACTTCACCATCTGATATATTATTAATTGTATTGATATCTATATCTTCAATATTTTGCTCTATGAATTTTATATCAAAACCACCTAGCTGCCCCATTACTTT
The DNA here is from genome assembly GCA_049449075.1 of Minisyncoccia bacterium. Taxonomy (GTDB): domain Bacteria; phylum Patescibacteriota; class Minisyncoccia; order SW-4-49-11; family SW-4-49-11; genus CALRBF01. The sequence continues at coordinate 1,152 of JBMTTF010000005.1, read as the reverse complement.
AGATATAGACTTTAAAGAAAACCCCTCAACACCATCTTTTTGAGGGTCTCCAAGGTGAGCAAGTAAGACAATCTTAGCTCCAAACTGTCTTAGATAGTTAATAGTATGCAATGCTTTTTTTATTCGAAAGTTATCTTGTGGACAACCTTGATTATCTACAGGCTCATTTACATCTATCCGTACTAGAACTCTTTTACTTTCTAATAAACTTGTATAATCTTTTATGCATCTCATATGTATTTATTATATCATAAACTGATTATTTTAATAATACTTATATTAAAAATTATATCTCTAATTGTAAATATATAGATTTATAATTCCTATCTTAGTACATATATTACAACCCAAATCTACCTTTGGTTGCATTAAAGTTCTGCTGGACTTGTTGACTAGTAAATCCTATATTATATTGACGAAATACACCAACATTTTGTTGAACTGTATCTGGGATAGGTTGACTATTTGCTGAGATCCTCAAGGGATAAGCACTACTCCAATTTGTTGTATTTGTACTATTATGAGTTTGTATTCCATTAATATATCCAACAAAACTAGAGCCACTTCTAGTAATAACTATATGATACCAATTATTTTCTGTTACATTTGTTGCTATTCCGATAGATATATGAGGGTTACCATATTGAAAACTAATATTTTTTGATGAAGTAGTATAGCCTAACCCATTAAATCCAGTAGTTTGTACGTATGCCCCTTTGGCAAAAATTTTACCATAAGTAAATCCACCCAATCTAAGATAAGTCCACATTTCATATGTAAAATCAGATGCTAAACAAGAATCTATTGATGTAGTAGTTGGCACATTAACATAATCATCAACCCCATCAAAAGTTAAAGAGCCGCCATTAGCACTATTATACCCAACACCATTCACAAGCGTTCCATTATTGTTGTTCCCACTCAAATCAGTCCATATTGTCCCTGTCCCGGGATAGCTAGCTGTATTACCTGCATCTAAATGTAATACCAGTCCATTTTGTACTATTGTTGGGGTTGGGGTTGGAGTTGGTGCTGGAGTAGGGGTTGGTGTTGGTGCCGAGGTTGGATACCTAATTATTACTATACCGGAACCTCCGGCACCAGAAGCATTTTTATTAGCACCACCTCCACCATTGCCTTTTTCAGCAGTTC
>JBMTTF010000004.1:0-21749 GCA_049449075.1 Minisyncoccia bacterium | reverse complement strand
TTGTCAATCAGACAGGTGGAGGGGTAACTTTAATTACAAAATACTCCACCCCGTCCAGTGAAGCTGTACACCTCTCAAGAGGGGAATTTAAATCAATTTAGGTTTTATCCCTATATCTATTGTCAATTATATAAGTAAGTGATATTATTTATATATGTTAATTAAATTACAAAATATATGGAAGCAATACTAGTACTTATAACATTTGTAGGGATAGGATTAATCGTATTCATCTTATCTGGGCTCAAAATTGTAGATCAATATGAAAGGGGAGTAGTTCTAACATTGGGGCAATACTCTGGAATGAGAAATCCAGGTCTGACTGTAATAATACCTTTTATACAAAGAATGGTAAAAGTAGATATTCGTATTACAACTACAGATATTCCTCAACAAGAAGTCATTACTAAGGACAATGTGCCAGTTGGGATTAATGCGGTAGTTTACTTTCAAGTAGAATCAGCTGAAAATGCTATATTGAATATTCAAAATTATACATTAGCTATCTCACAATATGCACAAGCTGCTCTTCGTGATGTGACAGGAGGAATAGAATTAGATGCTCTTTTATCTGAAAGAGAAAAAATTGCTGAAGAAATACAAAATATTGTGTCTGGAGCTACAAAATCTTGGGGGATTCATGTTACAGATATAAAAATTCAGGATATAGAGTTGCCAGCAGATATGAAAAGAGTGATGGCAAAACAAGCTGAATCAGAAAGAGAAAGAAGAGCTATAATAATTAGATCACAAGGAGAGTATCAAGCTTCAGAAAGATTAGCGGAGGCAGCTAAGGTACTTAGTTCTGTCCCAGGTGGAATATCTATGAGAACATTGCAGACTATAGAAAAGATTAATCCAGATCCATCAAAGACAGTAATATTTGCATTGCCAGTAGAAGTAATGGAAGGAATTCAATCGCTAAGCAAACAATTAGATAAATAGATTGTTATTATATCTTTATTTTATTTGTTTTAAGAATTGATCTACTATATTATTTTCATCTTTCTTGAAACTATAAAAATCTTTCCAAACAGTAATAATATCCGCCCCATTAAAGATTGAACTTTCTATTTCTTTTAGAGTGTCACCACCAGCAACAGCTATCAAAACATCATTATAAGCTCCTTTGATTTGCTTTATCTGATAATAAGGTAAAAGTTTAAATTTAGATATATTTGTCTCATCAACTCCTCTATGTAAAATTACAACTTTAGGCAATTTTTTTAGTTCTTTTAATTTTTCTAAAGGAGATTCTATACCCATCATATCTATCATAGAATCTATATTGTGTTCTTCGCATTTAGCAATAAAAATATCTAGGGTCTCAATTGAAGATATTCCAAGACAAGTAACAGCATTAGCACCAGCATGAGACATGAGTTGAACTTCTTTTTCTGCCATATCAGAGCATTTGGAGTCAGCTATTATATAGGATCCTCTTGGTAAAGCATTTTTGATTGTGGTTATAGCTTTTATTCCATAGACCTTAATCAAAGGAGTACCAACTTCTACCAAAACTCTTTCTTTGATATTAATATTTTGAGCTATTCTTTCAGATTCTTCTAATGTACTATTAAGAGCAATATGTAAAAATTTCTTTTTCCTAGATAGTTCAATCTTAGGAATAGATTTTTTATTAATGGAATAAGCTTCAATTAGATTTTTATTATCTCCAAAAGCTAGATTATACAGAGAGGTAAGAGTATTAGAATTAGTGAAAAGGGAGATAAAATCTTTGCCATTCTTTTTATTTAAGTTTTTTAATTGTGAAAAGTTTTTTACTTTATTGTTAAGTAAATATTTAATTATTATGCCAGATATTAAACTCAATACAATATTAATCACAAATGTAATACCTATAATTGACCAGGCTAGTTTATCATTCATATTATTTAGTAAATTTTAGATAGTTTTCCACTATACTTTTAGTATAATTAGAGTTTTCTGCTAATTCTTTCCATACAATAGAAATGTCAGCATCATTAAAAAAAGTTCGCCTCACTTCTCTTTGATTTTCTCCACCAGCAATTGCAATCATTAAATTATTATATGTACCTTTGATTCTATGAATCTCTTTATAAGGCATTGGCTTTTCTTTATTGTGACCTTCGTCAACTCCTCTGTGAAGAAGAAGTATTTTAGGTAATTTTTTAAATTTTTGGGTTATCTCAAATGGGTAGGGAACATTAATCATATCAATAATAGAATCTATATTGTTCTTGGCGCATTCTTCTATGAATAAATCTATCGTCTCAATAGGTGCAAGTCCGAGACAAGTAATAGCATTAGCTCCAACGCTAGCAAATTCTTGAACTTCTCTTTCAGCTCTATCCATTGATTTTAAATCTGCAACACAATATATGTCTTGTCTATGCTGATTATAATAAGTGTTCTTTAGAATTGTAATAGATTCTGTTCCATACTCTTTTACAAAAGTTGTTCCAGCTTCAAGAATTAAATTTTCTGATTTCGGTAAGCTTCTTACCATGTTACTAACAATATTTTTGTCTCTATTGAATGCTATTTGAAGATATTTTGTTCTTGGATTTAATGTCATAGATTTAAATTATTAACTATACCCATTATAGTTAATTTTAGGATATAATACAAATTATTGTTGAGTATATAGAAATACATCTCTTTGTCGCCTGGAAATATTGATAAAAAAACAATATCGTGATATATATTAAAATGCATTGCAAAATCATTTGTGTACATAGTGATTAAAATCATGACTCCTGAAGGTAAGATTATCAATAATAGCTTGCCTATGCTACATTCAGATCCTGATGGATATATGAAGCAACTTGATATGAGTCGACCAGAGTGTATACATACATGGAGAGAAGCTACTCCAGATGAAATGAGAAGGAAGATATTACCTGAAATATCTTCCTGAAAAATTCGTGCTTCTAAATAGTCCTCCAGCTTTTGCTTGGGGGATTTTGTATATAAGTTAAAGAAAAACACTTAAACTATTAGTAGGTTATACTTTAATCTATGTCCAAACCCGGAACTCCGTGCCACCTCCTCCAAAGGAGGACCAAGTTACTACTATCTAAGTTTTGCTGTTATCAAAGCTTGACAAATTTAAAGTCATATGATACTATACTAGCTAATGTGGTCATAGATGTCGTTTATACTGAGTATGTATATGATTGGTATCTATATTCCATATCATATTTTTTAAACATATTTTATATGGCGTACTCTAATAATAGTAGTAGCAGATTTTCTAATCGCTCTAATTCTTCTAATAGATATAATAATAATTTTTCTTCTAACAGTTCTTTTGGTTCTAGGTCACGATTTGGTGGTTCTGGAGGCGGAGGTAGATATGGTAGAAGAAAATCTGGACCTAAGCAATTGGACCAGTCTTTATTTGTAAAGGTTGCAAAACCTACTCCAGCTGCTGAGGTTGTGATTTCTCATACCTTTGCTGACTTTGGTTTTGCTGATTGGATTCAACAGGCTTTGACTGCAAAGGGTATGATTACTCCTACTCCGATTCAAGATCAGTCGATTAAGCCTATTATGGAAGGTAAGGATATTATTGGTCTTGCTGCGACTGGTACTGGTAAGACTTTGGCTTTCCTTTTACCTCTTTTGCATAATATGACTTTGGATTCTAAAAAATCAGCTGTCATATTAGCTCCAACTAGAGAATTAGCTTTACAAATTGAACAGGAACTTCATAAAATAACAAATCGTGGACAGAATATCTACAGTACGGTTTGTATTGGGGGTACTCCTATTCGTAAGCAAATGTTCCGTTTGTCTCGTCATAATCAATTTATTATTGCTACTCCTGGTAGATTCAAGGATTTGATTAACCGTAAGGCTATTGATATGAGTACTTTTTCTACTGTTGTCTTGGATGAGGTGGATAGAATGTTGGATATGGGATTTATTGATGAGATTAGATATATCTTGGAATTATTGCCTAAGGAGACTCAAAAATTATTCTTCTCTGCTACTACGGAGGGTAAGACTAAACAATTGATGGAGACTTTCCTTGTGAATCCTGTTAGTGTGCTGCTATCTAATAATGTAGCTAGTAACAATGTTCATCAAGATATTGTGCCTGTGACTCGTAATGATAATAAGATGGACTTATTAATGGATATCTTGAATAAAGATGAGGTTAAAAAAGTGCTTATTTTCTGTGAGACTAAGATGGCGGTTGAGAATTTATATAAGGATTTGCAACAGCATGGTTTTGATGTGGAGTCTATTCATGGTGATAAAACTCAAATGCATAGGCAAATTGCTTTGAAGAAATTCAAAAACAATGAGGCTTGGATTATGATTGGTACTGATGTGGCTTCTCGTGGGATTGATGTTGGGGATATTACTCATGTTGTCAATTATGAATTGCCAAGAACTGAGGAGGATTATATTCATAGAATTGGACGAACTGGTCGTGGTGGTAAAATTGGTTGGGCTTTGACTTTTGTAAAGCATCAATAGGATATTGTAGTAGGGGAGTGGGTGGATAAAGTGTATTTCCACCCCGTCCTGCTTACGCAGTCCACCACCGGTACTTTGTTCCACCTCCTCCAAAGGAGGACATCAAAGCAAAGATGCCCGTAAAAATTTGACCTACTATAAAAATTTTGTTATAATTCACTATACTTTTATTGGCCTTGTCGTCTAGTCCGGTCTAGGACGCCAGGTTTTCATCCTGGTAACACGGGTTCGAATCCCGTCGAGGCTACTAATATTTTGCTATTTTGCTCCTGTGGTGAAACTGGATATCACTACGGTCTTCGGAACCGTCATTCGGGGTTCGAACCCCTGCGGGAGCACAGATTATAGTAATATGCCACTGAGGCAGATTACTCAAGGGGTTCGGTCACAAGTAATTTCCCTAGATTGATTATAAAATATATATTATATTTTAATCATAGAAATGATAATATGTAAATGTTATTATTGTTTTAGTTTAGAAATTTTTAATCCTAATCATATGCATATAAAAAAAATATTAATATTTATAGTAATACTGCTGGGTATAACTGTTCTATTTGCTGTTACTAATAATAAATCTACTTTGAATTCACCTTCTACAGTTGATACATTGGGTGCAGGAGATCATGACCTCACCTTTCAATATGATGGTTTAGTCAGGACTTATACAATCCATATCCCAACCTCATATGATAACAATACCTTATCACCTCTTATAATTGCATTACATGGTGGTGGTGGAAGCAGTAAAAGTATAATGGAACTAACACAACTCAATACTTTATCCAATAGTGAAGGGTTTATTGTAATTTATCCAGAAGGGGTTGAGAATAATTGGAATGATGGAAGAGGTAGCGGAGAAACTAGGCATCGTGCTCATACAGAAAATATTAATGATGTCGGTTTTATATCTGCATTAATTGATTATGCCACAAATACATTCAATGTAGACTCAAATCGTGTTTATGTAACAGGAATGTCAAACGGGGCAATGATGTCTTATCGTCTTGCATGTGAATTATCTACTAAAATAGCTGCAGTGGCTCCTGTTACGGGTAATATCTCTCAAAATTTTTATCCAGGATGTTTGCCAACAAAACCAATTTCAGTATTAGCAATTAATGGTTTGGATGACTCTATAATGCCTTATAAAGGAGGGGATATTGTAGGGCCCTTTGGGAATAGAAAATTAGGGAAGGTTCTATCAGCCTCTGATACAATTGAATTTTGGGCAAAACATAATGGTTGTTCATTATCCCCAATTATTTCCCAAGAACCGGATATAGCTCCAGATGATGGGACAACAATACAAAAAAAAGAGTATGAAAATTGTAAGGATGGATATGAGGTTATTCTATACACTGTTGAAGGAGGAGGTCATACTTGGCCTGGAACCAGCGGCAGACAATACTCAGAAGTAACAAATGGGATAAAAAGTGAGGATATAGTAGCTACCGATATAATATGGGAATTTTTCAAGCAACATTCAATTAATTAAATCAAGAAATGGATAATAAATTAGCTTTTATTATAGGATTTATAGTGCTTTTATTGCTTTTAGTATTGTTTTATAATAATACTGGTATAAAAAAACTAATGCTAAATCAGACATCATCTCCTATAACCATAGCTCCCGTAACCAATGACTCTACAGCTTATAAAACAACAAGGTCTATTAATTATAATGGAGTCAATGTGGATGTTATTATTGATAAACCAAGTATTAATGAAGTGGATGTACTGATTACTTATCATGGGACTGTAGAAAGTGATGATGCTATATTGACTGCTGCTGACAGAACTCTTACTGAATTTAAAAACCTTCTAGATAGTCAAAATATGATGCTTGTTAGTGTAGCCCATCCTCAACGGAATATTCTTTTTGGTGATAATATAAAACAAGCAGAAGCTGCTTTGCTATGGGTAAAGAATCAAGCAAGTCAAGACTTAGGTATTACAGTTAACAAAATATTTTTAGCAGGACATTCACAAGGGGGATATTTAGTTACTCGTCTTAACACAATGCATCAAACAAACGGGGTAATTGCAAATGCACCAGGACCTTTAGATTTACTTTATAGATGTCAGTTAGAGGAAAGTGGGAAAATTCAAGCAAGTTATAGTTGCGATAACTTGAGAAATGAATATGGATCTACATCTGCAAATCCAAATGCATATTCTCAGAGATCATTATTAAATTATAATGATAGTTTTAAATCAGATATATTGTTTGTACAAGGATTAGCTGATTCAGCGATTCAGCTGCATTCTTGGCCAACATTTAAAAATGAGATAGTAAATTGTGATAATTGTATGGCTAGTAAATTTGTTGAAATACCTGGGGGTCATACTGCAATTTTTGAAAGCCAAACAGCAAAGACTGCATTGAATAATTTTATATCCAATCATTAATATTAATCTAAACCGGTGTATATAATCAAATGTATTGACTATATTGTATTTTTATAGTATTATTAAAAGAATGGATGAGTAATGAGAGATAGTTCATATTAAGTATAAATATTATCAAATTTGATGATAATACAGATATCAGTAATTAGTAAATTCTAAAGTAACGGGATAACCATTGCTTATTTTTTGTTTATTAGTGCTATCTTGAGTATTTATTCTTAACTTATTTTCTTTGGTATTTATTAGATAACAGAATGCATATGTCAAAAAATCAGAGAGTTTTCTTTAAAAAATCAGTGGACTTGGAATTGCCCAATTTGATTGAGCCACAATTAACTTCTTATAAATGGTTTTTGCAGGAGGGTTTAAAAGATTTATTTGAGGAGCATTATCCTGTAGTGGATTGGACTGGAAACGAATATAGATTAGAATTTGAAGGTTATAGAATAGATGAGCCGAAGCTTTCTGAGGTACAGTCTAGAGCTAAAAATATTACTTTTGAAGCTCCGCTTAGAGCTAAGATTACTCTGATTAATAATGAGACTAAAAAGAAAACTACTCAGGAAGTTTTCTTAGGTGATGTACCTATGATGACTGAGCGTGGGACCTTTATTATTAATGGAACTGAGAGAGTTATTATTGCTCAGATTTTACGCTCTCCTGGGGTTTTCTTTACTGAGAATATTACTCGTGATAAGAGATTCTTTGGAGCTAAACTGATTCCTACTCGTGGGGCTTGGATTGAGATTGAGACTGATGGAGCGGGTGTAATGTGGGTGAAAATTGACAGAAAAAGAAAGGTGGCTTTGACTGCTTTGCTTCGAGCTTTTGGTTTGGGGAAGAATAATGACCTTATTTCTACTTTTGCTGATGTTGATACTGGAAAAATAAAGTTTATTAAAGAGACTATTAATAAGGATATTGCTAAAGATCAGAAATCTGGTTTTGTGGAAGTGTATAGAAGAATTCGACCGGGTGATTTAGCTACTGATGATAATGCGAGGCAATTAATTGAGAGTATGTTCTTTAATTTCAGTCGTTATGATCTTGGAAAGGTTGGAAGATATAAGGTGAATTCTAGATTGGGTGTTAATCTTAGTGAAGAGCCAAAGCATAGAGTTCTACAAGTGGAAGATTTTATAATGATTGTAAAAGAGATTCTAAGGCTTAATAATACTCCTGAGGCTATGCCTGATGATATTGATAATCTTAGCAATAGAAGAGTCCGTTTGATTGGGGAGTTGGTGCAAGAGAGAGCTAGAGTTGGTTTTGCTCGTATGGAGAAGATTATTAAGGATAGAATGAGTACGGCTGATCCTGAGAGTATTACTCCTACTAGTGTAATTAATGCTCGTCCGTTGGTGGCTGCTATTCATGAGTTTTTCTCTTCTAGTCAATTATCTCAATACATGGATCAGATTAATACTTTGTCTGAATTAGAACATAAGAGAAGAGTTTCTGCTTTGGGGCCTAATGGGCTTGCTCGTGATAGAGCTGGATTTGAGGTTCGCGATGTACATCCTACTTCTTTTGGTAGAATTTGTCCGATTGCTACTCCTGAAGGTCCTAATATTGGTTTGATTGGGCAATTAGCTACTTATGCTCATATTAATGAATATGGATTTTTGGAAACTCCTTTTAGAAAGGTTGTAAAAGGACGAGTGACTGATGAAGTTGTTTACTTTGATGCAGCTACAGAAAAAAATTATCTTATTGCTTCTGCTGTGGTTGATATTGATGAGAATGGAATGATTCAAAATGACAGAATTATTTCTCGTAAAGATAGTAATGTTATTGTGGCTGATAGAGATGATATTGAATTTATTAATGTTTCTCCAAAACAATTAATTTCTGTATCTACTTCTTTGATTCCTTTTGTAGAACATAATGACTCTGCTAGAGCTTTGATGGGTTCAAACATGCAAAAGCAGGGAGTGCCGTCTATTAAAAGCGACTCTCCTATGGTAGGAACTGGTATGGAAAAAGATGCTGCTATTTATAGTGGGCAGCTTATTTTGGCTCCTGAAGATGGTGTTGTGATTGAAGCTGATGCTTCTCATATTGTATTCGAATATGCTAAATCTAAACAAAGAACTAGATTTGATCTTACTAAATTCTTAAACTCTAATCAATCTACTAGTGTTAACCAAAAGATAAAGTGTATCCCAGGACAAAAGGTGAAAAGAGGGGATTTGTTAGCTGATGGGTCTTCTATGCAAGATGGGGAATTGGCATTGGGGCAAAACTTGAGAGTAGGATTTATGTCCTATGAAGGGAATAACTTTGAGGATGCTATTATTATCTCAGATAGATTAGTGAAGGAAGATGTCTTTACTTCTGTTCATATTGAAGATTTTTCAATTGATGTATCTGATACCCGTCTTGGAGAAGAGCAAGTTACTAGAGATATTCCTAATGTTTCTGAAGAAAGATTGAAAGACTTAGATGCTGAGGGTATTGTTAGAATCGGAGCTACTGTTAAAGCTGGGAGTATTTTGATTGGTAAAATTAGTCCTAAGGGTGAGACTGACCTTACTGCTGAGGAAAGATTATTGAGAGTAATTTTTGGTGAGAAATCTAGAGAGGTCAAGGATACTTCTCTCAAGATGCCTAATGGTCATCAAGGGAAAGTTGTTGGAGTAAAGATATTTACTAGAGCTAATGGAGATAAACTTCCTAGTGGTGTTATCAAAAGAGTTCAGGTTAGTGTAGTACATTTAAGAAAAGTTAGTGTTGGAGATAAATTAGCTGGTAGGCATGGGAATAAGGGGGTTATTGCTAAAATTCTACCTCAAGAAGATATGCCATTCTCAGCTGATGGAATGCCTTTGGATATTCTATTGACTCCTCTTGGAATTGCCTCTCGTATGAATCTAGGGCAGGTTTATGAGACTCACTTAGGGCTTGCTGTTGCTGCTCTTGGAATGAAAGTTGCTACTCCTGCTTTAAATGGAATTAGTATGGATAAAATCAAGGAGCTTTTGAGAGAAGCTAGTTTACCAGAAGATGGGAAAATTCAACTTTATGATGGTAAGACCGGTGAAGCATATAGAGATAAAACAACTGTTGGAGTTATGTATGTGATGAAATTAAACCATTTAATTGAGGATAAATTACATATGAGATCAACTGGACCTTATTCATTGATTACTCAACAACCTCTTGGAGGAAAAGCACAGATGGGAGGTCAGAGACTAGGAGAAATGGAAGTATGGGCTTTCGAAGGTTATGGAGCTGCACATATGTTACAAGAAATGCTAACTATCAAATCTGATGATGTAATTGGGCGCTCAAGAGCCTATGAATCTATCATCAAAGGTGAGAAAATTCAAGCTCCATATATACCATCATCTTTCCATGTATTGGTAAATGAATTAAAAGGACTTGGTATCAATGTAAAATTGAAAAATGCCAAAACACTCGTAGAAGCACCTCAAGAATAATCATCATTTAATAAGATATCTCTATGAATAATCAACTTACCCCTAACAATACTCCAGAGACCATATCTATGAATGTGGTTGACTTTGATTCTATACAATTAAATTTAGCTTCTCCAGAGGATATTTTATCTTGGTCTCATGGAGAGGTTACTAAACCTGAAACTATAAACTATCGTACTCAAAAAGCTGAAAAAGATGGATTGTTTTCTGAGAAGATTTTTGGGCCAGTCCGTGACTTTGAATGTTCTTGTGGAAAATACAGAAGAATTCGATATAAGGGAATCATCTGTGATAAATGTGGTGTAGAAGTTACTAAAGCTTCTGTTAGAAGAGAAAGAATGGGACATATTGAGCTTGCGGTACCTATTGCTCATATTTGGTTTTTAAGAAATATTCCTAGTCGAATTGCTTTGGTTCTAGACCAAACTCTAGCTAATGTAGAAAAAGTAGTGTATTACTCTAGCTATATTATTACTGAAGTTGATGAGCATCTCAAAAAAGATTATATAAAACAAGTAGAGGCAGAGTATAAATCTAAACTTAAAGATTTGACTAGTACTGGGAACGATAGCGAAGAGGCTCTAAAAGAAATGTTTGACTCTAAGCAACAGAACTTAGACTTCCTTAATACACTTGAAAAATGGAATATTATTTCAGAAATTGACTATAGATTAATGTCTATGAAATTTGCACCTGTATTTAAAGCTGCGACTGGATCTACTGTCTTAAGAGAAATTTTTAGTGGTATTAATTTGGAGGTTGAATTAGCTAATTTAGATAAAGAATTAGAAGTTGCTGATGGTGCAAAAGCTCAAAAAATAATGAAGAAAATTAGATTCTTGGGAGGTTTACATCAAGCTGAAGTGAGACCTGAATGGATGTTCCTAACTCATCTTCCAGTTATCCCACCAGATTTACGTCCAATGGTAGCTTTAGATGGAGGACGATTTGCTACATCAGATCTAAATGATTTATACAGAAGAGTAATCAATAGAAATAATCGTCTTAAGAAATTGATGTCTCAAAGAGCTCCTGAAGTTATTGTACGTAATGAAAAAAGAATGTTACAAGAGGCAGTAGATGCTTTGATTGATAATTCAATGAGAAAAGGACAATCTACTACAGTCGCCTCAACTGGACAAAAAAGAGCTTTGAAATCTTTGGCTGATTCTCTGAAAGGGAAACAAGGACGATTCAGACAAAATTTACTTGGAAAAAGAGTAGACTATTCTGCTCGTTCTGTAATAGTAGTTGGACCTAATCTTAAGATTAATGAGTGTGGGATCCCAAAAACTATGGCCTTAGAATTATTTAAACCATTTATTATCAATCGTTTGATAGAGGATGAATTAGCTCATAATATTAGAAGTGCTACTAGACTTATTGAGCAGGGGATTGATATTGTTTGGGATATTTTAGATGAAGTCATTGAGCATAGATATGTCTTGTTAAACCGAGCTCCTACCTTACATAGATTGAGTATTCAAGCTTTCAAACCAGTTTTAATTGAAGGTAAAGCTATTCAATTAAATCCAATGGTATGTAGTCCATTTAATGCTGACTTTGATGGTGACCAAATGGCTGTGCATGTACCTCTATCAGAAGAGGCTGTAAGAGAAGCTGGAGAATTGATGATTTCTGACCATAATCTTATGAAACCTTCTGATGGTAGCCCTTCTTCTGCTCCATCTCAAGATATGGTTTTGGGGATTTATTACACTACTATTGTAGATGATAGTAAAGGAGATATTAAAGTATTCAAAAACTTTGATGAGACCATAGTGGCATATGATCATGGACAAATTGCATTAAGAGAATTAGTAGAGATTAGAAAAGAACCTAAACTTAATGGAGAAATCATCAAAACAACAGTAGGTAGAATCTCATTTAATGAAATTTTGCCTGATGGCTTCGACTATATCAATGAAGTTGTTGGTAAAAAACAACTTAAGAGTATTCTGAATAAAGCTTTATATTCATTCTCTCAACCAGAAGTTGGGGAATTATTAGATAGAATTAAGAAATTTGGTTTTGAAGAAATGACTAGATCTGGATTATCTTGGGCTATCAGTGACTTTACTGTATCTAATGGAAGAGTAAAATTGATCAAAAATGCTCAAGATGGTGTGGAGGAAATCACCAATCAATTTGCAGACGGACTTCTAACTGAAAAAGAGAGATATGCTCAAATTATAGATATTTGGAGTAAAACCTCTATTGATATTGGTGATTTAGTAAAATCTGAAGTAGATAAAAAAGGACCTGTATTCTCAATGATTGATTCTGGAGCAAGAGGATCTTGGGGACAATTAACTCAGATAGCTGGAATGAAAGGATTGATGATTTCTCCGTCTGGAAAAATTATTGAGACTCCCATCACTTCAAGTTTCTTAGAAGGATTATCAGAATTAGAATATTTCATTTCAACTCATGGAGCTCGTAAGGGACTTGTAGATACAGCTCTTAAAACAGCTACTTCTGGATATTTGACTAGAAGATTAGTGGATGTAAATCAAGATATTGTAGTAAAAGAAGTAGATTGTGGTGATACTGAGGGATTATTATTATCTAGAACTGATGCTGAATATGCAGGTGATAGTTTTGATAATTTCTTATTTGGAAGAAAAGCTATAGAGGATATTATCAATCCTAAGACTAAAGATGTTATCGTAAAGGAAGGTGAAATAATTACTCATCAGCAAGCTAAGCTTATAGATGAGTCAGGAATAGATAATGTCCGAATTAGAAGTCTTGTTAGCTGTAAAACTATTCGTGGAGTTTGTCAATCTTGTTATGGAATTGACCTCGGGCGAAATGAGTTAGTAAAAATTGGAGAAGCGGTAGGAATTGTAACTGCTCAAGCAATTGGAGAACCGGCTACTCAGTTGACTATGCGTACTTTCCATCAAGGAGGTTCAGCTGGAGCTGCAGATGTAACCAAAGGTCTGCCTAGAGTAGAAGAGGTTTTTGAAGCTCGTAATCCAAAAACTCCTGCTATTATGTCGCCAGTAAATGGAGTGGTAGTAGATGTATTGGAAACAGCTGGAGAAGTTAGAATTAAAATTAAAGTTGACTCTGCTAAAGCTGTTAAATCTAAAGCTGAGATTAAAGAAATTGTAGCTGACCCTATTGTAGATATAGTAATTGTTAAGGTTGGAGATAAAATTACTATAGGACAAGCTCTAACTGAAGGACATCTTGATTTAGAAAAACTATATAAACAAGCTGGAATTGAGACTTTGACTAAATATATTATTCAACAAATCCTAGAAATCTATAATTCTCAAGGGGCTGGGATTGCTATTAAACATGTTGAAATGATTGTTAGGCAAATGACATCCCGATATATGGTTACTGAACCAGGTAAATCTAATTATCTAAAAGGACAAACTATAACTAGAGATCAATTATTAGAGTTTAATATTCAGATTGAAGCTAAAGAAGATAAAATTCAAGTTGACCCTCTATTACAAGGTATTACTAAAGTAGCCCTTAATACTGAGAGCTTCCTATCTGCTGCATCTTTCCAAAATACTACAAGAGTATTGATAGAAGCTGCTTTATTTGGAAAAGAAGATCATCTAAGAGGCTTAAAGGAAAATGTCATCATAGGACGATTAATTCCAGCGGGAACAGGCTTTGATACAGAAAGATAGTCTTTACAAAATTAATATACTAATATATAGTAATATATATTAGTATATTAATAATAAAATAAATATCATGTCTAAAAAATATCTTATTATAGGGGGGATAGTAATAGGAATTGTTATTGTATTTATATTACTTATTTATGTAATTGTAAATAATGGTGTCTTTAGGTTTAATTCTAATTCAACCAATACTACAACTACTAGTATCTCAAGTGAACAGAATAATGAACGCAACCTTGATTATTCTTATGTTCGTCAATCAATACCTAATAATTTACAATCTAAATTACCTGAATCAAAAAATGGTAATGTAATAGATTATTATTACTCCAAAGAATTAGGTATAGCATTTTCTTACGAAGTTATAAGTTTGATAGACAAGGAGAAGTTTATAGCTGTAACACCACCAGAAAATGGAGGTACTGTAAACACAGTTTATTTACATCATTTTAATGAAGCTAAAGAATTAGGGCAATATATTGAAATCATAGATATAGAAGATAATCTGAGATTTAGTAATATACCTGAGATTATCAATTCACAGATACTAGATGATAAACAGAAACAAGTATGTACAATAGAGGAGAAAAATAACCGATATAGTATAATTGCAAAGGACACTAAAGTCAAAGACTCTACTCTAATTTGTGGTAAATATGCTAGTATGAATAGATTTTTTATAAAACCTATTCATGGAGAACAATCTATAAAAAAATTATTATTTGTCAATACTGGAGATAAAGAATGGAGTTATGATGGAACTATGCAAGGGAAGTATTGGTATGAATCTGTTATAGTGGAATAGAATATACTATACATAATTTGTATATTTATGCTATACTAAAAGAGTATAAGAAATATACATTTAATTGATTATAAAATATTCTATGACTACAATATCATTATTGTGGTTTGGATTAAGCTCATTCGTTAGTATTGGGATAGGATATGGTCTAAGACTATATATTGTGAGGAAATCTATCGACGCAAAAGAAGCTCAAATTCAATCACTACAAACTAGATTCGAGGAAGAATCAGCCAAATTAAAAAAAGAAGCAGAAAAAAAAGCAGAGTCTATGAAAGATAAAGCTAGACAAGAAGCTTCAGAAATTCGTAAAACAGCTGTTTTATTAGAAGAAAGTGTCCTCAGAAGAGAAAAAGATTTAGAAAAACAGAGTAAAGAATTAGAAAAAAATCGTCAGGAGCTTAAAGGTAAAGGAGAAAAAATTAAAGAATTATACCGTGAGGTAGAAGATTTGAAACTACAACAAGTTGAAAATCTCAGCACAATAGCTGGTTTGAGTATTGATCAAGCGAAGACTGAGTTATTAGACAAAGTAGAAGAAACTTCTCATGAAGAATTATTACTACAAATCGAGAGATTAGAAGGGATTCGTAAAAATCAGCTAGAGCAAAAAGCTAAAAACATTATGGTTTTAGCTATGCAAAAATATTCTCAGGGACAGTCTGCTGAATTTAACACGGCTACTGTAGCTATTGAAAGTGAGGAAGTGAAAGGACGAATTATTGGTAAAGAGGGTCGTAATATTAGAGCTTTAGAAAATGCTACTGGTGTTCAAGTAATTATTGATGATAGTCCAGATAGCATCGTTTTATCTTGTTTTGACCCTATCCGTAGACATATTGCTAAATTATCTCTAGAGGCTTTGATTGAAGATGGAAGAATACAGCCAGCAAGGATTGAGGAATTTGTAGCAAAATCTAAAGAATTAGTACAGCAAAATATAAAAGAAGCGGGCGAAGCAGCTCTATATGATACTGGTATTACAGGTATAGATCCTAAGTTAACTTATATTCTTGGTAGATTACAATTTAGAACTAGTTATGGACAAAATGTTTTGATGCATAGTGTGGAAGTAGCTCATTTAGCTGGGGCTATTGCTGCTGAGTTAGGAGCTAATGTTCTGGTGGCAAAAATGGGTGGTTTATTCCATGATATTGGGAAAGCTCTAGATCATGAGGTAGAAGGGACTCATGTTGAAATTGGAAGGCATATTTTGAATAAATATAGCATGAAAGAAGAGGTTATCAAGGCTATGCAATCTCACCATGAAGAATATCCTTATGAAACTATAGAATCAAGAATTGTACAAGTTGCGGATGCACTTTCAGCTTCCAGACCAGGTGCAAGAAGAGACTCTGTAGATAACTATATCAAAAGATTAGGAGAATTAGAGTCAATTACTAATACTTTTTATGGAGTAGACCGCAGCTATGCTATCAATGCTGGAAGAGAGATTAGAGTATTTGTTACTCCATATAAAATTAATGATATACAAGCCAAAAAAATGGCTCGTAAGATTGCTCTCAGGATAGAAGAAGAATTAAAATATCCAGGAGAAATAAAGGTAACTTTGATTCGAGAGACTCGTATTATTGACTATGCTAGATAAAAAACCTTTACAACTCAGCATATATACTATATGATGAACATAGGATAAATATATCCAACTAAAAAATAATAACTTAAACAATATGAGAAAGGGGGTGTGTGTAGATGGCAACTAAAGCAGAATTAGTGTCAGCAATATCTGAGATGGCTGGAACCTCAAAGAAAGATGCTGAGGCTGTACTTCAAGCTTTCCTTGATGTAGTAACCAAAACTCTTTCTAAAGGTGATACTGTAACTTTAGCTGGATTTGGAACTTTTTCAGTAACCCAAAGACAAGCAAGAGAAGGTGTTAACCCAAGAACCTTAGAAAAGATTCAGATTGCTGCAACCAAAACTCCTAAATTCAAAGCAGGAAAGAAATTGAAAGAAGCAGTAAAATAAGTTTTTACTTTGTATTTATAAAAAAGCGTCTAAATGGCGCTTTTTTGTGTTAAATAAGATTATATTTTCGTAGAGCTTATATATTTATATGTTATAATACAAGTAAATGAATTACTATAGTATACAACTAAAAAAATTTTTATGAAATTAGGATTTACCTTTAGTATCAAATATTGTCAAGATATAGGTTTAAACTGGCAACAAACATTAAGATCTATTTTAGAAGCATATCCATGGGAATATATAAGATTACCAATTTACTGGGATACGATTGAAGTAAAAAAAGATATTATAGATTACTCATTAATAAAAGAACAGTTAGAAATTATATATAATTATAAAATTAAAGTTATTCCAGTTATAGGTTATAGAAACCCTAGATGGCCAGAAAGACATGGGCCAGATTGGTTAGATAATATACCAATTAACGACTTTAATAAAGAAGTTTTAAAATGGTCAGAAAAATGTATATTAGAATTAAAATCAAATACAAATATTTCTCATTGGCAAATTGAAAATGAACCTTTGGAGAATAATTGGGGTAAAGCTGGATTTGATGTTGATAAAATTTATCATGAAGAATTAAAGCTATTAAAATCTTTAGACAGTAGGGATTGTTTAATCACCTATGGGTTTAAACCATGGGATACTACATTCTCAGGGGCTCTCAAAGAAGATATAGTTGGCTTAGATATATATTCAAAATTAGGTGTCAAAAAGTTTGGTAAAGTTTGGTATCCTGATATGTTTTATTTGCCTGATAATATAATACTAAGTAGAATTAGAAGAGACATAAGATTTGTTGAGGAGAATAAAGCTCAAATTTGGATAACAGAGTTACAAGCAGAACCTTGGGATGCTATAGACAAAGTATTGTTTGATAAAAATAAATGGATGAAGACTATAACTCCAGATAGATTCTCAAAATTATTAAACTTAGCCGTAAAATCTGGTATTGTGACTATACTAGTCTGGGGGGTAGAATGGTGGTGGACTTTAGATAAAAAAGATAGGGCTGAATTTATCTCTAAATTACCTATTAATTGATTAGCTTAAAATAAAATTATATCTATACTCAGTATTAGAAAATAGAATTAGTTCAAATCAACCTCCGTCCTGCGATCTACTATCGCTAAAAGTAGGCCACAAAAACTAGCTCATAGCGAGATTCATATTACACCAATTCTATGCTACAATAAGCTATATGATTATCCCAATCAATAAGCCAGCTGGTATTACTTCACATACTGTAGTAAATAAACTACGACGATTTTATGGTATCAAAAAAATTGGTCATGCTGGGACTTTAGATCCTTTTGCTACTGGGGTTTTAATTTTATTAGTGGGCAGAGATTCTACAAAAAGAAGCCAAGAATTGATGAAACAAAATAAAATCTATAGAACTAAGCTAAAATTAGGCTACATTAGTGATACTTATGATAAAGAGGGTATAATACAGGAGTATAATATACAAAAAATACCTACAAGGGTAGAAATTGACCAAATTGTAGCTTCTTTTGTTGGTGAGATAAGCCAGATACCACCTATGTATTCAGCTATCAAGATAAATGGCAGGAAAATGTATGAATTAGCCCGCAAAGGTGAGCATATAGATATACCAGCGCGTAATGTGACTATAACTAGCATTGATATATTAGAATATACCTATCCTTATCTGACTCTGGATATCTCTTGTAGTAGTGGGACTTATATCAGGTCTCTTGGGTATGATATTGGTATTAAACTTGGAACAGGAGCTTATCTTACCCAGTTAGAACGCAGGAAATCCGGAGAGTATAGTATAGATAATTGCTATAATTTAGATACTTTGCCAGACTTAATTTAAAGCTATTTTTTAAGAGGATGAAAATTAGTATGGGTATCTTCTGCATAATTATCAGAGGCATGTACATATTTGGTGGTGGTCTCTAAAGATTCATGCCCGAGTAAGACTTTAATAGCAGCTGGGTTGGCTCCTGACTCAGCTAAATAGGTAGCAAAACCATGCCTTAGGGTATGAGCGGAGATAGGGTAGGGGATATTCAGTAATAAACGATATGATTTTATTTTGGATTGTAAATAATTTTCAGAAATATGTGAGTTGAGTAGAGAAAAGGGGAGTGTATACTCTTGGATTTGCTCATCTAGGGTATCAAAAGTTTTTTTGGTGATAAATACATATTTGAATTGCTCATAATACTCCCCTGTCTGATATTGAGAGGGGAGAGCTTGTTTTATAATTTCTAACCTAGCTGCTAGATAAAGATTAAGAATATTTTGAGCTCTTGGAGTTAGATAAACAAAACGTTGTTTATTCCCCTTTCCTCTTATTAAGATTTTGGAATCATCTTGATTGATTTGTTCCATTGTCAGATGTGTAACTTCAGAAATTCGCATTCCTGAGGCAAAAATTAATTCTAATATAGTTTGATTCCTCAGTCCTATAAATTTATTAGATTCTAATTGACTAGGAGCTTCTATAAATTGGATCAGGGTCTCTAGTTCTGGCAAGTGTAATTTGTACTTACCTAGCTTCATTAATTTGATTTGCTGAGGAAGTAATGGGCAAGGAGCATCATTATCTATAAGGTATACAAAATATGACCTAATACTAGTAAGCATTCTATTAATTGTTTTCGGTTCTAGAGGTTTATTTGGTTTATTAGTATTTAGTTTTAATAACTGTCTGTCTTCGGCCATTAAATCTGCTTGGTAAATGGTAATCGTTTTTTTGGTTATAGTATTAAATTCAAAATTATTATCACTTAGGAATTTTTCAAAAACTAATAAATCTCGTTCATAATTATGAATTGTAGCCTTAGAGTAGTTACTAGTAGTCAAAAAAAGTAAAAAGTCTTCTAATAGGGGCAATTTTTGGACTATTGGCATATTTATGCTGTTTAATTGGTTGCTATCTAATTATTGGTAGTGAAAGGTGAATAACATTGGTATTTTTATACCAGTTAGGAGGAATTGAATGTAGTATAGATTGATTTATAGATTATATTCTATCCACCCTTCCCCTAAACGGGTACTCCCTCCAAAGGGAGACAGAACTCCATAAATATTTAGCCTGCCTTTGATAAGAATTTATAAAAGGGGAGAGATATTAGATCTAAATTTATTATACATCAAATTTTTTATATCTACAACAGAGTATAATAATGATTATACTCTGTTTATTTTATATAGTAAGAGTAGGGATATTTTATATTGTAACTATACCCTATCTTATAACTTAGAATATTATATATATTTTTATCTCTTGTTCTTATTATCTTGCTCTGCCCATACTACTTCTGGGATTGCTGATATAATACCAAATATAAGCCAGATAAATCCCATTAGCAAATTATCATTAAACATTCCAGTTATCAAAACAGCCAACATACTACCAAATAATATAGACGCTAAAGTAGACTCATTTTTGATAATCAAGAATCCTTGTTTTGTAATAATATATAAAAAAGATAAGAACAATGTAATTGCAAATATGCCACCAGCCACAGCTATAGCTAATAAAATATTATTAGTATTATACCCATCCCCTACTATATTCTCATATCCTGCCAAACCAACTCCTGTAAAAATATTACGATAAATAATTACTCCTGCATTAATATATCCATCTCGCCTGCTGATTACATTGACATCTGCTTGCTGATCTACTATAATATTATCTTTATTTTCTACCTTTTTTATATCTGTAACTTCTTTCTGTTCTCCACTTTGCTCATCTATCTCATAATAATAAGTTGTATTTTGACTAATTATAGATGTCAATCTATCCTTTAGATTAAAGTCAGTAAGTCCTAATTGACTCATACCAGCAGCTCCGAAACTCACTGCAAATAATACTATAGCAAAATTTAGTAGTTGAATATATTTTCTAACAAAAATTACTTGATATATTAAATATATCCCTGTAATGAATATAATGGCAACCCAACTAGCTCTAGTAACCGATAAAATAGACATTAAGATTATTCCCAATAATAAGAACCATAACAAGAATTGTTGTTTAAAGCCTTTAGCCATAAAAGCTAATGGCAAAGCAATCGCATAAACTATAGCTAGCCACATTCCAAACCAATTTGGTTCAGGGAGAAGAGCATCTACTCTACCTGGAAAAACTTGAAAACTATTCCATCCTAATTGAAATGCTATAGCCTCATATAAGCCGATGAGTATCAGTATACCTGTACTGATGAATACTAAATTAAAAGTTTTATACAGTCTTTCTCTAGTATTAAGATATCTATAAATAGTATAAAATACTATAATATATCCTAATAAGACTATATTTCTAATAATTGTAGTTTGTAAATCGCCCCCATTAAGAATACCTCCAATTAGAGTAGCAACCCATATCAATGACCATAAAACTAAATGTATATTATTATAATACCAATTGATAGAGATTATATTTCTCCAAATAGTTGTAATTGGATTTTGCTTGAAAAATTGAGGGATTAAAACCAATATAATTAAGCCTAGAATAATTTGATGTATTCTAATGTCTAAACCAGCTATGGAGAATTGTAATATCTCAAAGGGTAAGGTTACTATAAGTATGGATATAAGTATATTTAACATAAGTCTTAAATTATTGATTTAATAATATTATGGGTTTCATTAATTTCATCCTTAGTAGTGTATTGAGAAAGTGAAATTCTAATACTATTTTTAGCTTTCTCGGGATGACTAGGATGAATAGCTTTAATCACTGCTGATTCTTGCATAGCGCCACTATGACAAGCTGAGCCAGCTGAAATAGCAAGCCCAGCTAAGTCGGCTGCAATCACTAATTTTTCTGCTAATTGATTATCTATACTGATATTTATATTCTGAGGTAGTCTATTGTCTCTATCCCCATTTAGACTTACTCCATTTATAGATAATAGTTTATCCAATAAATCATCTCTTAAATCTTTGACTTTTTGAATTATATTTTTATGCTCTAAGATAGATAAT
>JBMTTF010000003.1:0-24787 GCA_049449075.1 Minisyncoccia bacterium | reverse complement strand
TGCTTTCAATTTCTGATATTAAAAAAGGTAAAATTATTGTAGTGGATGATAATCCCTATTTAGTTTTATTTAGTCAATTATCCAAAAAAGGACGAGCTGGATCTGTCTTGACCGTTAAAATGAGAAATCTTATTACTAAGAATACTCAAGAGCGTAATTTTAAACAATCAGATATGTTTGCTGAGGCAGATATTGCTGAGACCTATGCTGAGTATCTATACAATGACGGGGAGCAATACCATTTTATGGATGAGCGAACTTTTGAGCAATATGCCTTTGACCTTGAGACTTTGGGTGAGCATACGGTTGGATATTTGCAAGAAGGAACTAAAGTCAAAATTATCACTTATAATGGAGACCCGATTACTATTAATCTACCTCCTAAAGTTGTACTTGAAGTAACTGAAGCGGTCCCTGCTATTAAAGGGAATACCGTTGACGCAGCTATGAAAGTAGTAAAAGTTGAGACTGGACTTGAGGTCAAGGTACCTATGTTTATCAATCAGGGTGATAAAATTAGAATCAATACCGAAACTGGTATTTATGAAGAAAAAGTTACTAATTAACCCCAATAATTTTTTATCGCTGCTTCGACTTTCATTGGTATCGTAGCTTTATATACTGATTCCATAATATGAAGAATTTTGTCTTTATAAATCTCTGCTTTCTCTACTTTGACTTCAAAAACTAATTCATCATGTACTTGTAAAATCATATAAATATCATCTCTGTCAGCTAAATATTCATCAATTTGAATCATTGCTAATTTTATTATATCTGCCTGCAAACCTTGTATTGGCATATTGACAGCAATTCTATCTAAAAGAGCCTGGTTTCTTGGGTTTCTTATATCTATATTAGATAAATCACGAATTCGTCCGTATTCGGTTTGGGCATAGCCATGCTTACGGGCAAATTGCTTGAGAGATTCCATATAGTCATTTAGCTCTGGATAGGCTTGGCGATATTTATCAAGGAAAATTTGAGCTTCGGCCCTCTTTATTTTTAGATTTTGAGCTAAACTTGTAGCTCCCATACCGTATAAAATACCAAAATTAATAGTTTTGGCAAAGCTTCGCATTTCTTTTGTAACCTCTTCTACCTTAACTCCATAAACTCGCTGAGCGGTAGCCGTATGAAAGTCTATATTTTGTCTAAAAATATCCAACATAGCCTTATCTTGTGAGAGATGTGCTGCTAACCTTAGTTCAATTTGAGAATAATCACAAATTAAAAATGTCCACTCTTTAGGAGCTACAAAGCAATTTTTAATTTGACGCCCAAGTTCACTGCGAGCTGGGATATTTTGTAAATTAGGGTCTACTGAGGACAGCCTACCTGTAGCAGCAATGTTTTGCTGATAAGTGGTATGAATTCTACCATTTTTATCCATCAGAGTAGGTAGACTATCTATATAGGTGGACTTGAGCTTGGCCACTTCCCGGTATTGTAGAATCAAATCTACAATTTCAAATTTACCTCTCATAGCTTCCAGTGCTTGAGCTGAGGTAGAGACTTTACCTCCATTTGTCTTTTTCACTCCTTTGACTGAAAGATTAAGTTTATTGAATAGAATATCAGCTAACTGTTTTGGTGAATTGAGATTGAATTCCTCTCCTGAGATAGAATATATATCTCTTGTCAACTTATAAATTTTATCTTCTACAAAGTTTTTAGTAGACTGTAGTTTAGTAATATCAAACAATACCCCCTTAGCTTCCATCTTAGCCAAGACTGGCAGTAATGGTCTCTCAATCTTATTATAGACTTCTCCAATATGTAGTGTTTTCATCTTATCTAGAATCACCTGATATATCTGATGTAGACATAATTCTGGTTGAGCAGAGTTATAGTTAACTCCATAGGCATTACATACTGACTCTAGGGATAATTGTCTCTCTCCTGGGTTAATCAAATAAGCCATCAAAATAACATCTTGCAGGTTAGCCTTGAGCTCAATTGGATATAATTCCCGTATAATAGGTTTAATATCAGTACAAATTAGAGTTTGCTCTGTGTGTAATAAATTCCTGAGTTCTATCTCTGTAATCTTAGCTTTTTGAAGTTTAGAATCTATCACTACATACTCATTTGGATTTGTATAAATAGCCAGAGGTAAATTAGTCAATTTATTCAAAGCTAGATATTTACTAGGTTGACTCTGAGACACAGTTTCTAAATTAGATTCAGAATTAGCAAAAAAACTAGCCTGAGCCTTATGATTATTAGATTTTTCTAATTGAGTATTAAGTTCTTTGACTAGAGAATAAAATTCAAAATGTTTGAAGATATCTTTAGCTTTCTCTACTGGAAAAGTGTAGTCAAGTGAATCATTAACAATCTCTCTAATTGGTGCATCTGTAATAATAGTAGCTAATTCACGACTAAAAAAAGCCTGTTCCTTATTATTCTTCAAGTTCTCAAAAATAGACTTAGTAAATGCCTCTCTATTGTCTTTGTCTATATCATCAAATTTCTCATACTTATCGACAAAATTATAAACATTCTCTAGGGTCTCAAATCGCTTCAGTAAATTCACCGCTCGCATATCACCAATTCCTGGAACTCCCGGAATATTATCTGAGGGGTCCCCCTTAAGCCCTTTAAAATCACATACCTGATCTGGGCGAATTTGGTATTTCGCAATCACAGCTTCAGTATCAAAAATTATAGTATCATTGATACTTTTTCTCAGAGTATAAACTGAAATTCTAGGTTTTACTAATTGCATTGTATCCATATCCCCCGTTACAATCACTAATTCATTGCTAGTTTTATGAGTTTGCTCGGCAATAGTACCTATAATATCATCAGCTTCATAGCCAGACAGCTCTAAAACTGGGATATCTATGGCCTGTAATAATTCTTTAACTAATGGAATTTGGTCATACAAATCCTGATCTGCTGCCACTCGATTTGCCTTATAAGCCTCAAATTGTTGATGCCGAAATGTATCCCCAGCCACATCAAAGGCTGCCAAGACAATGTCTGGATTAACATCCTTAATTACTTTTAATAAAAGTTTAGCATACCCATATACTGCATTTACCATTACACCATCCGCCGTACTAAAGGGAGGGAGAGCATGATAAGCTCTATGAATCACCGCATTACTATCTAGAATTACAATTTTTTTACTCATATATTCGTATTATATCATATAGTGTTGTCATATAGAATAATATATGGTAATATTGACCTTGTTCCTTGCAGAGTAAATGATGGGCTTTAAAGAGTCTGGGCAAACACATTCAATAGTCATATCTCAAATTAATAATTTGATGGCAAGCTGGTTATCAATAAATCTCAAAACACACCATAGTAATGGGATTATTATTTATTACCCTGACCATAATGGCAATATCTATACTAAGGAATTGAAAGATATCACAAATCTTGAGGTACTCTATAAAATTTGCAATTCTAATACAATTAATATATTTTACTTACTAAGAAAAGTATATAATGAACAGGTAAAATATTCTGAGTTAATATATTGTATTGATGTAATTAGTAATAAAATAACTAAAATTCAAAGTCTCAAAGAACTTAAAGTGGGAAAAGAAAGTGAAAATAAATGTCGGCAACTTAGTTATGAAATGCGCCAAGAAGTAATAAAAGCTCGAAAGACATTTCATATAAATCCCTAATCTCCCATCCACAATCTGGGAGATTTTTTCTTTCCACTACACCCTTAATAAAATTAATAATAAACTCAGCAAATATATTCCTACATTTGAAAATTAGCTAATTTTATGATACAATTGTATTTAATGAAGTAATAATAAAGCTATGGCTGGGCATAATAAATTCTCCAAGATTAAACATAAAAAAGCAGCAACCGATAAGCTAAAGGCACAAAATTTCTCTAAAGTAGTAAAATTGATCCAAATTGCTGCTCGTAAAGGCTCAACTGACCCTGCTATGAATCCAGAGTTAAGGTTAGCTCTAGAAAAGGCAAAGGAAGTTAATATGCCTAAAGATAATATTACCCGTATTTTGGAAAAAGCCGCCAATACCAATGGACAAGTGATTATGTATGAGGCTTTTGGTCCTGATGGAGTGGGAATATTAATCAAAACTTATACTGATAACCCCAATCGTACTGTAGCTGATTTACGACATCTTTTATCTAAAAATGGTGGTAGCCTAGGAGCTAGTGGATCGGTAATTTGGATGTTTGAAGAGATTACTAGAGATCAAGAATATAAAGTAAATATTCCTATAGAAATTAGCTCAGAAACACAAGATAAATTCTATAATTTACTTGAAATTATAGAGGAATTAGATGATGTAGAGGAAATTTGGACCACTACTTTTAATTAAAATATGTCTATTGTTTCACCTTATCGTATATTAGGTATTGATCCTGGGACAGCTACCACCGGGTTTGGGATTATTGATACCAGTATATCTAAGGTTTTTAATGTAGTAGATTATGGAGTAATTACCACAGAGGCAAGTTTAACTGATGCTAAAAGACTTTCTATTATAGATAGTAGCTTAAAGGAGATTATCTCTACTTATAAACCTAATATTATCGCTGTTGAAAAGTTGTTTTTCTTTCGTAATACAACTACTATAATCACTGTAGCTCAAGCTAGAGGCGTAATTTTATTAAATGCAGAGTTACATAATTTAAAATTATTTGAGTTTACACCCCTACAAATAAAACAAGCGATTACTGGCTATGGGAAAGCTCCAAAGTCTCAAATGCAACAAATGGTAGCTACAATTCTTGGTTTAAAATCTATACCAAAGCCCGATGATGCAGCTGATGGTTTGGCTGTAGCTTTATGTTGCCAATCTAGTCTAGGGTATTTACTAAAAACCTAAATTTTTATGCCCCCATTTGATAAGCTACCACAATCATAGAGGTGGTATAAGAGAATACTGATATAACAGTAACTGCAATTAGATTGACTAAAAATTGATGGTATTTTTCTAAGTTATATTTTTTTTCTGTAGGCATATATGTATTATTAATTAATATCTCTTAATCATTATAACATAATAAAAAATTTTATGCTTGATACTTATCCACAATATCAGAAGCTTGAGCACCAGCTGAATATTTAATTAATTTCCGGTGATTCATATTGTCTGATTGTATTAAGATATTTACATAATTCCAAGCAGCTTCAATCTCATCAGCTCTTATAAATAGAGACTGGTCTGAGTCTATGATATCTTGAATTAGTCTTGCATAAGCAGATTGACTTTTTTGCCCAAAAGCTTCTTCATAAGTAAATTGTAATTTTACTGGCTGAATACACATTCCTTTGCCTGGGAATTTAGCATTCACAGTATAGTAAACCTCTTCTTTAGGTTGTATACTAATAACTAGTTCATTTTGTTGTGGATTACATCCCTCATCATTATGTGCAAAGTACTTAAATCTAGGTTTGAAAAATATTCTAATCTCTGCTTTATTTTCTGATAGCCTTTTGCCTGTAGATATATAAATTGGGACATCTTCCCAACGAGTATTGTCTATATATGTTGTTAATTTTACATATGTCTCAGTCTTAGAGTTTGGTGCTACTCCTTCTTCTTCTAAATACCCCCTATTGCCCTCCGTTGCACTATACTGTCCTAGTATAACATTTTGCGGATTAATTGGCCGCAAGGATTTGATTAATTTATGCTTTTCATCTCTGATATATTCTGCTTCCATGGCTACTGGAGCTTCCATTGAAATTAAGGCCAATGTCTGTAAAATATGATTTTGTAATATATCTTTAATAATTCCTGTTTTATCAAAGTAATCTGCTCTACTATCTATTCCCTTTGCTTCCCAAACATCAATTTGAATTGACTCCACATAATGATTATTCAAAAGAGGTTCAAACATACTATTTCCAAATCTCAGTGCCAAAATGTTTTGTATGGTTTCTTTGCCCAAATAATGGTCTACTCGGTAAATCTCTTCTTCTCGAAAATGTTCTGCTAATTTATGATTCAAAGCTTTAGCTGACTTTAAATCTGCACCAAATGGTTTTTCAAAAACTAATTTATACTTTATATTTTGATGAATATTTTTGACCTCTGCCAGAGTATCTACTACAGTATCAAAGGCTTGTGGTGGTATTGCCATATACCAAATGACTTCATCTCCTGCTTTAATATTGTATTGAGTAAAAATTTTATGTATCGTATCAATTTGAGTAAAATCTATTTGAACATATTCTAATTTTTGAATAAAATCTAATTTACCTGAAAATTTGGATAGACTATCTTGTACTAATTGTCTATAATATTCTTGATTATGTTCTTTTCTACCAGCACCTATAAATTGTGTTTCTGGAATATAATAATTATTAGAAAATATTTCAGCTAAAGCTGGATACAATTTAGTTTTAGCTAAATCACCAGTAGCTCCTGTTATCATAAAATATCTCATCCTAATTTTATTCTAAACTATATATTGATAACTGACTCTAGATAAATTTTATTATAAAATTAAGTATCTTTATAATCCTAACACTTCATCTGAGTATATATCTTCTTCTAGATCTGAGTCTATAGACTTTATTTCAGACTCTATTAAATCTGCTTCTTTAATAGTGTCTCCCGTTACTGGGGTTGAGCTAAGGACATCAGCTGGAGGGAGAGCACACCCTACTCCACCATCTCCACAAGGCATAGGTGGAGGGCCAAAATTATCATCAATCAGAGTCTCCTGAAATGTATCCTCTACCTGATACATTCGATACACACTCACGGCTCCAATTACAAAAGAGAAAAATACTAAAAACACGACTATTCCCCACAATAGAGGCCTGGTTACAATTTCTTTATTTAAGATATTATCTGACTGATTATTAACTTGTGTCCCATTATTAGAGCTAGTATCTATATTGCTAATAGGGGTAGCTTCTTCTTCAGGAAAGGAGGTTAATTTAGAACTGCTATTTAATTCTTGATTATCCATATTAGTAGTTTTATTTATTGTTGTGGTAATACTCGGTTATTATTGGTAGATGGAGTAGAAGATGATTCTAAACCAGAAGTATTTGTCTGAGTTTGTAGGCTTCTTAAATATACAATAATTGTGTCTTTGATATACATTCTAATCTCCTTATCTTTAGCTATAACTAATTGTAACTTTTCTTTTCTAATCTTTATTTGAGAAGACATTTGCTCTCTATCATTACAAAGTGTTTCTGTATTGGTATTAGCTTCTAAGAGTGCTATATATTCTTCATTGACTATATTAAAAGAATTGATTTTAGATTTTAGTTCTGCAATATAAGAGTTATAGGTAGTAATATCAACTCCTTTTTCGACTAATTTAGTAGATATATTTTCTAATCTAGTCACGACTTGGTCATATTTGGCAATTCTTCCCCTAGACTTTGACTTAAATATATTCTGATGATTATTAATTCTAGGTACAAAATAGCTTTGACATCTGAGATCTTTTCTATCTGTAGGTGGTGTAGTAGTTAGACTACTATCTTGAGTATTTACTCTTTGCCTTGGATTTTGTGCAGTGTTTTCCCCACTTGTATCTTGTGTCTGTACGGTATCTTGTGCTACATTTTGCTTCTGTGTTCTCGCATTATCTCTATTTCTATTAGGCATTTCTTGAGAAGTAGGAAGACTTTCTTCTTGAGCAGTAACAGTATGTTTAACAACAATAAGTCCACTCAGTATAGAGAAGCTTGAAATTAATATTATTTTAGATAATTTATTCATATTTATATTAGTTGATAATTATATAAAAATTATACCACTCTAGATAATTTTGTCAAATTAAATTATATGCCAAGAGCCTCCCTTAATTCATCACTGACTTTCCATAATGGAGTAAAAGTAAGTTCAATATTTATGGCTTTTGGATTTAGTATAGACAGAGCGGTTTTTAATTCTTCTTGCATCTTACCTCCAAAGGGACAAAGTGGGGTTGTATATGTCATTAGTATATTAATTTCATTCTCATCAGTAATATCAATATTATAAATTAATCCCAGAGTATAGATATCCAGATGTACTTCTGGATCTTGAATAGTTTGACAAACTGCTATTACATCATCTTTAGTAATCATTGTATAATATTAGTCATTAAAGCCATTTTCTTGTAATTTAGCTAGCATTGCTCCTCCTCCCTCTTCTGTAATTACCCCATTTTTGATAACACTCACCCTATCTGGCTGACTAGATAGCTGCCCCAGATGAGTAATGATTAAAAAAGTCATTCCTTCTTGAGATAATTTATCTAATGCAGTCGACATTAACTTAATAGCATCAATATCTAATCCCGAATCTGGCTCGTCTAGAATTGCCAGCTTAGGCTTTAAAACTATAAGTTGTAATAACTCTAATCTTTTTCTCTCTCCTCCGGAGAAGCCATCATTCACATGCCTAGATAAAATTTCAGAACCTAAACCTAATTTTTGAGCCTCTTCTAGTACTTTTTTCCTAAATTCTAATATATTTACCTTACCATATAAAGCCTGATAGGCGTTTTTGAGTAAACTTAAAATTGTCACACCTTTAATGGCTGGAGGATATTGCATAGATAAAAACAAACCTAGTCTGGCTCTTTTATCTGGAGAAAGTATAGATATATCCTGCTGCTCAAAGATAATTTTACCTTCAATTTCATATTCTGGATACCCCATTATAGACAGTGCTAAAGTACTTTTACCACTACCATTTGGTCCCATAAGATAATGGATATCCCCTTTTTTAATTTCTAAAGACAAATTATCAACAATAACTTTATCATCTTTCTTAATTGTAATATTTTGTAATTTTAGCATAGATATTAGTACAAATTTATGTTATTTTAACACTTCCTGAGTGGTTCGTAAAGCTAAAGACACACATTTGACTCGAGTTGACTCCATTTCAATACCTAACCACTGATACAATTCTATCACGGTAATCTGAGCTAATTCATCTATTGTAAGTCCTTTTAATTTTTCAGTTGTAAGTGAAGCTCCTGCTATGCAGAGAGCACATCCCACTCCATCAAAACTAATATCCTGTACCTTATCATCTACAATAGTAAGATATAGCCAAATATCATCTCCACAATTAGCATTATGTCCATGCATCTTATGAGTAGAGTGTTCTAAAATTCTTTTATTCAAAGGGTTTCGATATAAGTCTAAAATATATTCTCTATAAATGTCATCCATATTATTGAAATTTAGTATGAATCTTGTCCAAAGCCTGCATTAGGATATCTGCTTCTTTTCTAATATTATAAATCCCAAAAGTAGCTCTGGTACTACCCACAATACCGAGAGCCTGTGCAATTCCACTAGCACAATGCTGTCCTGCCCGTACACAAATATTCTCTTTTGCTAATAAATAAGCTATATCATGAGTGTGAATATTATCTATTATAAAGGAAAAACAGGCAATTCTCATCTGCCCTTGTTCTCCACCTAAAACTTTTAACCAGGGTCTAAGTGAAATTTGATCCCAGACATATTGTACTAAATTTTGTTCATGAGTCTGAATATAGTCCCAACCTAAATTCTGAATCCAAGCAATCGCCTGAGCGAGCCCAATCACCTCAGCAATGGGTGGAGTTCCAGCCTCAAACCGCTGTGGAATAGGAGCATATTCTATAGTTTCTAAATTTACATAATCTACCATATCCCCACCCATGCGAGAAGGTGTCAAACTCTCCAAAAGGCCATATTTAACCCATAAAATTCCCACTCCCGTCGGAGCATATAATTTATGCCCAGAAAAAACATAAGCATCTACCCCTAAATCTGCTACAGATACTGGAATATGAGCCACTGCTTGAGCCCCATCTACTATACATAGGGCTCCTTTTTCTTTAGACTTATTAGCAATCTCTTTTACATTATGTATCGTCCCGAGTACATTAGAAATATGCCCTATCACAACTATAGCTGTATTATGATCAATCTCATCAAGCAGAGCCTGCTCATCTAATATCCCGCCTTTAAGGTAAATATATTTGATTTCTAGATTACATTTGCGAGCCAATTCCCGCCAAGGTAGCATATTACTATGATGTTCCGTCACTGGGATTATAATATTCTGACCAGCCTTTACTCGAGACTCCAGCATATCAGCTAACATATTAAGCCCATCAGTAGATCCTCTAGTAAAAATTATTTCCTCAGCTTGATTAGCTCCTATAAATTCAGCAACCTTTGCTCTGGCCCCCTCATACTCAGCCGTAGCTCGCTCTGATGTCTGATAAATTCCTCTGTGGATATTAGCCCTATATTCCCTATAATAAGTATTCATGGACTCCAATACTATCTCAGGAGTCAAGCTCGAAGCCCCAGAGTCAAGATACACCAAATCTTGATCTAAAATTGGGAATTGTTCTCTAATTGTATTCAATTTATCCTGCATATAGATAAAGTATACTAGATATGTTATAATATGTGTATAGTAAATATAAAATTTTATGGAAACTTTAATACCAACACAAGAACAAATAAAACCTTTGTCTGAGTATAGATATACAGAAATTATAGATTCTATATATAATAAACCTGATGAGAATATTGATAATAATCTAGATCAAGAACTAAATACTTTATTATTCCAAAAAAAGAAAGAAGCTGATTCATTGCAAACTCTAATAGCATCTTCTGAGAAACAATCTTCTAATCCTAGAGTTCAAAGACAAATTAATACCTTTAAGCAAAACTTAGAGGGAATACAAGCATCTAAAAAGGTATATGAGGCCTGTAAAGAATTGAACTTATATCATCTCGAAGAGACTTTAGAATTGGAAAACGATTCTGTAGAATTCTTATTAGAAAGATATCGCACATATCAAACACTTCTAAATTCTTTAGATGAATCAGAATCTAACTCTTCAAAGATAGATATTGAAGCTATTATGGAGCTTTATTATGATAAGATTTTAGAGACAATCAATGAAACTAGATTAGATCAAAAATATGGGTTTGGATCTGCTGAAGCTAGATCAATGTCCTTAGACAAATTAAGTCATTTCATAGTACCCGATACTGAAAATCCTGAATTTCCTAGATATAGAGAAAGAACCCGTAAAATAGCCCAAGGAAATGCTAGGCTGTTAACTAAAGGAGAGAACACAACTATGAAAGATGATTTGAAAGGTTCGGAATCAGAAAGAATAGTTACAGAAGAATTAGTACAAGTTCCAGGAGTTCTAGCGACCATAGATATACCAAAATTTTCTATAGGAGATACTAGGCATAAGGCTGATACTATAGCAATTACTCTCAACCCTGAATTAATAGATTCTATTACTGATGAAGAGATCCAGTTATCAATATATAAATTAATTGAGGAATATAGAGGAGTATTATTAGAAAATATGATTCAGCAGGGTGAAAATTCTTTAATTAACCCAAAAGATAATATTTTAGGAGATATTATTAGAGTAAATCGTAATATAAAACTAGATGATATTAGTCCTGAGATCAAAAATAGAGATATAGATTTTAGCAAAATACTACAAATACATAAAATACAAATCAAAACTCAAGCTAGTGAAATGGCTAAAGCAGCAGAAAGTTATAAAACTAGCAAAATGGCAATAGATCCTGATAAGGTTGGGTTTTTGGCAAGAGAATATCATCCATCAGGCAATCCACAAGCTGAAGATTTTAATCGAGTACATTTCCAAATTGCAGCACAAAAAGTTTTAGGACTATCTATAAAATAAAGACTTGCTAATATTCTTTTTATATGGTACTATATTTGTCCATTTGAGAATATTTTTTGAATTATCAACAATTTCTTGAGATTTGGGGAAATTTATTTTCTATATTTAAAACAATCTATACAATTAATCCTCCTGACTCAAATCTAAAAATTAATTCTCATTGGAAGTGCCATCGTAATTTTACAAACTCAAAAATTTATGATGAAAATGGAAAGCTAATAGGTAGTGAGACCTGCTATTTCATACTTGTTTGTGATAGCCACGGAATCCCTATAAACCCTCCCACTATTCTACTAAGAGAATGGAGGGATATCAGACAATACCTAACCCACACCCTGCATTGAGCGGGGTGTTTTTATTTTTCTTCCAAAAGCCCGGTTTTGAGCAAGTAAAAGAAATAAATTGACATATTGTCTAAAATTATAGTAATATATCATAGTCTCTTAAAGTTAATCATGAAACTTTTAGTTGATTCAAATGAGATAAGTGATTTAAACAAACTAATCACTGTACTTAAAAACTCTCCAAAATGCACACAGCTATTTGTATATACAAGACTTCCACTTTCTATTCTTACAATTCAAAATCCATTTAATACCTCAATTGAAATTACAGATGAAAATGGAACAATAACAGCTTCCGGAGACCAGAAATCATTTATAGCAATCTCTGTACAGCATATATCCTTAGACTCTAAATCTATACCAATATACATTATTCCTGCAGACAAAGAAAATCCTCAAAAACCCCTTAACTACTCCATCCCGCGCTAAGCGGGGTGGTTTTATTTTACTTCCAAAAAGCCGGTTTTGAGTATGTGGAGGGATTTTCGTTTACTGATACCTCTCGCCATTAGATAGAATATATCTTGTGCTCGGATGGGGTGTATTGAGACTCCGTGGCTGGCATTGCTATTATCGGTAGCTACTCTGAGTTCAGGGATAATTTGTACTTGTGATCGGTCGGTTAGCAGTAAAACCTCCGCTGATTGAGTAGCTTGGCAATGTGTTATAGCTTCTGGAATCTGGATTATAGTATGTTGTGTTACTTTATGCCTAGTTATAAGACAATATCTCGAGTCAATCTGGGACTTAGTATAAGCAGCCTGATGATTGACTATAATCATATTCTGAGAGTCTTCTTGTATATCTAATCTGGTAATATACTGTACTGCTGAATACGGCTCAATGAGGTCAATAGTCCAGTTTATAGTCCCGCTCCAAGTCTCTTGTTCTAGAATTTCTAATTTTGCTCCTTTGGTGAGAATTAGATGTATATTGTGATTATATTTACCCTCTCCAATTATAAGTTCTAATGTAGCTTGTTCGGCAATATGAATTAGGCTTTGAGGTGATAAATCCAATAAATTTAACACTTCTTGATTCCTAGATTTTATAATCAGATATGTATCGTCTGATGGAGTATGAGTAGTAAAAATTGCCATATCTAGGTAGCTGAATCAGTAATTTCAATTTCAATCAAGCGATTGAGCTCAATTGCATATTCAAGAGGTAATGCCTTGACTACTGGCTCTATAAATCCATTGACTATCATTTTCCTAGCTTCTCCCTCGTTCATACCTCGACTCATTAGATAAAAAACCTCTTCCTCCCCTACCCTACCTACTCTAGCCTCATGTCCAATCTGAGCATCACTAGTCTCTACCTGCATAACTGGATAGGTATCAGACTTGGCTCCGTCATTCATTAGTAAGGCATCGCAGACAATATGTGATTCACTACCAATAGCATTGGGTGTAATTTTGACCAAACCTCGATAAGACGAAACTCCATTATCTTGAGAAATACTTTTAGCACTGATAGTGGATTTAGTATAGGGAGCTACATGGATTACCTTGGAGCCTGTATCTTGCTCTTGTCCCTCCCCTGCAAATGCTATCCCGAGACTATCCGAGCGAGCATACTCTCCTCGTAGAATACTACAAGGATATAACATTGTCACCCCACTTCCCATATTTCCATTTAGCCATTCAATGGTCCCATAGGCATCTACCAGAGCTCTTTTGGTATTGAGATTATAAGTATTCTTGCTCCAATTTTCTATACTTATATATTTGACTTGAGCACCTTTATGTACAAATATCTCTACTCCTCCTGCATGAAGAGCCGAGGCATTCCATCTTGGGGCACTACAACCTTCAATATAAGTTAATTTAGAACCCTCGTCGGCAATAATTAGAGTATGTTCAAATTGTCCCCCAGATTGCATATTCATACGAAAATAAGCCTGCAAAGGCAACTCTACATCTACCCCTTTTGGTACATAAATAAATGTTCCCCCACTCCAAACTGAAGCATGCAGCATAATAAATTTATGGTCATTAATCGGAATACATTGAGTCATAAAGTACTTTTTCACTAAATCTGGATATTCCTGTAAAGCTGTATCCATATTCTCAAAAATAACACCCTTATCCTTCAAATCTTGCTTTAGATTATGATAAACCATATCCGAATCATACTGAGCTCCAACCCCCCCGAGAGCCTGTTTTTCTGCCTCTGGAATCCCTAATTTATCAAAAGTATCTCTAATATCCTGTGGGACATCCTCCCAAGTAGTAGATTCCTGAGCATCTGGACGGCTAAAATAAATAATCTGATCCAAATCTAAACCATCTAAACTTGGTCCCCAATTTGGGAGAGGAGTTTGTTGATATAATTCAAAAGCCCTGAGCCTCTTTGCCAACATCCAAGAGGGTTCATTTTTTTGTTTAGAAATCTCTTCAACCACTTCTCGAGTTAGTCCCGGTTGAGTTTGAAATTTTCCTTTATGCAAGCTATAATCGTCGTATACTGATCGGTCCATAAATTTGCTACTAGTCAAAATATATTATTATGTTATACTATAGCAAAATAATACAATAATCTCAATTAGTTTTATAATATTATGGATATATTCTTCAATTATTTAATAGATAATAATGTCCCTCGCGAAACAATTGATATTTTACTTATGTTTCCTATTATGGCAGGGTTTATTGTTGCTGCTAGACAAGTGGTTGGAATTAAGGCTTTTGGTATTTATACCCCACTAATTATAACCTTTGCTCTAACTGAAATTGGCTTCAAGTATGGAGTAAGTATTTTTATAGTCTCCCTTCTCGTAGCCTCCATAGTACGGTTCTTGCTTCGGAAAATTAGAATTTTGTATTTACCCAAAATGGCTTTGATCCTATCTATTACAGCCCTGTCTATGTTCTTTAGCCTAATCTGGGGAATATTCTCGGATAGCACAATATTCGTACAAGCCTCGATTTATCAGATTTTAATCATTATCACCTTAGTAGAAAAGTTTATCAATGCCCAAATGGAAAAAGGTTATCGTACAGCTATAATTCTATCTGTAGAAACCCTAGTATTATCCTCAATTGGAAACCTCATAATGACCACCACCAGACTTCGAGATTTAGTATTCTATAATCCATGGATAATTTTAGTGGTATTTGCTGGAATTATATTCCTTGGTAGATATGAAGGGCTTAGAATTTCTGAATATATTCGTTTCCGTAAGATTATTAGCAATCAATAAGCTATGAATTGGCTAGAAGCATTTGTATTTAGTCAAAAAATACTCGGGATGAATGCCCGTAACCTCTCTTATATCAAGCCCTACAATTACCGTAAATGGGTCAAGCTAGTAGATAACAAAATCAAATTCAAAAAAGTTCTCCAGCACAATAATATACCAACTCCAAAACTCTTAGCTTCTGTTCGCTCTTATGAAAAGCTAAATAATTTTGATTATAATAAATTACCAAAAAGCTTCGTCTTAAAGCCAACCTCTGGATTTGGAGGAGAAGGAATTGTGGTAATTTTTGGAGAACATAAAAAGAAAACTACCGACGGAGAAAGACAATGGGTCAAAACCAAAGGAGTTAAACTCAGTGAGACAATGATACATAATCATATTAGTAATATTCTTGACGGGACATATTCAAGTACCAATAGCCCTGATATAGCCTTTTTTGAAGAGCGAATTAAACTCAATAAATCCTTCAAACATTTAGCCTATAAGGGGATTCCTGATATTAGAGTTATAGTATTCAATCGTATTCCTGTAATGGCTATGATACGCATTCCTACCAAAGAATCAGATGGAAAGGCCAATTTACATCTTGGAGGAATTGGAGTAGGAATAGATATGGCAACTGGAGTCACAACCAATGCCATTATGCGAGAACAGTTTATCGACACCATTCCAGGCACAAAAATCAATTTAGCTGGAATTAGAATACCATATTGGAATACAATCTTAGACATCGCCATTCGCACTGCTGATGTGACTAATTTAGGCTTTACAGGAGTAGACATTGCCATAGACCGCGATGCTGGACCAGTAGTCTTGGAAGCCAATGCCAGACCAGGACTTGCCATTCAAATTGCAAATCTAGCCCCACTCAAAGAAAGATTGCAAAAAGTCAAAGGGCTTAAAGTTAAGACAATCAAAAGAGCCATCAGACTAGCAAAAGACCTCTTCGGAGGAGAAATTGAAGAAGAAATTGAGGAAATCACCGGACGACAAGTTATAGGCTTAATTGAAGAGATTACCCTCTTTGGTAAAGATAATCAAAAAGAAACAATACTGGCTAAAGTAGATACAGGGGCAGACTCCTCTAGTATTGATGAGGATCTTTTGATTAAACTTGGTTATGGAGATGTCTTAAAAGAATTTAAGGATTTAGATATACCAGAGGAGATCCCTGCCAAGTCCCTAAAAGAGAAGTTGTCTATTGTGGAGTCTATGGTAGAATCTATAAATAATAATTTAGATAAAAATAAAAATAGACTTCTTACAAAAGTAGATTTTATTTCAGCTGGTAATGGTGTAAGCATAAGGGCTTATGTTAATCTTACAATGACTGTGGATGGTACAGAAATAACCACTACATGTTCAGTAGCCAATAGGAATCACTTAACCTATAAATTCTTAATAGGTAAGAAAGATCTCAAAAAATTTATTATAGATCCAAGGAAGTAACACTATTGTGAAATAGTTTCTGGAAATAATAAATCAATAATAGCTTTTTGTGGCTTAGTTGGTGTTCCAAATGTAGGATTATTATGTATAGTAAGTCCTGGAACTAGATTTAATTCTAGAATACATTGATTGGGATTATTAATATCATTAGTTATGATGTCAATCCCCACAACTGGCAAATTAAAATCTAAAGATAATTTAATAGCAAATTGCTTTAATACATCCGGTAAAAAATCAGTCATTTCCTCTGATGAACCACCATCATGAGAATTAGCTTTATAGCTTAATTGTATAATTTCTTTATCTGTTGGGACATAATCTAGGGTTAAAGAATGTTCTTTGAGTGTATTTAATATACTATCTCCAATCTCTACTACTCTTGGACTATTAATTGCATTATAATTATATATTTGAATCAATTCTTGAATTGAATGCTTACCATCTCCAATAACTCTAAATGGAGTCCTTTTTACAAAAAACACCTCTTTATTCCCAATCACTAATAATCTATATTCCTCTTTACCACTAGCCATTTCTTGTACTATGCATTTATCTTTATATTTTTTACTATTATTACAAGCAAGTTCAATTGCTTTTTCTAAATCACTATGATTTTTAATATTTACAGTAATACCCTTACCGCCATAATTATCTAAAGGCTTAACTACACAAGGAAATTGATTAAAATTTTGTATAAACTGATCTCTCTTAGACTTCTCTAAATATATTATTTGAGTTTTGGGAGTTGTATATCCTTTTTCAGTTAATAGGACTGATTGAAAGTACTTATTTTTTAATATTCTACCTTTAGAAGCTCCTATATGATTTGTTAAAGTATTATGAATATACTCCTCATGTTTATTATATTGTAAAACAGCAAAAATTTTACTAATATCTGGAAATAATTTTACACTTATTCCCCTTTTCTCTGCTTCTTCTACAATTGGTGCTAAAAAAATACATGATTTCATAATTAATATATTATATGATATAATTTTTTTATTATACTTGATAGTAATAACCCTGTCTATATACTTTTATCTTAATATGAAAACAATATTATTTACTACCCGTCATAACTCTGATAAAAACACAATTAGCAAACTCATAGAAGCTGCTCAAAAATTAGGTCTTAATATAAAAATAATTCACACTAAAGAAAATATAAATGAACTTCATAAGATTAAAGAGTTAAATCATATAGATTTTGCAATTCATAGAGACTTTGATTGTTCTCCAGTACAAAGTTTTTATGTAAATCAACTGCCACCTTCAACTAGACAATTAAATAAAGAGTTTTTATTAAAATTTCATAAGTATGATAAAACTATACAGTACTCATATTTATCTCAAAACAATCCGAATATACCTTTAATCCCTACTGTATGGTCATTTGATATTTTAAACTATAAAGATATTTGTAACTACTTTCAAGATAATAGATTTTTAGTCAAGCCTAACTCTGGTTCCTTTGGTAATGGGATTCAAATTATAGACTCTCAATTAAAATTAGATGAATATTATAAAACTTACAAACCATACAATATATTATTCCAAAAGTATATCCCTATTGAATGGGATATTAGAGTTTTAATAATAGGAAAACAAGTACTTGGAGCAATGAAAAGAAATAAACCAAACAAAGAATCTATTGTCACCAATATATCTCAAGGAGGTATTGGTGAAAAGTTTGCATTGTCACCTGAAGTAGAGAAAATTGCTTTGGATGTAGCCCATATACTATCTTTAGAATATGCAGGAATAGATATCTTATTTGATTCTGATAATAAACCTTATGTTATTGAAATAAATGCGAACCCTCAGTTCTACGGTTTCAATAAAACCTTTAGTATTAAAGTTGAAGATTTATTACTAGAATATTTAATATCAACTAAAGAATAGGTGTATGAGAAGTATTTTATTTATTAACTTACCAGAGTCGTTTCAGATAGAATTTAAAAAGCTTGTTGAGTATAATGGATATAAATTTCACCATATTAAGTTTACTGAAGTAGCTTTATTGAATAATAAGATACTTATAGATGATAAACTACTTGAAGATTTTAACTTTGTACTTGTAGGCTTAACAGAAAAACACAAGTATATTAGCCCTATTTTAAAGCAATCTCTTATTAATAAAAATATTCCATTTATATTTTATGGGCATAAACCAAGTTATATTGACTCTAAAATATTTGAAATATACAACTTAAGCAATAATAACATATCTATCATACCATCACTCATATCAAAAAGTGTGGATACAATAAGATATTTCACATCTCAATATAAACAATCATTCATAACTAAGCCTATAAATGGTAAAAAAGGGAGAGATATAATACAACACTCATCTATAGAATCTATCATAAATACCATCCAAAAATCTGAAATTCCTCTTATAATTCAACCTATGGTTCCAAATAATGGAGACTATAGAGTTTGGATATTAAAAAACAAAGTAATTGGGGTAATCAAGAGAAGCCCTACTGAAGAAGGTGAGTTTAGATCTAATATATCCCTTGGTGGGACTTCAGAAATAGCCACGCTCCCTGATGAAGTGTTAAATATGGCTATAAAATCAGTGGCAATTCTAGATTTAGATATGGCAGGAGTGGATATAATTCAGGATATAGAAACTAAAAAATACTATATTATGGAGGTAAATGCTGCTCCTCAATTTAATGGGTTTATGGCAACTACTGGTATTAATTTATTCGAAGTTATCACGAAACATATAATACAAGAAATTGAATCTAAAAAGTAATGCTAAACTTATAAAAAATCATGGCTATTGAATACAGAACTCAAACTTTTGAAAATAACTCTGAAGCAAAATACTTATTTCCAGAAAGACCTTCCTATTCTGCTGAGAAAAACTTAAAAGAAATTCTAGAGTATTTATCCGGAGACAGGGAAAAAGAATTATTAGCAGAGGAAGAAAAGTTAGAGCTGATAGCTTTTGAAGATCCTTTTGTAGACAAGTTAGCAGAAGCATATTCAATAGAATATAATACAAAAACATTATATCCTGAATATTTTGATACTACTGAAGGGCAAGATACCTTGAAAGAATTAGATATAATTTCAAAATTATATCCTGATAAAAATAATACTATTGATATCCGAACAAGTATTGATATTTTAAGAACATTAGACCCTGAGTCCTTAGCTAAATTAGGTGAAAAAAGTATAAAACATCACACTGAAACAATGTTAGATAACTTATCTCATCGTATTGCTGAAGATGGGAGTTTAGATATAGAAGGCTTGGACAATCCAGAGAAACTAATGTTTATCAAAAAACCTGAAGAATTAACTCGTAAAATTGAATCTCTAAGAGCTCTAAAATCAGAGCTAGAACAAGAAAGATCCACGCTATTTCAAGAAGAAGTCTCTATTACAAATAGGCAACCTGAGTCTATATCAGAAAGTATTGATCTAATCCATGCAAAATTATATAGTCTTAAACATTTAATTAAAAAGGTAAATGTATTATTGGCTAAAACCCTAGAAGATAAAGCTATTCTAGATGCTGAAGAAGATTTGACATCTCATCAACCAAAGTATAAGTTAGATAAATTTAGATATGGAGTTGGGAAAATGAATGCTGAAGGAAACTATGACCAAATAGATAGTAGATTATTACAAAAAGCTGATGAAATAGCTGAAGAGCATATTAGGTTAAGTCAAGAAAAACCATCTATCCTGGCTGAACAAGGATTAGATGTAAAAAAAATGGACGCCAAAAGTGTTGAGCCTGAGCAAATAAAAATATATTTAGATAGGATTTTATCAGAATATGGATTATTAAGCGAGTCTACTGCTAATCAAGAGCAAGTAGATAATAATATTAAACCCGCTGATAATAAATGGAGATGCTATATAAAACCTAATCAGTCCGTATTTGAAATTGATAGCAAAAGTAAAACTTTATTTATTCCCCCCAAAAATCGATCTATTATAGATGTATTAACTAAAGGAGCTACTCATGAAATAATCCATATCCTGCAAAGAGAAAATACTGCTGAAATTGGGCTCCCTTTA
The DNA here is from genome assembly GCA_049449075.1 of Minisyncoccia bacterium. Taxonomy (GTDB): domain Bacteria; phylum Patescibacteriota; class Minisyncoccia; order SW-4-49-11; family SW-4-49-11; genus CALRBF01. Next base: position 4,077 of record JBMTTF010000003.1, on the reverse strand, counting down.
TACACTAACCCCCAACAAATGGGTGGAGATAGATCTGATTTATTTCAAGAAGGAGGAGCTATGCATTATCAAGATCAGGCTTCTCAAGAATTATTTGGATTTGCTAGCCCTCCAGGACCACATTATCTACGAGCTATGGCTGTCAAACAATCTGGGGGAAATTATTTAGCTTGTATCAAAGCTTATTATGAAAGCACTATATCTATCAATCCCAAGAAATCAAAGTCATCAGCTCTAAAGACTGCTCTTAGTAGTGCTAGAAGATTATTTCGAAATTCTATAAACTTCAATAATACTGACAAGTCTATTCCTTCTACCAAAGACACTGTTTATCTGGAGCAAAAAGCCGTAGTAGAAGAAATTTTAAAGCATCCTGAGCTTCAAAATCTTATCTTAGTATCTGGAATTAACCTCGACACAGCAAAAGAAATGATTCATTTTGGGTTATTAGATTTGAGTAAGCTAAGAACCCCAGATTTATCTTTTGTAAAAAACATTTGGGAAGAAGTAAAACCCAATTACACCCTAGACTCCCAAACCCTCGACCCAGACACCTCCTCAACCTCAATAAACCCACCCAACTAACCCGCACACACAATAGACAAAAAATTAAAATTGTGATATATTTGATAAAGTGCATTATACAATTGTAACTTTATATTTTATAGCCGAAATAGCTCAGCTGGTAGAGCAACCGCCTTGTAAGCGGTAGGTCGGGGGTTCAAGTCCTCTTTTCGGCTCCATAGATATTTCTATGGTATAATGTATGCACATTGGGGCAGATGGCGGAGCAGTCAAACGCATCGGTCTGTAAAACCGACGCCTTTTCAGGCTACGTAGGTGCGAGTCCTACTCTGCCCACATAAAATTATCAATAATAGTTGCAAAATATTTTATTTTGTGTATACTATGTTGGTATTAAGTTTTTAAGGGTGCATAGCTCAGTTGGTAGAGCAGAGGCCTTTTAAGCCTTTGGTCGGTGGTTCGAGCCCACCTGCACCCACATTTTTATTTCAACAACAATACTTCAAGTCAATCTACTATACAAAAACCTAAAATATATGTTATAATTATCTTAACCTATATTTTATATGACAATCAAAATACATACAGATGGAGCCTCTAGAGGTAATCCAGGACCAGCTTCAATAGGAGTAGTAATAGAATTACCAGATGGGGCAATCAAAACCTATCATCAAGCTCTTGGTATTGCTACTAATAATTATGCTGAGTATCAGGCTATTGTAGTTGCTTTAGAAAAAGCTAAATCTTTAGTAGGAAAGACTAATACTAAAAAATATTCTATAGAACTATATCTTGATTCAGAACTCGCTCAAAAGCAGTTGACTGGGATTTATGAACTAAAAGATGAAGCTATCCAAAAAGCTTTTATTAAAATTTGGAATTTGAGAATCAAATTTGCCTCAGTAGACTTTATCCATATTCGCCGTGAACTTAATAAAAAAGCTGATGCCCTAGCTAATAAAGCTCTAGATGAAAAATTAACATAAATATATGAATAGAACCATACAAAAAATCTTCGCTTGGACACTTATATTCTTATTCTTTATTATAGCTCCAGCTATTGTCCTATATAGTATGGGTTATCGTCTAAGTAAAGATAGTAATGATGGGGCTATTCTAACTAGTACAGGAGGTATCAGAATAAACACTAGAATACCCTATGAAATTACAATTAATGATAAATTCGAGTCTAAAAGCCCCCTTCTCAAGGTAGGTTTGGGTCCACAAGATTTGGATGTAGTTTTGTCTTTATCTGGCTATCAGTCATGGGCTAAAAAAATATCAATCAAACCCTCCTTAGTCCAATTAATTAGTGAGGTGACTCTCTTCCCAGAGAAACCTAAGTTGGAGAAATTTACAGATTTATCTCTAGCTCGTGATATCAGTCGTGTACCTGATGCCTCATCTCTTCTTTATACTTCTTATACCCCTCAAGAATCTGGACTTTGGTTGTTAAATCTAGATACCAAACTTCGTAAAAGAATTACCGATAGTGTAGCTTTAGGGGGACTAGATAATCAAGATTATTCAGACTTTGTCTGGGACGGGACTGGAACTACATTAGCTTTCAAAACCTCTATTAATAATATTTTCCAATATTTTGTAGTTATCAATGTAGATACTAATCCTATTATCTTTAATATAACTAATCTTATCCCAGTTGCTGATGTTATAGCCAATCCTGTTAAAGTTATAAGTTTAGATACAGATAGATTGTTTTTCACCCAAGCTGGATCAGTATATGAAATCAGACAGCAATTCAGTACTATTTCTGAACCACTTGTAGGAGATATTAAACAATATAGTTTTATAAATAATAATTTATATTATACTTCTAATAAAAATATGTCTAAAAATCTAATTCGTATATATAATATTGATACCAAACAGAACACTGCTATTGATATCCCTGATATTGTTGTAAGTAAAGTCTTTGTAAGTCCAAGTCAAGGTCATATTATACTCTTAGATGACAACCAACAAGCTTGGTTAAAATCTCTTGGTGATAAAACCCCAGAATTTAATAAAATTTCAGAGTTAAAGTACAAAGATGTACAATTTAGCGTAGATTCAAAAAAAGCACTCCTAAAGGGAGAATATGCTCTTTCTACACTATATCTGGATACATTAGAAGGGTACAAAGCTAGATTCGAAGGAGATTTAGATACTTTATATACTTCTGAAGAAATTATTACAAAAGCTGAGTTTTGGGAACCAAATTCTGAGTACATAATATTTATCGAGAATAATACTCTTAAGATAGTAGAGTCAGATACCCGTGGTAGTATCAACAGCTATACTTTATTAAAGAATACAAAGAACTTTATTTCCATTAGAATTAACAATGATGCTAGAACTTTAATTAGTAATCCTAAGGATGAATTGCAATATTTCCAATTCCCCATCCGAATCCCTTTGATTAATTTCAATAATAATTAAAAAATTATATTTAAATATGATATAATACTTTTTATACACAAATGGTGAATAATCATGTCTTCATTTGTAGACTCAACTAGGTTAAGAATAGTTATATCTATAGTTACTACTTATAGAAAAGACTTGTTACAGTGGAGTATTATGATATCTCGTAATCAAAACAGAACCTACAGACAAAGACCTCCAAAAAAACCAACACTAACCGACATCTTACAAGAACTCAACACAACTCCATACGATCTATCTGATATCGAGTTGTGTCAAATCAAATCTATACTCTCTGATTTATAATACCTTCTTAAAGTTAAGTAGGTATTATTTTCTATATATCCTACTTAAACCAAAAAGAGGGTTTCCCCTCTTTTTGTAAAGATTACTATAGATATAATTATCTTTTTGCCCACTGTGGAGACTTTCTTGCTTTCTTGAGTCCTGGTTTCTTTCTTTCCTTACCTCTAGGATCACGGGTTAAATAATTATTATCTTTAAGTTGTTTTTTTAAATTATCATCATACTTAACTAATGCTCTAGCTAAACCTAATTGTATAGCATCAGCCTGACCAGTGACTCCTCCACCAGTTGCTTTCACAGTAATATCAAAGTGTTCTACCCCTAATACAGATAAAGGTTTAACTACATTATTTTGATGATCCATTAAATCAAAGTATTCTTGAAGAGATTTATCATTTATTATTATACTGTGATCTTTTTTACGAGATAAGGTAACTCTTACTCTAGCAGTAGCAGATTTTCGTCTTCCCACTCCTTCATAATAATGACTTGCTTTGGTTGTAGTAGTTGTAGCCATAAATTATTTAGTTATATCATTCTTATGTAATACCAATCTAGCTAACATTTTAGCTCTTAATCTATTTTTTGGAAGCATACCATATATAGCCTTTCTTAAAACCTCAGTTGAATCTTTTGCCATTTGCTTATCCACAGTGATTGATTTAATCCCTCCTGGATAACCTGTATGTCTATAATATACCTTAGAAGATAATTTATTAGGATGGATAGATAGTTTATTAGTATTATATACAATAACTTTAGCTCCTCCATCTACATGATATTCAAAATTAGCTGTGTTTTTTCCCATCAAAAGAGTAGCTA
>JBMTTF010000002.1:0-26702 GCA_049449075.1 Minisyncoccia bacterium | reverse complement strand
AGGCAGGTACAGACCAAGTGTGTCCAGCTCCAGCTGATAGGGTAGCAGCAAATCTACCGACATTGACATAATTATCTCCAGCTGCTGCATTAGTTATTGTAGAGATTGCACAGTGTTTTTCATTTGTAGTTGTAGTGTTAAAATCAGAATAAAGACGAGCATAAGGAATACGGCTAAATCCTAAAGTTACACCATCGGTTGCATTAAATCCCATATAGACAAAATAGTCTATCTCTCTAGTAGCTAATTCAGCACTTCCAGAACTAAACCAATTTGTCCCAGCATTTCTAGTTAAAGATAGAGCAGAGGTAATTGGCTTTAAAACTCCACCTATCCACACAAATACAGGGTTAGTAGGTGTAGGGTCTGTATCTTGTAAAGTCTTTATAGCTACAGTTAAATTATTAGAAGCTACAGAAGGGACTATTTTCCCATTGATAAGCCCTTGATTTCTGGCACTAGTAGCAACAAAAGACATTATTCGCCTTGTATCTGTTATATTGGCATTAGTGATTGTAGTGACACCAGCTCCGACAGCTACATTAGCTAGTTTATAATGTGAGGCAGGAGTAGCAGGGACAGCAGGAGAGCCAGACGGAGTTCCAGAGACTACTACAAGACTAGCTACACCAGTTGAAGCGTCAACTTTACAACAAACTATATCAATTCTAGCTTGAACAGAAGCAGTTGGGATAGTAACAGTTTCAGTGCTATCTGAGTAAAACTCAAACATAGTGTCAGCAGTTGTACCAGTTCCATAAAAATATGAAGTACCTGCAATCACTTGAACACTCATAGCTGGGACAGCAGATTGACTTACTTTTAAGCCATCATTAGCTACTCCCTCATTGATAAGGAAGTTTTTATTGAACCTTGATAAATCTTGTGCTGAGGTGGAGTAACCGTCTCTAAAACTTACATCTATTGCCATATAATTAACTTAATTGTTTTTATATTATCAAATGAGACTAGAAAGCACTCAAAGCTACTCTTCGCCAAGTGTTTGTAGCTGTACAGACAAAAAGATGAGTGGAGTTCCATTTGATTGTTCCTTTAGTTCCTGTAGATGTACTTGTAGCTGGGATATTAACATCGTGGGCATCCAATCTTAAATCTAATTTATCACTTAATCTGAACCAACCCAAAGCAGATGAAGCATCATTAAAATAATCTAACCAAAATCCATTTGCATTAAAGTTAATATCTACATTTTGGGTATCAGGAGGAGTGCCAGATCTAGTGTAATTAAAACTATTATAACTCATCCCAATTTCTTCAGTTAAAGATGAAGTTATTTTTTTATATACTGCAACATTTCCATTATTTATAGCATTTATAATTACAGATTTTTGACCCCTTTCTAAATCTTCAAGTCTTTGTTCTAATTTTTTTATTTTTTGGATTAAATCTTGTTCTTGTATACTTGTACTCATATATTTTAGATTATTGTAGACACTGTTAATTTAATTTGTTCTTCACCACCGTCTGCCACTCTAACTTCTATTCCATATATTCTCATATTAGTATTTATATTGACATACCCACTTTTAATTTTAACTAACACTATATCTCCTATATCATATCTACCAAAGTCATCATAAGCATTATTAAGAGTTAAATCATAAATAGGTTGCTCTGTTTTTTTGACTCTTAATACTTCTGTAGCTCTTGTATCTAATGTAGCTTGTACAGATATAGATTTCTCTTGCTTTCTATCTTCTAATAATCCAACTGCTTCAATTAAAACGGTATCAGTAATAGTAGATGTTACTTTTGCATCTCCCAACCCTTCACCTTCTACCACTATACTATTAGCCATATGAGATAAAGTCTTAGCTCGTCGCCAAACCTGTATATTATTTCTTAATCCATCCCCATATTCTAATTTTATATCTGTAATTGTAATCCCTCGCTTACTATATACATTAAATTCCCCTAAAGTGTTTATTTTTATACTTGGAGTGATTAGAAAGTCAAAACCATTATTAACTTCAGTTAATTGGATAATCTTTTCTCCTATCTTTTCATCTAAATATGTTCTATCTCTGTTTTGTGTTGCCTCTATAGTACCTTGTGTAAGCCCTAAATTGCCACCTGTCAGCCCTTGTGTTGTGTTTATCAAACCCCAAGCTATCTGTCCAGCATCTGTGGCTGTATATGTGTTTGAAGTATATCTCTTCTCAGATAATATATGGAATATCTCAGTACATTGTATATTAACTGTACCTTCATCTATTGAAGCATTCTCCTCCATTTCCCAAACTACCCCAGACCAGATTAAAATATTACCTCTATAAATCAATAGTCTAGTCACTCCAAGATATATTGGGAAGGTAGTTAATCTATCTGATGTAATAGGAAGGGTAAAACTAGCCTTACCAGCCCTGTTTAGTTGATAAGAGTAGCTTTTATTGGTTGCTTCGGTAAATATCTCCTTAGCCCCTGTTTTGAAGTCCCAAAGTATATATTTATATTCCGACATAAGTGTTATACCAAGTTATTACTGCTTGAGTGCTTGAGGTAGCTCCAGTGTTTACATAAAAAGACAAAGTATTATTACCGGGAGCTAAAGTTGGGAAGGTAGAGTCATTAGTCACATATTGGTATATTGAAACATTAGATTGTTTGACAGTTTGAGCAGTTCCGTCAATCTCAATAGTTTGCTGATTATTCAAAGTTAAATTATTGATTTCTATTTTTTCATTTGTAACATTGTTAAATATAGCAAACCCAGTTCCAGGTCCTGAAATAGTTATATTGATTGGAGCATATCCATTCCCTGCATTGTTTAGGGTAGCACCTCCAGTTGGAGCCCCTAATAATACTGGTAAAGTAAAAGGTAATACAGCCCCAGTTGGCGCTCCTGTTTGAGATAATGTAATAGAATTTAATGTTCCATTACGAATTTGCCCATCTGGGATATAAAATGAGAAACCAAGCACCTGATAAGCCCCAGCTCTTGTATTTTCAGCAGGGACACCTCTTAAAGCTCCATTAAATACATAAATATCCCCTTCATCTGTAGTATATGTAAACTCTACTAATTCATTAGCTTTAGGATAGACTGCATTAAGCAAAGCCTTTCTTTTGACATAGAAGTCAGCTAGATCATTCCCTCTGACACCTATGTCTATAGTTATAATCTTAGACTTAATATAGTTAGAAACTACTTTAGAGCTATTAGTCTGAGGTATAAGATAGCTATTAAACTCAATATTTCCTAGCAATAAGCCCTCTAAAGTTTCAAGGTGATAGTTTCCCCCTATTCCAACTGTAATACCGTTAAATTGTAATGTTTCTGTTGCCATTATGATAATCTTAATCTTTGAGCTAAGAATTGTGCGCCATATTCCCAATCAGCTCCATTTTTAATATTCATATTCTCAATTGTAATACCAGCACCTCCAACCATTTGTCTACTTTCCTGATTAGTAAATACATCAGCTCCTTTTGGTAAATTGACAAGTTCCGGACCTTGCTCACCTACTACAGCTAATCCACCTCCAAAGTTTCGTACTCCATTAGCAAATCCTGGAAGTTTTCCCTTGAAAAAATTACCTAAGCCAGGGACATTTCCTAATCCTTTCATTTTATCTAGTATATCAGTTAATGCTTTTGGCATTCTAATGTTTCCAAGTGCTTGAATCATCCCATTTATAGAGTCTTTTAATTGGTTAAATTTATCTTTAACCCATTGTATTTTATTGCCTAAAAATGTACCCTCGGCTGTTAATGCTCCCCAGTTCCTCCACAAAGTATATCCAAGTGCAATTAAAGCTGTAAGTCCCAAAACAATCCACCCAATAGGACCAGTAATAAATCCTAGCACCACTCCAAATCCTTTGGTTGTAGCCGTAGCCACAACTATTGCAGCTGTATATAACCAAATAGCTGTCCTAACTATTGTAAATGCAGTTCCAAAAGATAATAATATAACAGCCACAGCTTCTATTATTAGTGCATGTGTATTATACCAATTTATTATATTTTCTATTGATGTTCTTAATGCCTCAATAGCAGATATAACATTATTTCGTATATCAGTTCCTACTTTTACCCAATCTATTTTGCTCAGAGCTTCATTAAGTGCATTTACACCTTTTTGTGTTAAATCTAATAAGCTACCTTCTACGATTGTACCCTCCTCAGATAATCCAGCCAAACCTGCAACCATCATTTTTATATTATCCATCAAGGTTGAGAATGTACCTGCCAGAGTCTTAGCCCCTCTATCCATACCCTGATAAAACAATCCACCTTTAGAAGTTGCCAAATTAAATGCTTCAGATACCATATCAGCAGATATCTTCCCCTTTTCCATCTGGTCTGTTAAACGCAAATATTCTTTATTAACTTGTTCTGTTGTAATTTTATTATTTTTTAATGCTTCTTGAGTTTTTTCAAAATCTAATCCCATTTTAGCTCCTAGATTTTTTTGAGCAATTGTAAGTAATGGATTAAACCCTTGATTAATTAATTGTAATAACTCTTGTCCCATTAACTTACCTTTTCCTTGCACTTGGGCAAAAGCAATAGATAATCCAGATAATTTTTCTTTATTGCCCATAGCAACATCCCCAAGCATTTTAAGATATTTTTGACTATTGTCTACAGTTACTCCAAAAGATAACATAACTTGAGTAGCTTTGGCTAAATCACCTATTTCAAAAGGTGTAGTGGCTCCCATCTTTTTAAGATCTGTAAATACTTTTCTCCCCTTCTCAGCACTTCCTGTTAAAGTTTCAAAACTAGTAGATAATGATTGTAAATCAGCAGCAGTTTTTACAGCAAACACAGTAGCCCCAGCTCCTGCTACTCCTAAAATTTTTGCATATCCAATAGCAGCCGCTCCAATAGACTCAAATACATTAACAATTTTTTTTCCAGCACCAGATACAGCTTTATCAAAACCACTCATTTGGCTTTCAGCTTTTTTTATTCCAGCCTCAAACCCTTTTATATTTGCGTCAAATGTTGCGATTACTTCTCCTACAGATAGTGCCATAATATTTGCTTATTTATATACACTTTACCAAATGAGACTAAAGCAATTGTTTTAACCGTTCTAATCCTTTTTCTATCTCTTCCTCTGATTTTGGTGCTGGTGGCTGTATGCTATCCTTAGCTCTTAATAATTGCTTAGATAATTTACCTTGATGTTCTTTCTTTACATGTGGTTGCATAACTATTCCAATCTGCATTAGATATTTATCTATCAGATCTAATTGATTTCTCTTTTCTATCTTCTCTATACACTTATAAAAATAAACAGCCTCCCCTATAGTTAATTCTAGGGTGGCTGTCTTTGTGTAATGATAATATTGAGCAAATAGCTGTAAGATAACCTTCCTGAAGTCTATTTCTTCACTGACGGTTGTACTTTTTTGGCTATTTGTTGAAATAAACCCACAACTTGGTCAATCTCGTTAATCTCTAATATTCTGTCTACTAACTCTACAACTTCTTTTAATGATAGCTTTCTTATATCCTCTTCAGATAACTGCCCATTGGTGAAAATAGGCAATACAGGCATAAACTTTTCAAGGTTAGATAATACCATTACTGACATATTCTCTTGCACCTCTACTTCTTTTATTTCCTTGATTATCCCAGATAGTTTACTAGATAAAGCAAAGACATCATTAAGTGTAATCGGTTGTATTTCTAACATAAATGTGTTTTATATAAAGTTAATAGATTAAGCAGGAGTTCCAATATATCCCAATACTCCTTCGGTGTTTCCAGTGTCTAATAAAGCTGTAAATTCAACTTCAATAGGATTTCTTGCATCATTAGCAAAGATTGCTGAGATGGTTTCACTAGATACAACTGCCTTATGGATAACTATATCTGAACCAGTGTTGCTTCCCTTTATAACTGGGTGAACAACTAACTTAGCAGCAAAAGCTCTAGTTGAAGCTCCAACTACTCTTCCAATTTCTAACTTTCCGTTTTCTGTTACCTCGGTTTGCAAAATCTTCTGCATAGTTGCAATTGCATACTCGGATAGAGGAACGGTTACTTTCATTTGCCTTCCAATCTCAATCATATCATAAGGAGTTTCTGCTCCGTATGTGTCTGAAGATTGCATTACTCTTTGAGTGGTGATTTCTACTGTTACTTCTCCCTCGGTCTCTCCAAGAGAAGCCCCTCCGTAAGTAACTGTTGCATATCCCACATTTATATCTGACATTGCCATAGTTGTGAATAAATTATTGATATATCATTATATTAGCAAATGAGACTTTATCTAATCTCAAATACATAATTACAAGTAAAAATAGACCTTCCAGTCTCATCTTCCCCTATCTCAGTCGGTTCTTGTAAAGCAAATATAGTGTACATATTAGTAGCTCCAATTGTACCACCTATCTTTTGGTGTATAAGATCATAGATTGTATAACTTAATTGCTGAGCAGTCTCATAATTAGTATTTCTAACTATAATCTGAATAGTAGGTTTCTTTATGTCTAAATAAGTGGTAGGTTGTACACCTCCAGTCTGAAATATACCGACACAGTTATCTTGCTGAGCTGGGAGTGTCCCTATAAATAAATCAGTTCCAACTGTCAAGCTGGTATTTGTGTCAATATATGTGGCTAAATCAGATAATAATGTCATAATTTCTTTTTTAATTCATCTGTTAATACTTTACTAGCTATACTATCCCACATCCTTATATTCTCTTTGAGTGGATCTTCTAAATACTTGCTTTTTCTACCATTATTCCACCTTCTGACTATTCGGCTCCCATCTTTCCTCATTCCTTCGTGCTGGTATAAAGCATAATCTGTATTATAAGATACTCCCCAATTTTCACCAAATTTTTTAACTTTTCCTGATTGAGACAATCTACCTCTGTTTTTAGTTATTCCAAATGGAACTTGCGTTCTAGACAATCTAAGTAATTCACCAGAGCATATATACCCCCATTGTTGGCTTAAATCTATGCTTAGGAGCTTCTTTAAGTTAGGAGTAATAGTATTCTTTATAATTTTAGACATACTTCTGGCATAAGGCTTTTTTATGGTGTATATCTCCACTTTTAGTCCTGTATTCATTGACTTGGATAACCCTATAATTAACTGTGCCATCAAATATTATGTCGTCAATTAACATTGCTTGGTCTGGTTCCATCCACACCTCTACATCATAGTCTAAAGGTTTAGCTTGTAATCCTCTATTCTGAACTGTTAAAGCTACAAGCCTTCCATCAAAATTAGAATTAGTTGTGTTAGACTTCCCATATTTATCATAAGAAGTCCTAGTTTTACGAGTTAAACCTTGATTAAGATATTTAGTTATGTTGATCATACTAATAAGCTATATATCCTGTTCTATCTATCAAACCTTTAAGGAACCCTTGAGCAGACTGAGAAAAAGGAACTCCATTTACTAATAAATTAGAAGCCATTGCTCTATAATCATAGGTCTCAGCTAAATCACCTATCTTATAACTAGATATTCCTAATAATATTTCTTCTATATTAGAATTTTGTAATTCAGCTAAAAAGAAAGCCTGTTCCATTTGAGCATATTTTACCTTCTTATCTATTGGCAAAACTAATAACACTTGAGAAGTTGAGTCTGGTTGTGTTGTCCAACTTGCGACTGTTCCTGTCCCTGTAGAATATACCCAATCAGTAATAGCTACAGTCTGTCCTTTTCCAGTTCCCTCTTGAATAATTACACTTCCTCCATTAAATACATCATCTGGAGTATTTTCAGAGGTTAAATAATCGTGTATAACAAAAGTAGTAGCAGTAGCTGAGACTACTCTACCTTGAAATAAATCCTCAAAAAAATATCTTGGGAATGCTAAACCTTGATCTTGTCTATAATCTTTTGCTCTTTCATATAACTTTATAGACTTATATCTAAAAGAGTCCATCTGGATAGCGGCTTGTCTTAAATACCCTTCCTTAGCTGTAGTATTTAATGAACTCCAAATAGTATGCTGAGTTTTAATACTAAGATAACTATCTGCTTCGGCTACAGTTACATAAGAGTCTTGGGCTGGATGTGATAAAATTGTATTTAATGCCATAATAAGTAGGTTTATTATCCCTATCTTATCAAATGAGACTTAAAAATAAATCCTCTAATTGCTCAAATGAGTTCTTTAATGAGAATTGACTTGCATATTCTGCCCTTTCTTTATCTAATCCCTTAGCATATTGTCTTGTGTCATTTTTCCAGTCATTATAAGCCTGTCTCATCTGTTTTCTGACACTTTCTATTGTAGGCTCTACCCATATGCCTAAATCATTTTTATCATAGTCCTCACGCATATATTTTGCCTTAGAATACTGATAATCTAACCCATAGCAATAATTATCATCAAAATATGTAGCCAATCCGTGTGCATTCGGGATAATAACTGGCAATCCAGTAGCCATAGCCTCTAATGGTGTCATCCCAAAACCTTCACCTCGAGACGGGAACACAAAACAATGATGTTTACCCAATAGCTCCAATAATTCCCCTCTAGTGCTTTCCCCTATAATTGTGTCTATCTTAGGGTTAGAATATGGATAGTTATTTCCACTAAATGATTTTATAGTCAACCTGACTGGCTCATCTTGTCTAAACTCAGCAGTAAAGGCATCTATTACGATGTCAAACCCTTTTCTAAAATCAAATCCATTATAATGTAAAAACCAAAAGTAAGGTTTCTTCTCTCTCTTTTGATATTTATACATCTCTGTGTCTATTCCGTGAGGTATTACAATACTATCAATGCCAAATTGGTTTAAAAATATATCTCTGGCAAACTTTGACGGTGTAACCACCACATCACATTGCTCCATATATTCTCTCCAGTCTGGAGGGCATTTTGTGGACTCAAACATAAAGTATCCCACTTTTTTCTTGCAATTCTTAAGAGTAGGCACTTGCCAAGGTTGATGATATAGAAATCCTATGTCCTGAGTATCATTTTCTATGTCAAAGGTTATCTTAGAGTTTTTTTTCTGGGATAAATCATACCAGCCATTAGCTACATTGCCAAATCCACCTATTTTTGTTTTAAGTGGAGTGGTAGAGAAGTATACTTTTGGTTTCATATAGTGTTTTTAATTATATTTATTAGTATAAACTAAAAAGAGCTATATTTCAAGCTCTTAATAGTATAAGTGCAAAGGTAGATTAGACTTCTCTCAAAGCTACAGCTAATCCTTGTCTCATTATAGAAACTCCGTAAAGAACTTCGGCACGAACACTCATTCCACCTACTGAATTATCATATCCCATAGTTAATCGGATAGATAGTCCAGAAATAGGGTCATTGTAAACACCTTGTTTTACTCCTAATCCATCTCCATCAACTGGAAGTGGTCTAACAGCTAATCCAATAGCATCTTTGTGGAAAGCCATATTGTGCTTTCTTACTGGACTTCCTCCTGATTGAATCAATTGAGTCTCAAAGATTGACATTCCAGCAACTTGTGGTAGGTTAGCAGTTTGTGCTACAGCTCCACCAAAGTTTAATACTTTGTTGATATCATCATCTCTCAAAAGGTCAGCATACTTACTAGCAGATACAGCATAGATGAAAGGTCCTTCAATTGGAGCTTTGTTTCCAACTAAAGTTTCTCTCAAAGTTACTATATCATCATAGTGATTAGAAGTTTCAGTAATAAAGTTTGAAAAACTTAATCCTAAAGTAGCTACAGATATATCTATATCTCTCAAAACTGAGTGGATAGCTTCTGTAATATATCCTTGCAATACATCTGGTCGGGCTTGAGCTCGTCCAACATCTTCAATTACAATACTCTTGTGCTTGTGTTGGTTAAGTGTAATAGTTACATCTGAGTCAGCAGGTGCGGTTAAAGCATAAGTAGATCCAGCGACTTTATTGTCAGCATTTCCTAAGTCTCCTAAGAAACCAACTTTTACTGCTTCTCCAAATTGTCTTACATCGTTTGAAAAGTCAGTATTTACAAATCGTGAAATTCCTCTTCTTTCTTTTAGGGTCTCCATAGCAGTAGCGGCAGCAACTGTAGGGATGAATGAGTCAAGTAATGACTTTGTTATTTCATTAGCCATAATGGTAATTTATTATTGTCCTGTTAATATTCGCCCTTCTCTTTCAGCCTCAATTATTTGGGGTAGATTTCTAGCTACGAAATCACTATCTCTTAATTGTGACTCCTTAAAGATAGGAGCATTGCTTTTTTCTGGGTTTCCCCCTGAGGAGTTACCAGCGTTCTGTATTCTACTGTCCTTGAATAGATAAGGCATTTCTGTTTTTAATCTAGTAAACTCACTTGCTAATGCTTGTGTGTTTATATCACCAGACTCATCTAGAATGCTATCTTGGTCAATAAACTTCATAACCACATCTATATCCTGAGGATTATATCTGGAGGCTTCTGATGTTACAGCACTTTGAATTTTTGCTTGTTTATATGAATTTTTCAGTTCGTTTAGTTCTGTTTCATATTTTGTAGCCAATTCCTTATAGTTTCCTTGTTCTTCAGCTTGTTTCTTTTCAATCTCTGCGAGTCTAGCTTGTAACTGTTTTCTCTCGCGGTTGACTTCATCAAACCTTGATTTTGGGATACTAATAGTTTTTGTTTCTTCAGTTTGTACTGTTTCATTTTGTGTCTCCTCTGTATTATCGCTTACAGGTTGCGTTTTTGTCTCCTCTTCCATAGTGTTGAATTATTGATAATCGCTCGTATCGTGAGCTAACCGTTGAGGTGATTATACTAAATGAGACTTCTATAGGTATTTTAACATTCTTTGGAGTGAGTTTTTTATCTCTGTATTTTTTTCTTTAGCTATAATCTGCCTTAATTTAGCTTTATCCCCTGCTTTGACTGCTTCATTGATATTATTATATTGTTGTATCCCAATCTTAGTTGTAAATTGCTCATAAGCCTTAAGTATATCTTTAACATCTTTCTCTTGGATTTTAGGTTGATTTCTTTTAGCTAAATCTGCATCATATCTTTGCAAGAATGTATTTTTATAAGGCATTATTTTTTGGTCTTTAGACTCTACAATTACTCCAGCTATTCTATTAGATAAATTATAATCTTGAGCTAAATCTGCATTATCATAATCGGCTAATAAACTTAATCCAGTATATCTTTGATTAGCTTTTATAATTTCACCGGGTGGAATATCTAAATCTGCAAATTGTGCTGGAGTTGTCCCAGCTTTAATAAGTTTTAATGCTTCTTTCTCAGATGATGAAATATATTTCTTAGCTTCTTGGGTAACTGTATCTGTACTATCTCTAATCCCCTTTTCTTTTACCCAGTTTTGAGCTTCTACTAATTCCTTAGGTTGATATGTCTTAGTCTTTGTATCATATACCTGAGATACAGAAGCTAATCCCTCAAAATATGGTGAAATAGAGTGTCTACAATTAGAGTGGAATAATCCTGCATTCTTAGCTTTGTCTAAGGTTGTATAGCCTTTAGTTCTACCTGTTAAAGATAATACTTCATTTTCCCACGGTCTACAAATAGCACATTCTCCAAAGTGGTCTGACACTTGTACTAGATCATACCCTTCTTCTATATGAGTATTCTGTATACCAGTTACCTGAGCTTCAGTCAATATACTTCTAGCTAATGTTCTAGCATAACCGTCTACAGATACATTTCTACCGTTTTTATAAGTAATAGCAGATAAGGAAGAAGCTCTTAGCTCATTTTCTACATTCTTAGCAATAGTTTTTAAGTCACTCCCAGCTATTTCACCTCTAGCTACTTGTATTGCCACTTTTTCTGCCTGTTCTGCGGTTATAGCTGATGTTCCTGCCTCTTCTAATCCATCTGCTATCTTTTGAGTGTATTTATAAGCATTCTGGACTATAAGTTGTATAGTTTGTTGATGAAAAGTTGCAAATTTATCTTCAAAGGTATATACAATATTATCTTTTATAGCTTGTTTGATTGCATTGTCCATTCCTTCTTTATACAATCCAGGTACACTAACATCTGCCCAAGCTTGTAAATCTAAATCATATTCAGCGACTATCTTTTCTAAACCTTTTATCTTAGTTTTTACTGATTGACTATCTTTACCAGACTGAATATATTGAAATATGTCTAAATAAGCCTGTTTTACAATAGCCTCTATTAGTTTAACTTGTGGGTCTGATTGTACAATACCTTCTGGCTTTATCTGTGCCATATATTAGTTTTCTATATTGTCTTCTTCTTCGTCTTCTTTGTCATTATTTTCTATTGTCCCAAAATTGAAAGGATTAGTTTTAGCTTTAGCTGTCATCTCTGCTTGTATCCTTTCTAGTTTATCCATAGCTTCAGATTGGCTAATATTGTCTATATTGCTAATAGCTTCCTCTTTAGTAGTCAATTCATAATCTAATTTATCCTTCTCAGCTTGGATTGTCTCTAATTGGTCTTCTATCAATCCATCTTTCCAGATAATCTGTGGAACTTCTGTTTGTTTAGCTGTCAATGTATCTGATTTTAATCCATTTACTCTTGCAAACTCAATTGCTGATTGAATAATTGCTTTTATACCATTATCCCAATACATCTGCTTTCTGTGTTTCAAAGACAAAGTTCTAATTAACTTATATTTCAAAGCTCTTCCTGACTCAGCTACTCCATACTTAGTAATCCCAAATAAACTAGGGGACATCTGAGAAACTATCCATAATTGCTCTAACAAGGCGTCAATCTGTGCAAATGATGACTCTAATTTGCTATCCCATACAATGTACTGTGGCATACTACCTTCTCCACTAATAGGATTATGTGGTAATTCTACAACACCAATATCTCCTTTTCTAACTTGTCCGTTCTGGTCTAATATACCTTCTGGGACTGCTAATATAGGGTCTGCGTGTTTGTCTAAGATATGCTCATTACGAGATAATCTATTATTTATAGCAAAGAATAAGTCCTCTAAATCTTGATAGTCACTAATACCCCAAAATTTACCTGCTAGCCCCCAGTTTTTAATGTGGTGGATAAGTGAGAAGCCTTTACCTAATCCTGTCTCTACATAAGGCTCTAAATCTGGATAATATGCTTGTAGATTTAATTCACCTCCAATTTGTCCATCTTTGAAATCATATAGATTAGTCTCAATATATCCTTGAGCATAGGTTTCTATCAAAAGCATTTTCTTACCCATATCTTCTACAACATAAGCCAAGATATGCTCTTTAATTGGATTGCTTACATTATTCTCATCATATACTGGGAAATATACATCTGGTTTAACTGTATCTATTTTAATTTGACCTTCCTCAGCTCTAATTCGCATTACACAATCTCCTTTATAGCTAGAGCTTAAAGCATTCTCATAGAATTGCACCCATAAGGAGTTTTCATAGAATAAAGTGTTAATAAAATCTTGATTATATTCCAAGATAAGGCTGGGTTTCTCCTCAAAAAGTAAGTCAGCCGAGACTGTGCTAATCATTCTAGGATAGTTAAGAGCTACATATCTAGCAGCAGTACTTGAAAATTGAGGTGCATAATCTTTAAGTTTATCTGCAAAAGCTACCTGATGTTGTCCTAAAAATAATTGTTCATACTTCTCATAATTTGCCAATCTCTGTACATCTTTTTGTGGAGGGTATTGTGTCATATTGTTAAAATCCAGCTGGTTTATTATTATATACTCTAGCAAATGAGACTTTACTCTCTACCATATAATCTATTGCATACCGCATAGCATCACAAAAGTCGTCTTTAACCTTAATTGGATCTTCTAATATATTGCCGTTTTTATCCTCCATATATCTATAAAATCTAATTTCTTTTATTCCGTCTACTGAGTCTGATGTTATAAATAATGGATATCCTTTAATTGCTTTTATACCTCTAGCCACACTATTCTTGCCTTTAACTGTTGGCAGTACTGCTCTATATCCTGCTCGGTATAAATCGTTTATTTTATCTGGCTCTGCTGAGTCTGCAATTATTCTAGCTGTCTTATCTACTCCTAATTCCTCCAATTTATCTATTATAGAGTAGCTATTTAATCCTGACTGATATAATATCTGTTTAGCATAAAAAGCCCCCTCTTTTTCTCTTACTTCTACTACTGCAGTTGGATGATTAAATCCCCAGTCAATGCCATAGCATTTATTATCATAAGCCTCTGGCAAATCATCACACTCTTTCCAGTGGGTGTATATTGTAGATTGACTAGCTCCCCTTTCCCCCATTCCAAATACTCTATAATAAGCTGGATCAAGCTCTCTATACTTCTCTATTTCATCTATAAGTGTCTGTGGCAAGAAAGGATTATCTTTATATGTTGATTTTATAAATGTACAATCATCTCTAGTCATTACTTCATCATATATCCAGTGGAACTCATCTGAAGGGTTATAATCTAGGGTTATCTCTCCAGTTGTACGGATAGATAATTGCCTCCAATCTTCTAGTGTCAATTCATTTGCCTCATTAAGCCACAAATAATCTCTCTTAGCTCCTCTTTTCTTTTGCGGGTCATCCATTCCAAAGAACTCCACTAAGTTGCCATTAAGTGTATATGTCTTATCTGTCTTATTGTGGTTAGAGCTATCATATAACTCCATATTGACTAAAATCTCAAGAAAGTCTCTCATCACAGATATTCTAAGAGCTGGGGTAGTCTTTCTTACAATAGATAAAGTTCTACCTGTCTCTTGCAATAGTCTAAGTATATATTTCTGTGCAATAGAATAAGTCTTAGAGGCTCTAGCTCCTCCTTGGTTTACAATTATTCTAGTGTTAGCATCCCAATTCTTCTCAAAGACTGGGGTGACTTGTATTTTGGTCATTGCTGTTTAGTATAACAAATAGGGCAGTGGACAGTGTCTAAACTTAAGGTGGCTTTACATTTTGGACATTGTTTTATTTTCTTATTTTCTAATTGCCAAGCTATATGTTTTATAATTGGATTTTGTGGGTTTTTTAATTTCCAAATTCCTAATAATATTTTATTCTTGTTGATAAGTTGTCTAGTCACGGTCATTCTATTTACACCTAAATGTTTAGCCATCTCTATTCGAGACTTAAATATAACTTCTTCGCCAGTCTCAAGGTTAATTGCTATGATCTGCTTCGAGTTTGTCATCTTTGTTTCTTATTATTTCTACTTGTATTCCGTTTATTTTTTCTCCCTTAGTAGTATTATCAACATAACTCATCGCAAGTTTCTTTCTTTCTTCCTCTCGTGCGGTTAATTTATAAAGTGCCATTTGCAGGGTCGCATTATCTGACTCATACCATTTCTCTCTAAGCCCTTGCTTTATATCTATCTTATTGTCATTGATAACTCTCTTTAGTTCGTTAAAATCGTTAGAGTCTTTTGGATAATAGTCATAAAAGGTAGGTTTAGAAATTGGCAAATAAGCAATAACTTCTTCTACAAAAATCAATCTTTTATCTTTAGCAATTTTTAATGCTTGTTCAAATAATTTATCTTTCTCTTCTTGAGTTCGCATAATTATTTTTTCTTCTTACCTAAATTATTATAATTAGATTTCTTTTTTGGCATAATGTTTTGATTAGGTTATATGTTATATATTAGTAGCATTTAATTATTTTGTCAAGATTATAGTTCCTTGCCCTTTTTTATACTCCTGCTTAGTATAATTTTTATAATCTATTTTTTCATAACCATAGTAAGGAAAGTTAGTGTCGTGGTATGCTATATATTTATATTTATCTAAGTCTATAAGTTCCTGTACTACTTCACCTCTAAAATGAAATCCAAAATCTACAAAGATAAAATCTGCTTCGTGTTTTTTAATTTCGGCCATTAGTTTTTTTATTTCCGACTGAAATTCTGGTCTATATTGTCCAAGACTTTCTATTAGCACATCATCTTTAGTTAAAGTGTTTTGCTCTGGTTGCAATTCTATATAAGTATGATTTTCTATCTGAGCGTATGGGTAGGTGTATCTGGATAATTCTATTGAGATAACTTGCTTAAATTCTTTGAGTAAATATTTTGTTCCTTCACCCCAACCTAATTCAATCACAGTCATCTGATCTTTATTTGGGATATTATCAAAGGCAAGTTGCCAGTCTATAAATGGATTATTGATTGTAGCTTCTTTTTGGTGCGACATAATATATTTCATTAGTTATTTTTACTTTGGGATATTTCTCAAGAAGTTGTTCCAGAAACCTCCAGTCTTCACCCTCTCCGTCATTGTCAAACTTTGGGAGGTCTTCCCATTTAATTCTATTCATATTAAGGGCAAAGTTTATCCCTACATTGCCAAACTTTAATTCATTTGTTTCATCTGGAACAATTGCCTCACCTTGTCTCATTCGGAATATTACAATATCGTAATTGCTGTCTAACTCATACCACCATTCCTTCTTATAATAATCATCATCATCTAAAAAAGTTATCCAATTAGGTTTTATTAGCTCAGCTTTTTTAAGTCCGTTATTTCTATTGTCACTTGCTGTGCCTCCTGTTTCTACAATTGGGAATGTAAACCAATAATCTGTCCAAGACCAATCTACAACAGACCTTATTGCCTTCTTTAATGTATCTCTTCCTATTGTGGGTATAATTGTAACTACCATTGTGGATAATTTAATACTTCTTGCCAGTTGTCTCCGTACTTTTCTCTTAGTCTACCATTCATTTCTATATTTGCATAATGGCTATATTCTGTATGGTCTGTTTGTGATTTATGTCCATAATGGTGTATTGCTATGTCTTGCACTAAATAAGTGTTAAAACCAGCTTTTTTTGCCCTGTAGCAATAGTCTAATTCTACACCCCAACCTTTTGGCATACCTTCATCTAATAATCCTATAACTTCTATCACATCTCGGTGTATTATAGGACATACAAACTCTACCCAAGGCACCTCTCTAAGAAAATCATTTCCTTGTCTACTCATAACTCCAGAATGTGGTGAATTTACCACTGGTGAAAATATACCTTTTTTACCATTTAGTGCTATTTCTAACATTTCCACATCTCTTGCAGTAAGGCTAATATCATTATTGCAAATCATTAAATAATCATAAAACCCTTGGCTTTCTGACACTTCTTTGATTGCATTATTAAAACTTTCTGTAAATTGTGTCTGATTAACACTAGAGTTATATACACGATAGTCTATATGCCCCAGACTATGCTTTAATAAATCTGTATATTCTGTGCTAGTGTCGTGGTGAAGTATAATTGGGAGTATCATAGTTTTACATCATCTAAAAAGTTAAAACACTGATGTCCATTGCCAAGCCCTGTGCTTATATCTCCTATGTGCTGGACTAAAGATAATTTACTAGCATATAACACAACTTCTGAATTAACTGTCTTTATAAAAGTTTTTAAGGCTAGATCATAAGGCTCTCTACCTATATTCTCTAATAAATAAGCTCCAAACTCTCTTGCTGTCTCTAAATCATACAACATAGCCTGAGTGCCATAAAACATATCTATAGGGTATTTAGCTATAGTTTCATATTTATTATATTGTGTCCAGTTATAGCAAGAATATAATGCCACTGCATATCTCTCAGTTGGAATATCATTTATAATCTTATCTAATGCTTTGTCAAAGTATCTGGATAATTTTACATCATCTTCTATAATTAGCCCACTTTTAGTGTTGAGCAAAGCTCTGGCATAGTTATATTGGCTATCTCGGTGTCTAGTAGGGTCTTGCTTATACTTTTTATCCACTGGCACTAAATCTCCTGCTCTAGGTTGTATAATTTGCCCTTGAGAGATATATTGGATAGCATAATCTTCTGGGATTGTAGCTACTGTATCTGCTAAGTACGATGGTTGACGGTCACAAGTAAGAATAGTTATTGTTTTCATAGTGTTTTAACTTAACTCGATTAGTAATTTTAATTCAATAATTTGCTTTTTTTACCTACACTCTTTTTACCTTCACAGTTCCAGAGTTTTCTAGCCCAATAATTAGGACTTGTAGGATCATTAGCTCCAGATATCCCAGAACTCCTAGCACAATAATTATCACCTCTATCTGTTCCCGGAGATATCTTATAGTCTGGACTTCCAAAATGGACTTGTTTTCCTCCAACTTCTACATAATACTTTTTATCTTTTCTTGTACTTGGCTTAGCTTTCATAATATTTTACTTATCTTAATCTGATTATAGCATATTTGTTAATTGCTTGACAATAGTTTCAATATGTTTATCTGTAATCTGTCCTTTTAATTCTTGTAATTGTTTTAATTTCTGGATCAATGTAAGTGAATTATAGGTGATATTATTTTCTTTTAGTTTTCTATATAGTTTTGGAAATGCTTGAGCATAATTCATATTAGTCTAACATTTTAACTTGTAATTGTTCTGAGATTTCTTCTCGCCACTCAACATCTCGGATATATGCTTTATCAAACTTTACTTTTTCGCCCTGTTTTATAACAAAGTTTAGATCATCTGTCATTGGAAATCCAATATAATAAGGCTTCTTTTCTACTGGACTAATTCTAGTTATCTCTACAGTGTTAATAAGATCTCCTGAGGGCAATTTTACCCATTTAAGTTTACTTATATTATTTATAATGTTTTCAGCTAAATCATCTTGAATTGCAAATTGGCTTTTATCTCTTAAATGTATAATTTTCATATAATTAACTTAAATCTAATAATTCTCCATTAACTATTCTTTGTTTTTCAAAATAAATCTTAAAGTCTCCCAGCTTTTTATACATTGTATATGGAGTTGTAGCTGTCGGAGCATATTTTTCACCTTGTACTGATATAACTTGTTTTACCATATTTATAACAGCATTAGATCCAAATCTTTTAATCATATCCTCACAAACTTTTCTTTGTGTTTTATTTCCATATTGAATACTTGGATTTATAGTTGAAAATAATTCTAATATACTTGCAATATCCTGCGAAAATTTGTTTTCGCTAGTATTTCGTCTATTAGCACTTATACTTTTGTCTATAAGCACTTTACTTTCGTCTAAAGCACTTGGGGTAGGTTTAACCAATGGGTGGTTCTGTCCACTAGTGGGCTCAGCCAGCGAGTGGACTAAATAGTGTATTTCAATATAACTTCCTTCTATCTTTCCATCAACACTTTTCTTTTGAATATCAACAATATAACCTTCTTTTTTTAATATTCTTTTATGTTTTCTAAATTTATCCTGACCCCAATTTAATCTTTTTTTCATAAATTCTTCAGTGGCTTTTATTTGTTTTGTTTTCTGCCATTCAGCAATAGCACAATATGCCATATATAAAGCCAATGTATCAGTTCCATATTCTCTAATAAGATGATCTACTGTTTCAAGCGTAACAGATAACGGTGTATATTTTACTTTTTCCATAATTTTATTATTTATTGTTTTTTAAGTTAATTTTAGCATCAATTATATCCCAACCTTGATAAATTGAACCTTCAAGAAAAAATGCTTTTCCTTCAATTATTTTATTATGTATATTTTTTAATTGATCATTAGTATTAGACAAATTAAGAGGTTTTACAATTTCTTGTCCATTTCTTAATAACATAATTATATTCATATTGTTTATTATTTATATACTAAAAAGTCCTTTGACAAAACCCCGAGATTTCTCTCAGGAGGTTCATCAAAAGACTTCCTAATTCAAGTTATTTTGTATAGATAAGTTTTTGAACCTTTGTTTTGTCCTGTTTGAAGTGTTCAGCTCACTATAGTTATATTATACACTATTTAGACAAAATGTCAATAGAAAACAAAAAGGATAGCATCAATCAGACTATCCCTTTTGCAAATAATAATTAAAGCCAAATAAAGGTGATACAATAAAACCTTTACTTGTACACATATTATACCATATTGATTTATATACTTCAATGTGTTATAGTGTGCCTAGTCCGTTTTTGTGTTTTGAGCGGACAAAATAACTCGATAAAGAATGCTGGGTATATCTCTCAATGTGAGTATATCCAGTTTCTTTTTTTATAATTGTGGATAACTTTCTATTGACAATATGTAAATACTATGATAATATTAAAACAGGATAAGAGATTGCGATGCCGAGCAGTAAATATAACAACTAGCCGAGCCAATCCAATTGAATATCGAGTTAACAATTAATAAAACACTAATATGGAGATTACATCATTTGCCCACTTAATTCAAGTTTTATTTATATTATTAGTTTTATTTCCTATTGTAGGATATATGCTATATATAACTATTAGAGATTTGTTAAAAGCTTTGTAATATGGAAAGCATAAAACAAGAATTTATCCAAAACTGTGTTCAGGAAGATATAGATTTATATTATAGTCTACATCCAGAGCATACAGATGACCTTATAGACAAATGTGCTATAATGACAGATGACCTTACAGAGAAGTATATTAACTTAGATATTAAATAATATGAAGACACTAAAGTTTAGAATATACGATAAAACAGAAAAGAGAATGAAATTTCTTGATGGTGTTTGGAATATGCCAGACCCAAGTTACGATTTTGATGATATACAACAATTTACTGGTTTACTTGACCGTTTCGGAGTAGAGATTTATGAGGGGGATATAGTGAAATACAAAACCTTTTATTATGGAAAAGAAAAAGAACATATAGTAGAGGTTAAGTGGGAAAAAGAAGCAACAGATTTATTCGGAGAGCCTGATTTTATTGGATTTTTAGCTAGATGGGAGGGAGGAGAAGTTATTGGAAACCTATACGAAACTCCAGAATTACTAGATATTAAATAGCCTATGATATACTTGTACTAGCACATTAAAATATAGAGTTCTCAATGGAGGGGTGGTGGAAAATGTAGACACTAATAATTGACAAGGGACGCTGCTCAAGTTGGAACTAAGAGCGAAGTCCGAAAGGAAGTTGAACCGTAGGTGGAATACCATTAAAAGTCAAGCGTGGTTGGGTAGCACAAAATAAGTTGCGTATTCGTTTATTCTTATTTCTTGTCAATTAACGGCTCATGCAAGGTGCAAATCCTTGCCTCCTCTACTGAGAACTTTATATTCTCACACTGATTATGTCTGTTGCTAGTCTCTGACTAGATTATAATTAACTATAAACATATTAGAAAATTATCTAATAGACCTTTATCTAAAAAAACTATAATTCGGATTAAATTAAATATTATCCTGATATTATACCTTGGACTTATAGCTCTATTCTTTATTACCACCATTGACCTTATAGCACAACCTAGAGAAATGGAGAAAAAAGAATATAGCAAATTAGAACCTTTACAGAGAGTTGAAGAGCCTAAACCAGTCAATATACCACCTAAACCTAAAACTCCTGCGAGAGAGGCAAAAAAAGACCTTGTAGCATATAATGGCAGTTGCTATGATTATGTAGATGAAATGGCTAGTAAGTATAAAGTAGACGGTGATGTGATGAGAAGAATTATCAAAGCAGAGTCAGGAGGAAACCCAAATGCTAAAAATAAAAACTCTACAGCCTCGGGGTGTAGTCAATTTATCAAGTCTACTTGGGAAGGCACATTAAGGCAAATGGGTAGAGAATATATAAGTCCGTTTGATGCTAAGACAAATGTAGAGGCAATGGCTTTCAAAATCTCCAGAGGAGGTATTAGAGCTTGGGATGCCAGCAAGAATAAATGGAGTAAATAACTAATTTTATAAATTAACTAATATATACATATATGGAACTATTATCAATTTTATTAACTGTATTATTTATTGGGTTAAAACTAACAAACTTTATTGCTTGGGCTTGGATATGGATTTTATCTCCATTGTGGATATGGCTAGTATTATATATAGTAATTTATGTTATTGGATTTATTACAATAATTTTAGTAAACACTTTTAGAAAATAATAATTAAGTAAAACACTATGGAAACTATAATGACACCTATTAGATTTATATTCTGGGGGATTGTATTGATCTTAACTATAATAATCTCTGCAATATATTTTATTGGAGGTTTAGTTATATGTTATATTGCTATGCCAGTTGCTTGGATCTATGATAAATTTATAAAACTATTGCATAAACTAACTATTTTATAATAAAACTATTGACAAAATGTAAATAGTATGTTATATTATATACAGATAAGCAATTATCGAGTTATTAGTTAAAAAACACTATTATGATATTAGATACAACTGACCTATTACCACAAGAACTTGAAGACGCATACGATTATATGACTCAAGAGCAAGAACATAAAAATAAAGTTAAAGAATTATTACCAGAGATACTTAAAAAACAAGCTAAATATGGAACTAATTGGCTAGTATTCAAAGTATATTATATGTTATATTCTGCTCCATTATGGGACAAAGAAGTACATATAAATAGAGTTAGAGGTATGATTGAGACTTGGTTAGAGAATACAACCTATGAGCAATTAGTAGAGGCTAATATTATAACCGAGCAAGATATTATAGACAATTATAAACAATTATAAACAAAACACTATGAGCAAAATATACGGACAACTATTACAATTCCAGAATAAACTTAGAAAAGTAGGTAAAGATGCTAAAGGATATAATTACAGCTATGCTTCTTTTGACAATGTAGTTGAGACCATAGCTCCTGAGTTAAATTCTCAGGGTCTAGGATACACTCACACTTTTGACGGGCAAGATATAGTTTGTACATTATTTAATGCTGAAGGTGAAACAATTACATCTAAATTAACTTTATCCACTGAAATCTTAAAAGGTATGAATGCTAGCCAGTCAATGGGAGCAGCAATTACTTATGCAAGACGATATACATTGACTGCCATATTGGGGCTTGTCACTGATGATGATACAGACGGAGTAGTCAATACACCTAAAGCTAATAAAGCAGCCTCACAGGGGCAAAATATGGACGATAATAAAGTTTGGCTTAATGCTAAGTCACCAGAGTTTGAAAGAGTTGCAGCACAGGTGCCAAATTATAGTGCTGATGATCTAGTCAAACTAGCCAGAAAGAAATATAAGGTTAGCAAAGAAACTGAACAAACTATTAGAGCTTTGTATCAGGATAATTACGAGGAAGTAGTATTAGTAGATTAAAATATATACAATAACACTATGAATACACAAAGAAAGGGGGTGAGGGAACCCCATACAATGACAATAGAAGCCCTAATGCAAAGACCTGTTCAATGGGATACCACTAAAACCCCTAATAAAAGAGATAAGATAATATTAGAAGCCTATAAAATGGGAGCCTCTGTGTCTATTCTAGCCCTTGAATTTCAATTGTCCAGACAAAGAATTTATTCAATTATTAACCGCTATAAAAAATAACACTATGAGAAAAAATGAATTGTCCAATAAAATTGCTAAATTGAGAATAAAAAATTTATTAAAAGAAGGTTACACTAAAGCAGAATTAAGTCGCAGAATGAGATTAGCTTATAAAACAATAGAAAATATATTAGACCCTAAAAAAGAACTTATTAAATTAGAAACTCACGAGAAAATACAAGAGTTTTGGGATACTTTACAATCAATGATAGAAAAAGAACAAACAACAGATAGTTATTTCTTAACTGATGAAGATATTATAGATAGAAAAGATGCAGAAGAAGGAGCTAAAGAAATAACAAGGTGGGTGTATATTACCACTATAATAGTAGCAGCAATATTAACCGGGATTATATTTTTAATAAAATATATATTAAGTTTGTAGTATAAAAGAAAAGAAGGGGAGTAAGTCGCCCCTTTTTGATTTTGTTCAATTTTGTTGTAAAGGTAATTCTGTAATATATTTAGGGTCTGTTTTAGTTAAAGGACGCATATTATAAAGGGCATAATCCATAATGCTACTGCCCAGAGCTTCATATACATTGTAATTGACAAGGTCAACACATTGATAGTATTGATGAGGGTCAACACGACGAACCCAGCTATCAAATCTGACACGACGGAGTTCGCCTTTATACAAGATATCACCTCGGTAAATAAATATGAAACGAACAGGTGCAGGGTTGAGCTGAGCCATTGCTTAAACAAGCAAGGTGGACATCTATATAATATATGATAGACTAATAATGTCAACTGCTCTTTTATTATGGCTTCCGTAAAATCAGCAGTTCGCTGGAGTGTAAAAGAAGATTACAATTACACTTGCCAATTCTGTTATGAGCAATTACCGCCTAATAAACTTCAAATACACCATATTTTGAGGCGTAGAGACGGTGGAAATAATCATTATACTAATCTTATTCCTTTATGTACAGACTGCCATTGTACAATCCATAGATACAATTACACCCACAATTCCAGAGGACAAAGAATTATGTTCCTTATCCATAGAACCATCATTTGATAGGTTCTTTTTTCTATAAAAAGAAAAGAGACTAGTTGCAAAGTCTCTATTCTATAAGACCAATATGGTATCAAAAGTCATTGGATAAAGTTAAACCAATGTACCAATATATTATAACATAGTTTTTATAAAAATAAAAACCCCGCTAGTTCACTTAGAACCACCATACGGTAGCCCACGAAATACGGGGAATTATATTACTCGAGCTATCAGTACGACTTTAGTCGTAGGAACGTTTTGCTCAATAGACGCACCCTATTTTTATTTTCCTCGAGGTTGATGCTGTCTTGTATTATATAATAACACAATACAAACAAAAAAGCAACCCCGTTCAGATTGCTAATTTGCTTCCTAGAAAACACTATATAAACTAGGATAGAAATATTATACTATATGCTCTCTATATTCTCAATATCTTCTAGTGATTTAGCTTCAATTGGAGGTTCATCTGGTAGCCTGTAATCTTTAGGTATAAAGTATCTATATAGCATTAACTCTATCTCATCTATCTCATCATCAGAAAGTTTGTCCATAACCCTAATTTTATATAGAATATGGTTAACTGTCTGGTCAAATGCACCTAATACACTAGCTCTTAATAGAACTTGTTTGTGCTTTTCTTCATCTTCTATAAATTCTTTGATTGTCATATTATTTTATACCTTTTATTCATATAAAATTGGTACTAATTCTTTTATATTAACCCCAGCCCAATTTCCTTGATTATGATTATATGAGATTATATCTACCGTTCCATCTGAACGAATTTCATCTACAATATAATTATATTCTTTATATTTAACCTTATCTTTTTTTTAATTGTTTTTGTAAGAATTTTCATACTTATTTTATCTTATATCCTTTATTCATAGCATAGCTTCTAAGGTTGATATAATCTGTTTTTTCATCAGCAATATAAGTCCAATACCAATCAAAAAAGTCTTTTGCTTTTATCTGGTTGTCTACCACAAAAACTATATCTCTCAAATCTATATAATAATCCCCAATTCCACATACTCCAGTTCTATCTTCACCTATCCAATATACATTATCTTTATTAAAAGGTTCTTCCCAAATAAGTTTATAAAACTCCTTGGTATATTCGTCTACTATATGCTTAAATCGTGTTTTGAGTTTCATATTATTTGTTCTGTTCCTTGAGCCATCCCTGATAATCTCTTTCGATTGCTATCTTAAAGGCTTCTTTGCTTTTATACTGCGCCCACCATTTTACAAATCTACGGATATTTTTACCGTTCCAGTCGTGGTTTCCATCTACATAGCCATATTTATGTGCTAAGAATAACACTGGATAAGCTTGTAATATCTCATAATTTTCACAAATTCTAGTCTCAAAGTCTTTTCCCTGATAATTAAATTCTTTTGCTAATTCTGCATCTTCAGGGTTTTGTGGTTGTGGTTTTACTGGCTCTGGCATATTGGTTGAATATTTAAGTGATAATGGGTCAATAAATTTACTGAACTGATTTATGTTAGTTACAAGTCCTTTGAATACGTCTAAATGTAAATGCGCTGCAGTGCTTACTCCTGTGTTTCCTGTGTAGCCTATAACATCGCCTCTGAAGACCTTTGCATTGCTAAGAGCTACAAATCTACTCAAGTGCATATAACGCACGGATAAACCCCTATTTGTGACCAATGTGACGGTATTCCCTGATTGACTTCCTGTAGATGATTTAGTCACACCATCTGCAATAGCATATATAGGTTTACCAACTGGGATAATATAGTCAACTCCTAGATGTGGTTGTCCTGTAAGACTTCCAAATCCTGCTGGATATTTTTGTCCAAACTTAAACCCAACTCTATGATTATCTAATAAAGGTGGGTGATAAATATAATCTTGCCAATTTTTTAATTCCATATTATTTAATTATTAGTAATACTAATAGAATTATAGAGATAGTAAATAAAACAATACTAGTCCAACTAAATATTTTAGCAACTCTATAATAATCTGTAGACTTTATTCTTTTTACTTCTTTAAGTTCACTTTCAAGCATTTTATCAAAAATACCTGGAATTATTTTATCAATCAGTTCAACTGTATATGCGTAATAATTTTTTATATCATCTTTATATATTGGCATTTTTTCTGACTTTTTTAATAGATTATTACTTGAATCGTTTACTAATTTATTAAGTAGTTTTTTTCTTTTAACCACATATTTTTCAAAGTTAGGAATAATATCTTCTTCAGCTATTAACCACCTTCCAAAATGATATGATTGTATATTTTCTTTATTTCCTTCTATATCAGATAATTCGTAAAACACTTTATTATGTACATTCGTAATTCCACTAATGTAAAATATAAAAGTACTTTCTTTGTCAGGGTCTCGATTAAAATCAAAGTGTTTATCTCCTATATTATATTTATGCTCAATAGTTGTTTTCATAATTATGTTTCTATATGCTTATATTTGTTCTGATACTTGAATAGGAATAGTT
>JBMTTF010000001.1:0-26841 GCA_049449075.1 Minisyncoccia bacterium | reverse complement strand
ATAAGGATAAAAATAAGATTCTCTAAAATAAAGACAATAAATATTGACAAAATTAGGAAAATGTGGTATAAGCATTGAGTTGTACCTTATCAATTCCCATGAACATTCAAGAAATCGAAAAAAATAGAGTAGCCCATGGTTGGGTTAGCTTCTGGGCCAGTATTGCTGGCATTGGGTGGATTGCATTCATCCTCATCATAGGCTTCTGTGTGGACCCTCATGGGCCACACAGGAGAGGGGCTCAGGCCTCCATCCTCGCCAGCATGGTGCTGGCATGTGCCTGCACTTATCAGGCGTCCCGCTCTTTGGAGCGGTCACGCGGCTAATACTCCCTATCCCCCTCGCAGTTTTGCTTGGGGGAATTTTTTACAGTAGTAAAGCCTATTTGCGACAATGAAGTTATATAAATATAATAAATTCCTTCTTTATAGTTGTTTTACTATACATTTGCAATTTGGGGAGGTTTTTGGTAAAATAAGCATTATTGAACTTTCATTTTTAAGAGAAACATTGTGTGGTGGCCATAGTTTAATGGTAAAACTTCGGGTTGTGGTTCCGACATTACGGGTTCAATTCCCGTTGGCCACCCCAGAGTGTTGCTCTTGCATAAGCATCAGATTACTGGTATAATACAACAATTATGGGGGCGTAGCTCAGTTGGTTAGAGCGTCTGCCTGTCACGCAGAAGGTCACCGGTTCGAGCCCGGCCGTCCCCGCCCTAAATAAAAGAGAGGAGTACATATACACCTCTCTTTATTTTTGGTTGGTTGACGGCCGGGGGAAGGGGTCGGGAAACGGTAGTTTCCCGTGGCGGAAACACCAAAACCGAGTGGTTTTGGAAAACGCTTACGTTTTGGTTGTCCCCGCCCTAAATAAAAGAGAGGAGTAAAGCTCCTCTCTTTTATTTGGAGAGGTATAATTTAGTAGATAGTGGACAGGTGTCACTCATCAACATTGCCAATATATAGACAACACCCTCCTACAAGGTATATAATATAAATGTAATATTAATCATTACTATTATGAAAATGATTGAAGACAAGGGTAAACAACCAGCAGTATTTAATCTAGAAGAATTAGTAATCGAGAATCAAGCCTACCGCCAGACAATTTGGACTGGAGACAAGATGCAGGTGACAGTTATGTCTATACCTGTGGGCGGAGAAATTGGCCTTGAAGCACATCATAATATTGAACAGTTCATTAGAGTAGATCAAGGACAAGGAAAGGTTTATATGGGGCAAAATCGGGATAATTTGGATTTTGTAAAAGATATTGAAGATGGGTATTCTATACATGTCCCAGCTGAGATATTTCATAATATAGTCAATACCGGGGATGAGCCTTTGCAATTATACTCTATTTATGCAGAACCAGAACATCCTTTTGGAACTGTGCATTTGACCAAAGCCGAGGCTGATGCTGCAGAGCATGAAGAATAAGGTATAAAAAAGTGTCTTATATTCGCTTGGGTATTGAGAAGACAAGTAAATACATAATAAATTCTCAATAAAACCGTTCATATAAGATACTTAATCTCAAGGTATTAATGGTATTATTTTTATCTCTTGCATAGATAATGACAATCTGATATAATCTAGTCTGTAATTATATAAGGGCCTGTAGCTCATATGGTAGAGCGCCTCGCTTGCACCGAGGAGGTGGCTGGTTCGATCCCAGTCAGGTCCACAGTATGAAAAATATATATTTTGTAAGGCATGGTGAGTCAGAAGGTAATCAGGCAAGGCTATATCAGTCTTCTGAGACTTTATTGTCCCAAAAAGGACATATTCAAGCAAATTTAATAGCTGACAGGTTCTCTAATATTGAAGTTGAGACTATTATTACGAGTAATTATATTAGAGCAAAACAAACTGCTGGGTATATTGCTGAAGTGACTGGTAAAGATATTATAGAAAGTCAATTATTTAGAGAAAGAAAAAGACCCTCAATCCAAGAAAATAGGAGTAAAAACACACCAGAATTACAAGCGATAGACAAGGAAATTGAATTAAATTGTGAGAATCTAGATTGGAAATATTCAGATGAAGAAAATTTTGTAGATTTAAGGCAGAGAGCTAAAGAATGCTTTGATTTTTTGGAAAATAGGATAGAAGATAATATTGCGGTAGTAACTCATAAAAACTTTTTACATTGCCTGCTCTGGTATTGTTTATTTGGTTATGATGTGAATGTTAGGGAATCAAAAATTATAGTAAATAATTTTGTAATGAGTAATACTGGTATTGTATGGATGCAATATGATGAAATTGAAAAATTTTGGAAAGTTGTAACATGGAATGATCATGCCCATCTTGGGTAGTGTCTAAAACTAATATAATATATAATACAAATATATTATATTTAATCTAAATAAAATGGACATATATCAAATATTTACTCAATTTATAATTTTCTTATTTGGAGCTACTGCTGCAATAGATATTATAGGATATTGGCCAACCATAAAGGATTTATATATATACAAAAAGAATAGCGCTAACAAACGCTCTTTTGCATTGTGGGCATCTACTTCTGGAGTCTCATGTTTGTATGGTATATTTGTATTGCAAGATAATCTATATATTATAGTTTCAAGTATTTATCTTCTTGCTAATTTAACAGTATTAATTTTAACATTACAAATTAATATACCTAAATCCTAAGCTCCAGTACTCACTCGCGCCTTAATCAAAGAGGCAATTTCTAAGACCATTATAACTCCGATTATAATTGCTTGTAGGGAAATTTCACCCTCAGATTTAAGTCCACCTAGCAAAACATGCCCAAAAATTAGCCATCCAATAACATATGTAAGGCGATGTAGTC
Source organism: Minisyncoccia bacterium (assembly GCA_049449075.1). GTDB lineage: Bacteria > Patescibacteriota > Minisyncoccia > SW-4-49-11 > SW-4-49-11 > CALRBF01. The sequence continues at coordinate 24,012 of JBMTTF010000001.1, read as the reverse complement.
TTTTCCAGTTTGACTTGAGCTTTCGGGTAGCCCAATTGTTGGAGGTGATAAAGAGAGCAAAAGAGAATATTAGAGCCACCAACCCAAAAGCCTGATAAGGAGGTAAAGATGGAGGTAGTCTAAATTGTAAAGTCGGAATTACTTTCATTGCTAAATAATGAGTGAAAGCTGTCATAAACATCAAAATCCCAAATTGCCTTCTGACAGGTAAAGTAAGTTTAATTAGTAAACTAAACTCTTTTGCCAATCCAAATCGTCTAATCATACTCGGTATAAGAGTAATAATAAATAGAATAAGAGATAAAGTTCCCATATTCTTCCCATACTCTACTCGCTCACCAACTTTAAGGAAGAAAAAAGGCAAGAATAAAATAGGACTGCTATAAGTAAGCCAAATAATGATTTTGTGTAGAAGTTTCATAGATTTAAATTTAATATTATTACAGATTATAACATAGAAAAAGAAATTATAAATTAGAAGATGTTCCACGTGGAACATTGAGAGTAAAACAAACAAAAAAGAGCTGAGCGCCCTTTTTAGAATGATATTTATAATTGTCTTTGCTTGCTTAAGCAGAATAATATACTATAATACTTATATACATTTGTCAATATATGACATTTATAATTCATCATTCATCGAACTGGATATATTTGCTTTTTATTCTTATTTAATGTAAAATAACACAATTATATCAATCCTCTTATCTTCTAACTATTAAACCATATGAATGCACATATTCGTAACCTTGCTATTATAGCTCATGTTGATCATGGTAAAACTACCTTGATGGATGCTATTTTGCATCAAACTCAGATTTTTAGAGAGAATCAGAATGTACAGGAGCGCGTGATGGATTCTATGGATTTGGAGCGAGAAAAAGGTATTACTATTAGGGCTAAGAATGCTTCCGTTACCTATAAAGACTATACGATTAATTTGATTGACACTCCTGGTCATGCTGATTTTGGTGGTGAGGTAGAACGAGTGCTAAAAATGGCAGATGGAGCTCTTTTATTGGTAGATTCTAAAGAGGGGCCTATGCCTCAGACGAAATTTGTATTGAAAAAAGCTTTAGCTTTGGGGCTTCGGGTAGTGGTGGTTATTAATAAAATCGATCGCCCTGATGCTAATCCCGATGCAGTGGTAGATAAGACTTTTGACTTATTCGTGACTTTGAATGCTAATGATAAGCAATTAGATTTCCCAATTGTTTATGCTTCAGCTATTAATGGGTCTGCTTCTTTGGAAACTGACCAAACTGGTAAGGATTTGACTGAGCTATTCGAGGTTATTATAAATGAAATTCCAGCTCCTACGTCTCCTATTGCAGATTCATTTAGAATGTTGACCTTGAATCTTCAATTTGATAAGTTCAAAGGAACTATGGCTGTAGGTAGAATTGATGCTGGTAAAATTGTCAAAGGTATGTCGGTGGTCAGAATAGATAAGGCTGGGAATCATACTAAGAATACTATCACTAGTTTGCTGAAATATAGTGGAATGGATTTAGTAGAGGCTACTGAAATTGTAGCTGGTGATATTGCGGTTATTGCTGGTATTGCGGGTATTGAGATTGGAGATACTATTGCAGACTCTCAAAATCCCATCCAAATTGCTCCAGTAGAGGTAGAAAGCCCTACTTTGCAGATGATGTTTGCAATTAATGATAGTCCATTCTCGGGAAAGGAAGGTAAGTATTCTACTTCTCGTATGATAAGAGACAGATTATATAAGGAACAAGAGACTAATATTAGCTTGAGAATTGAGGATACAGATAGTCCTGATAAGTTTTTGGTAGCTGGTCGTGGGGAGCTGCATTTAGCTGTTTTGATTGAGACTATGCGACGAGAGGGATATGAGTTTTCTGTTGGAAGGCCTCAGGTTATTTTGCGAGAGCAAAACGGGACTGTAGAAGAGCCTTATGAATTATTGAGTCTAGATGTTCCTGAAGAATATAGTGGTAAGATTATTGAAGCTGTAAATAAAAGGCAGGGAGAATTAGTAAATATGGAGATTAATGAGCATAATGAGTCTCATATTGAATATAAAATTACTACTCAGAACCTTATTGGGCTAAGGAGTGTCTTATTGACTCTATCTAAAGGAACTGTGATTATGAATAGTTCTTTCCTAGAATATGGTCCAAGAATGTCTAGTGGTAAAGGTAGGTCTACTGGATCTATTGTGTCTCTAGAACTTGGTAAAATTACTAAATATGCTCTAGATGGGGCTTCAGATAGAGGGGTATTCTTTGTACCGGATGGGACTGAGGTTTATCCTGGAATGGTTTTGGGTGAATCTAATCGGGAGCAAGATGTGGAAATAAACCCCGTTAAATCTAAAAAATTGACCAATATGAGAGCTTCTGGGTCTGATGACGGTATTTTTATAGCTCCACCAAAAGATATGTCTCTAGAGGCCTGTATTGAGTATTTGGCTGACGATGAATTATTGGAAGTAACTCCAATGAGTCTTAGAATCCGTAAGAGAATTCTAGATTCTAATGAAAGAAAAAGGTCAAACAGATAGCAACCTACCTTATAATTGGTAGGTTGGGTATAGTTTGATATGATAGATTTCTTATCTTATTTCTTTTTATAGTATCTATAAATGCGCCTATATAATTGTCTTCTAATTACTTTTAAGTATTCGTACAGGAATACTATTATTATAGTAAATATTTCAAGTATTAATCCATACGCAGTCAAGATAAATTCTTTCATGGAAATAATACAGAGGCTACTAATAAAATATCATATTCTAAATAAAATGCCAAACTTTTTAACCAGTAGAATCTATATTGTCTTCTAAATTAATCTATATAAAGATTCCGCAAGTTTTAGAGAGTCATGCCGAATTAAAGTCCTTTTGACGGGGTCTTTTTTGTTTGGGTTAATAAATATACCATCTGCTATTAAATCAGCTCCAATGAGGGCTGTATGTCCAATTTTATCCGATCCTGAAGCTTTGATTACAGGTTCCCCCTCTTCCTTATACTTCTCTACTAATTTAGGGTCTGGTTGAGTTGTATTATAGAGTGCTATCTCTATAACTTCAGCACCTATAAATCTATGCATTTGATTGACGTGATCTTCTACCGACCAGTTATTAGAATGCCCAACTTTAGACATTAGATTGACATTATATATGATTTGCGCAGATGTTTTAATTAAGGCTTCTTTCATCCCAGGGACAATCATATTAGGTATTAAGCTGCAATAGAAATTTCCTGGACCAATAATTACACTATCTGCCTTCATAATAGCATCAAAAGCCTTCGGGTTGATTTGAGGCTCTGGAGTTAAATGTACTTTTCTGACACTATGTTTAATTAATTCTTTAGAATCAGCTACACATGCTTCTCCTATTAATTTGTCACCATTGTCAAGATCGATACATAAGTTGATATTAGATGTTGTGACTGGAATAACCTGTCCCCTGATAGAGAGAATAGAACTAGCAGTTTTAATAGCTTCTTCAAAATTGCCAGTAATTTTTTCTAAAGCTGATAAAAATAGATTACCAAAATTATGTCCACTTAATTCACCAGAGTCAAATCTATAGTTAAATAATTCTCTTAGAATTTCTGGCGATTCAGCTAATGCTACAAGACATTGTCTAGCATCTCCGGGAGGTAATACTCCCAACTCATCTCTTAATTTGCCAGTAGAACCTCCATTATCAGCCATTGTGACAATAGCCTGTAGGTTTAAATTAGTAAATAGTTTTAGTCCAGACAACACTGTATAACTACCAGTTCCGCCTCCAATCACTACTATATTTTTGTATAACATAAAGATTTATTAATAATAATTGTGGATAAGTTGGGTATAAGTAGTGGTTTTTAACAATTTATCCACAAAAAATAATATGATATGATTATAATACATACACACATATAAATATATATCATTCTTTGAACGCTGACAAGATTAGAATTCTGATAAAGAAATGAAATGAAGAGTAAAATTAAAGTATTCATATATACAATAATAGGGATAAGTCTTCCTTTTTTAATTAGGACCACTCTTTTTAGTTATACAATTAGAAATATAAAATCACCTTATACAACTATATATTTACACAGTTTAGATATAGCCGTGCTTTTAGTTTGCTTACTTTTATTTTGGAAAACTAAAAAAATACCATTTAGTGGGTATAAAATTGTGGATAAGTTATGGATAAGTTTGTTTTGTTTGGTTTTGCTACAGTTGTTATGGGCTAAATATCCTCTTATTAGCTGGGCCTGGGCGGTCAGATTCTATTTAGGGGCATCTGTTATTTGGTATATAAATAGATTCCAATATTTAGCTAAAGATCTAACATATCTAATAAAAGGACTCTTTATAGGGATGTTAATACAAGCCATTATTGTTATCATACAATTTATTTTACAAAAAAATATAGGTTTACCAATAGTGGTGGAATCAGTTTTATCCACACAAATTTCAGGAGTAGCTAAAGTGAATATTTTTGATAATACTTTAATTAGGGGGTATGGTACTTTTCCGCATCCAAATATATTAGGCTTCTCTGGAATCCTAGCTTTAATTATATTATATGCTACAAAGTTAGGAAAAGGAGTATCTATGATGATTTATTCATTTACTCTTATTCTTGCAGGAGGTATAGATCATTATATTGTGACTTCAGTACAAGCTTTTAGCATAACTATCTTTACTGGACTTCAGCTTGTATATGGAAACTATATAAAGCTTATAAAGCCTTTTTCTAGGGTATTAGTACTCGCTTTGCATATTTTAATATTATTGAGCTTCTCTAAAACGGCTTTAACGCTGCTTTTGCTCATCGATTTTATATATTTGACATTCGTAGCTAGAAAGTCATTGTTCCACGTGGAACAATTTCAAAAAAAATTAAAATCTATTCCGCGTATTATCAATAATACATTGGCTATAATAGGTATCATGTTTCTATGGATTCTACCATATCAGCAAATTCTTGACACTATAGCCACAAGAATTTTATATGTTAAGGACTCTGTTCAAATAATAAGTTCAAATTTATGGTTTGGCGTAGGGTTAGGTCAATATGTTGTCAATTTATCTGATAATCGAGAGCTGTGGCAATATGAGCCTGTTCATAATATATTTTTGTTATTATTAAGTGAGTTAGGATTGATTAACTTTAGTTTATTGGTGGTCGTTATCTCAGTAGAGTACTATACTTATATATATGGATACAAAAAATAAAGGTGATTTAGGTGAAAGATTGGCAGTAAAGTTTTTAATATCTAAAGGATTTGAAATCATCGACCAGAATATAAGGCTGGGTAAGTTTTCAGAGTTAGATATTGTGGCGATGAAAGATAGAGTTCTTCATATTATAGAAGTAAAAACTGTGTATAAATGTGGAAAACCTGGGGATAACTTAGAATTTCCGATATATAATATTACTCCAAGGAAGATGACACATTTAAAACTAGGGACTCAGATGTATGTACAGAAGCTAAAATTTAACAATATAGATATTACGATTGACGCTATTGGCTGCATTGTGGATAATTGTCATAAAAAAAGTTGGATTAGGTTTTATCCTAATATTTTAGAGGGTCTTGACTGAAATGTTCCACGTGGAACATTGGGTTGATATTGAAATATAGAAGATTTTATATTAAAATTATATTTGACATGTAATTTGATATAAAATTATTGTGAAGTATAAATAATACAGTATAATATGGAAAAAGTAGAAAAATTATTCACAGAAGCTATGGCTTTGGGAGATATTCAAGTTAATGGAGATAGAGCTTGGGACTTTCAAGTTAAAAATCCAGCTATTTGGCAAAGAATGTTGAGGGATGGGTCAATGGGTGTTGGAGAGGGGTATGTTGAAGGATGGTGGGACGTGGAGTCTTTGGATGAATTTTTATTTCGTATTAGAAAGTACAAGGTTTTAGATGCTTTATCAGATGTTTTTGGTGGTTCTTGGCAGAATCGGTTATATGTTTTGCAAAGTAAGATGTTGAATTTGCAAGATAAAGAAAAGAGTAAAAGAGTTGCCAAAGAACATTATGATATAGGGAATGATTTATATACAAGAATGCTTGATCCATATATGCAATATACTTGTGCTTATTGGAAAAATGCAGAAAATCTAAATCAAGCACAAGAAAATAAATTAGATTTGATTTGTCGTAAACTAAAGCTAGAAAAAGGGATGAGGGTGTTAGATATTGGTTGTGGTTGGGGTGGTTTGTTAAAATTTGCAGCAGAAAAGTATGGTATTATTGGTGTAGGAGTAACCTTGTCTAAAGAACAACAAAAATGGGGACAAGAAAGTGTAAAAGATCTTCCAGTAGAAATTCTATTAACTGACTATAGAGATTATTCGGCTACTCCTTTTGATAGAGTGGTTTCCATTGGTATTTTGGAGCATGTTGGATATAAGAATCATCAAGATTTTATGCAAATTGTATCTAATCATCTCAAAGATGATGGGTTGGCTTTATTACATACGATTGGAGATAGTGTCTCTACTACTACGACTGAGCCTTGGATAGATAAATATATCTTCCCAGGAGGGCAGGTTCCATCCCTACAGCAGTTATCTAGTTCTTGGGAAAGCATTCTAACTATACAGGACTTACATAATATTGGGCTTGATTATGATTCAACTCTCATGGCTTGGTATGAAAACTTTAAGCAATCTTGGCCTGAAATAAAAGATAAATATGGGGAAGACTTTTATAGACTATGGGAATATTATCTTTTGAGTTGTGCTGGTAGTTTTAGGGCTGGATATTTACAATTATGGCAAATGGTCTTTACTAAACAATATAACCGATTAGATAGATATGAGGCGGAAAGATAATGTTGCCTTGCCAATTTTTTCAAAATAAGGTAGAATAACTTTACCTTATAGCTAGGGTGGCGGAATGGTAGACGCGACGGACTTAAAATCCGTTGGTGATTAAACACTGTGAGGGTTCGAGTCCCTCTCCTAGTACAAAGAACAAATTAAAAAGATTATAAAAGCTTCTGTTAACAGGAGTTTTTATAATTTAGACTATTATTATGTAATTTGCTATAATAAATATAATTATAGTTAATAAAAACTTCCCGTTATGCCGTCTCCGATGATGACTCAGTTTTATGAGATAAAAAAAGATTATCCAAATGATATTTTATTCTTTCGACTAGGAGACTTTTATGAGATGTTTGCTGAAGATGCAAAATTGGTAGCTCCAATCTTAGATTTAGTTTTAACTGCGCGGAAGAATAATGTAGACGGTAGTATCCCAATGTGTGGGGTTCCTTATCACTCCTCAACTCAATATATTCAAAAATTAATAAAGGCTGGCTATTCAGTTGCTTTATGTGAACAACAAGGCTTGGCTCAGGACTCTAAGGGATTAGTGTTAAGAAAAGTAGTAAAAGTTATAACTCCAGGGACTGCTCTTTTGGATATAGAATCTACAGAATCAAGATATATAGCTAGTATCAGTACTTATAAAGGTTTAGTGTATTTGGCTTTAGCTGATTTGGGTACTGGGCTCTTTGAGGTTGGTGAATTTATGGAGGTGGAATTACAAGATATTCTGCAATCTAAGCAGGTTAAAGAGATTATAATTCCAGAAAATAGTGAATTATTAGAAAAGCTGCAAAAATTAAATATTAGGATTGTGCTTGAATCCAAATGGAATTTTCAATTAGAGCGGTCAATTGAAGTTTTGACTAAACATTTTGGCGTGAGTAGTATGACAGGTTTTGGTTTTGAGATTGATGATATGAGATTATCACCAGCTGGGGCTTTGCTTACTTATCTTACTTATACTCAGCAAGAGGATTTGAAACATATTACTAAACTAAAGCTCATTTCTCTAGCTCAATATATGCGACTAGATAGTCAAACTATTCAGAATTTAGAGTTATTCCAGCTCCCAAGAGCGAGCCAAAAAGGTAAAACTTTTTATCAAGCTATTAATTATACCAAAAATCCTTTAGGCTCTAGAATGTTGAGGTCTTGGATATTGTCTCCATTGCTAGAAATTAAGTCTATTAATACTCGTCAAGAGCATATACAGAATTATCTAGATAACTTAGATTTAATTAATCAGACAAGAGAATTATTGCCTCAAGTTGCAGATATAGAGCGATTATTAGCCAGGCTGTCTAGTAATGTGGGTGGCCCTAGAGATATGGCTCTGCTTTCCAAAAGCTTTTCTAATATTTCTACAATTCTAAAGCTGGACCAGGCTTCTTATACTAAGCCTGCTCAAAAAGCTTTATTAAAATTACAATCTTTACACCAAGAATTACAAAAAGCTTTACAAGAAAATGTCCCAATTTTGGCTAGGGATGGCGGCTTTGTAGCCAGAGGCTATCGTCAAGATATAGATGAGTTATTAAATTTAAGTCAGGGAGGTAAAGACTATTTACTGGAATTACAATCTCAGGAACAATCTCGCACTGGTATCAATTCTCTCAAAGTCAAATATAATAAAGTTTTTGGCTATTATATAGAGATTAGTAATGCTTATAAAAATCAAAACTTGCCAGAAAATTATATAAAAAAGCAAACTCTGGCTAATGCTGAGCGATATATTACTCCAGAGCTTAAAGAGTTTGAAGAGAAAATCCTTAGTTCAGAAGCTGAATTGCTGAGTTTAGAGCAAATTGTTTTTGAAGATTTAAGACAAGCAATTATAGCTGAGGCCGAGCAGATTTATATAGTTTCTAAAACCATTGCTTATATTGACTGTGTGCAAGCAGGAGCTAAGTTGGCTTTAGAGTGGAGTTATACCCGTCCTAAAGTGAGTAAAAAACCAAATCTCTACATAGAAGCTGGTCGGCATCCAGTACTAGAACAGTTGATTACTGAATACGTGCCCAATGATTGTAAATTAGCTGAACCGGATCACTCTTTGATGTTAATCACGGGACCCAATATGGGAGGAAAGTCTACTTATATTAGACAAATAGCTTTGATAGTACTTTTGGCTCAAATTGGCTATTTTGTTCCAGTTAATAAAGCTGAGATTGGTGTGGTAGATAGAATTTTTACTAGAGTCGGAGCATCGGATAATATGAGTGAGGGGCATAGTACTTTTATGGTGGAGATGTTGGAAGTGTCTAATATTCTACACAATGCCAGTAAGTCGAGCTTGATTATTTTAGATGAAGTAGGTCGTGGAACTTCCACCTATGATGGTATGAGTATAGCTAAAGCTTTGATTGAATATATTCATAATACTATTCAGGCAAGAACTCTTTTTGCTACTCATTATCATGAATTATTAAGTCTGGAATCTGAGTTGATAGGAGTAGTCAATTATCAGGTGATAATCCAAGACAATACAGAGGATATTATATTTCTACATCGTATAGAACAAGGTGGAGCAGATAAAAGTTATGGGATAGCTATTGCTAAATTAGCAGGATTCCCTTCAGATGTGTTAGAATTAGCAAAGAATGCACTTATACAATATGAGCAGAAAAAATCTCAATTATCATTCTTAGAAATGACAAATACTAACAATATACATATACAAGCAGACACTCAACAGACAGAGCAATACCAAAATCTCATACAAAACTTACACTCCTATAATCTGAATGACATGACTCCAATACAAGCTCTGGCTATATTAGATGAATTACAAAAAAATAACCCTCTATGATAAATTTGTTACCTAAAAATATTATTAATCAAATTGCTGCTGGAGAAGTCGTCGAGAGACCCGCCTCGATTGTGAAAGAATTAGTGGAAAATTCTCTTGATGCTGGAGCTACCGAAATACAAATTGAAGTATTAGATGCTGGACTAACTGAGATAATTATCAAAGACAATGGCTCTGGGATTGCTAAAGATGACTTTGAGAATTTATTCAAAAGACATGCCACTAGCAAAATTGAGAAAATTGAAGATTTGCATAGTTTGTTTACTATGGGCTTTAGAGGAGAGGCTTTATCGAGTATTCAGGCTGTTTCTCAAGTAGAGTTAATTACTAAAACTAAGATAGATAAGACTGGATATTTTTATAATCCACATACAACTCAAATAAAATCAGTAGCTAAGCCCAATACAGGTACTACTATTACGATAAGAAATTTATTCTATAATGTTCCTGCCCGCAAAAAATTCCTCAAGACTAATACCACCGAACTATCTCATATTACAAAAATTATAGAAGAAATAGCTTTGGTACATCCAGAAGTATCCTTTATCTATAAGTCTCAAAATCGAGAAATAATCAATGTTAAGACTAGTGATTTATTAACTAGAACTATCAATATACTCAAAATCCAAGAGCCAGAATATTTATTATTAGTAGATTCACAAAAACAAAACTTAAAAGCCATAGGATATATTGGACATCCTAGAATTTCTAGAAAATCATCTCAATACCATATTTTTATTAATAATCGTCCTGTCATACAACCACTTATCAATAAAGCTATTCAACAAGGTTTTGATACTATGCTAGAAGTGGGACATTATCCTTTTGCCTTTGTATCTATTTTTGTCCCACCACAAGAACTAGATGTCAATGTGCATCCAAGGAAAACTGAAGTCAAATTCATTGATGACAGAGTTGTGTTCCAGACTATAAAATATTTAATAAGAGACACTCTTCAGAAATCAGCTTTTGATGTTATTCTAAAACCACATTCCATTCAATCCAATCCAATTGCAGACGATGCAATCCCCACCCCTAGAGAGGTCAAAAACTATAGTTTCAAGCCTTATAATGACTCATTTAAGACTTATCAGAACACTCAAGTGGCTGAGATGAATTTGTCTCAATATACACCCAAACAAATTCCAAAATCGCAATATAACTTCCATAAAATACAACCAAATTTTAGAGAGTTACTAGAAGCTGATACTGCTAAACCAGATTTTCTACATATTTTTGATACTTATATAGTCTATCCTAATCAAAATGGAATTATGATTTTAGATCAGCATGCTGTGCATGAGAAAGTAATTTTAGAGCAATTGATGAATAAAGATGAGACAGTAAAGTCTCAAGCGCTATTATTCCCAATTGCGATCAGTGTACCTCAATCAGAGAAAGATATTACCATAGAAGTTTTATCTAAAATTCCGGGATTCGAGGTGGATGATTTTGGAGCCAGTGAAATTATAATCAGAGCTTTACCAACTTTTCTTTCCAAAACTCAAAAAGCGGAAGAACATATCAAAACAATAATTGCACAAATTCAAGAGAGAGGACAGACTATGGAATTGTCTGAACTAAGAATAGAATTGTTAAAGACCATAGCTTGTAAGTCAGCTATTAAAGCTGGATATAGTATGACACAACAAGAAATAGAAGCCTTAATTCTAGAGGCTGCAAAGACCGATTTTGGATTTGCATGCTGCCATGGACGACCAACTATGGTACAATTAGATCAGGATTGGTTCGAAAAACAATTTTCACGATAATAAATCCATATGCAGCATAAAAAATTATTAATCATAGAATCTAGTATAAGTCTTTTACTCTGGATTACTGTTATTATTATAGCTAACTCAGTGATTGGTAATATTCCAATTATCTTAGGGGGTGTCATCGCTATTTTCTTTGGAGTTTTATATATATCAGCATTATCATATTATGTTTGTATTTACAGAGGCTCTAACCATAATATTTCATTTATACTTTTACAAATCTTACCATTAATTTTAATCGGATTTTTATTTGATATCATGACTGCTCTAATAATAGCTTTCACTTTAATTCTAGGTATCAAAACACTATTTAGAGCCATTAATGACATTAATGAAAGTGCTAGTGATCATATCAAATTTAGAGTAAAGACTATAGTTTTGCCTCATACCAAAGGAATAATAGTCTGGCTAATGTTATTAACCTCCGTTTTTATTTATGGGAACACAATCCGTACTAATCCCAACGGTATTGTTTTAGATGAATCCTTTCTAAATAGTCAAATTCAAACTTGGGCTCCTGTTATTCAAGACATTGTTCCAGATTTTGATCCTAGAATGTCAGTTGGGAATTATGTATCAGATCAATTAGATATTCAAACAGAATTAGACAATTTAGACTCAAGAGGTGTTAATAGAGATGCAGTCGTTCAAAATCAAATAAATAATTTATCAGATAGATTTGATATTTCTATTAATAAAGACACCCCTGTTATTCAAGCTTTTATCAATTATATTAATAGATTTATCGCTCCCTGGATGAGTGGGCCACTTTGGGGTATAGTAGTCTCTCTAATAGTGTTTTTAAGCTTTTTACCATTTATAGGAATACTCCAATTTGGAATTAGAATTATTACTAATCTTATAAAATATTATAGTCTCAAATTCAATCTAGTAAAACTCAATCTCAAATCAACAAAAAAAGAAACTTTAAGCTTGTAGACAGGTAAGATAGCACTCTGTACAGATTAGTGCTAATAATGTATAATATTTTGTATAAAACAATTAAATGTAAGTGCAATGGCAAGAGATTATTATGAAATATTAGGGGTGTCCAAAGATGCCAGTGAATCTGAGATAAAGAAGTCTTATCGTAAATTAGCACATACCTATCATCCGGATAAAAAGGGTGGAGATGAGGCTAAATTCAAAGAGGTCAATGAGGCTTATCAGAATCTGAGTGACCCACAAAAACGACAACAGTATAATCAATTTGGTTCCAATTATCAGCAAGCTACAGGGGGGGCAAGTGGATTCTCTGGTTTTGGCGGTGGCGCTCAGGGATTTTCTTTTGATGATGTTTTTGGGCAGGCTGGATTTTCTTTTGGTGGAGGTGGTTTTGAGGATGTGTTTGCAGATGTATTCGGAGCCGGAGGTGGTAGAAGTGGTTCTAGGAAACAGGCTCGTGGACGAGATATTGAAATAGCAGTAGATATTAGCTTGGAAGAAGCTTATACTGGAATTTCTAAGTCTATAGATTTAGACCTCAATACCACATGTGAGGCTTGTGATGGTAGTGGAGCGCAGAACAAAAAGACCAAACAATGTCCTACATGTAGAGGTAATGGGTATGTGGAACAACAGGTCAGGACTATGCTCGGGACTTTTAATCAGCGAGCTACTTGTGGGACTTGTCAGGGTAAAGGTACAATCCCAGAATCTAATTGTAAAAGCTGTCAGGGAACCGGTGTCAAGCGAAAAAAGAAATCTATAAAAATCGAGATTCCAAAAGGAATTTCTAATGGTCAGACTTTAGAAATGAGAGGAGAAGGTGAGGCTGCTCCTTATGGTGGGGTAAATGGAAATATTTATATTAGTATCTCAGTTAAACCTCATAAAAGGTTTGAGAGACGGGGAGATGATATATATCTGACTCAAGATATAGTCTATACCACAGCTGTATTAGGTGGTAATCTAGACATAGAGACTATAGCTGGAGAATTAAATTTAAAAATTCCAAAACATACCCAATCAGGAGAAGTTTTCCGGCTTCGTGAGAAAGGTATGCCTCATTTACAAGGTCGAGGGTATGGAGATATGTATGTGACAGTTAGGATATCTACTCCAAAGAATATTTCTCGCCGAGCTCAACAATTACTAAAAGATTTGCAATCTGAAGGTATTTGATATAGTATAAAAATATAACTTAAATATAAAAATATGGATACATTAGAACCTCTATTTGGTAAAGTAACCTGGAGCTCAATCTCGGGAGATATATTCATTAGTATAGTCTTAGTTCTAGGCTTATCTTTGTATATTTATAATAAAGGAGTAAAGAATATTTATATTTTAGCTATCGCTCTATATATTGCTCAAGTTTTATCTAATATATATCCTTGGGAACTTCCAAAAGTTGTTAATTTACCGGGGGATGCTGTATTATTTTTAGTTTTAACTATTATTATAAATTGGGTTTTACAAAGCTCAGCTCTTTCATCTAATCTTAGCATTGCTAAAAAACCATTGTGGCGCAATCTATTATTTGGAGTATCAGTAGTAGGTCTATTGCTTGTTAATATTTTGAGTGTAATCAAAACTCAAGATAAATCAATTTTAAATATAATTGAACAATCTTTATTCAGTAAAGAATCCTTTCAAATATTCTGGACTATATCCCCAGTATTATTCTTTCCATTTCTTAAATCGTCTACCAAAAAAGCTAGATTCAAATCAAAAAAATGAAATGTCCACAATGCTCACATATAGATACGAGAATCACAGATTCTAGATTGTCTAGAGATGATATAATGGTGAGACGACGTAGAATATGTGAGAAGTGTCACTATAGGTTTACTACTGCTGAGACTAGAGAAGTATTAGATGTTATGGTAGTTAAGAAATCAGGAGTAAAAGAAAGATATAGTACTGATAAACTTTTGAAAGCTGTTTCAATCTCTCTGCATAAGAGACCGTTTACTCAAGATAAAATTAGAGATTTTATACTCAAAATTGAAGTAGATTTATTCAAAAAAGACCCTAAAGAAATCTCTACCAAGCAAATTGGAGATACAGTTCTAAAGCATCTCAAAATGTTCGATGAAGTAGCCTATATTAGATTTGCTTCTATCTATAGAGATTTTAGAACTATAAAGGGCTTCAGACATGAAATAGATAAGTTACTACAAGATTGAATGTGATTACATTTGATTATAAAGTTTTAAAATAGTATTGGTATCATCGTAAGCTACTAACTCTCCTTTGTGTAGTAAAATACATTTATTACAATGTTGTTTAACCTCATCCATATTATGGCTAACAATAATAGCGGTTTTACCCATTTGTTTTAATCTTTGGAGTCGATTATTAACTTTAACTTGGAAAGTGGCATCAGTAGTAGCAGGAATTTCATCAAAAAGATAAATATCGGCATTGATATTGAGAATAAGCCCTAAAATAAGCCTGGTTTTCATACCAGTAGATAGGAACTTTATTTTCTGAGAAGTAAAATCATGAAGTTCTGAAAAATTAATAATATTATTATAAATTTTAGCAATATCTTCTCTTGGTAAGCCAACTTGTAAGGCTTTAACTAAGACTGCATCCTCTGCTCTCCCTTCTGGATGTAGTATTTCATCAGGCCCAAAAAAAGGCAAAACCGAACCAGATACCTTTACCTGACCTTTATCAGGAGTATGAATACCTGCTAGTAATTTAAGCAATGTGCTTTTTCCACTCCCGTTTTTTCCAATTATACCGATCCACTCTCCTTGGTCGATATCCAAAGTTATATCTTTTAAAACAGGGTTAGCTGTACTTGTGAAAGCCTGAAACCCGTCCATTTGACCGCCAGAGCGACTATTGTTCTTACTCTGCAAGTTAAAATATTTGGACACACTATCTATCTGAATTAGTTTTTTTGTAACCATATTAATTATTGTATACAATATTAAACTTATTATAAAGAATTTTCTCCAAAAAAGCAAGGAGCAAGAAGGTTTACGTCCTAAAATTTACCTTTTGAGGTTTATCTAAAGTCAAGATTTTTATAAATGCAATATATAAAAATAAAGTAGCAGTTATAAAACGCCTTATTTTTTCTGGTGCCGAGAAGAGGACTCGAACCTCCACATCATAAGATACATGCTCCTAAGGCATGCGTGTCTACCAATTCCACCACCTCGGCTTATTAAATATATTGTACTATATATTGACATTTTGTCAATTTTATGCTATTATTTTTTTTATCTCTCAAATATAAGACCTCTTTTATATTTGTCTACACTGTTTTTTGATTGAAGTTTGGGAGAGTTTATCAGTTGTCCCAGTTAATGGATATATTATATATTGTAATGGCTTTGATCGTTGGAGTTACAGGAGTTCTTCCAGTCAACACTCAGCCCGTAGTTGCAAGTTCATTCGATTTAGAAGTGACCAACTCAGTTATCAATGGAGTTAATCCCGTTGAAACTATCATAACCCCTAAACCTGAGCCTGAAAAACCTAAACAAGCTCAAGTTAAAAAAGTAACAGTACAGACTAAAACTTCTTTCTATGCTTCAGTAGAAGCCGAGCTAAGCAATATCCCAGCACAAGGTTCTTGTTTTGAATATGTGCCAGAGATGGCTGCTAAATACGGAGTAGATGCTGACTTGATGACTAGAATTATCAAGGCCGAGTCTGGAGGTAATGCTCTTGCCAAGAATAAAAACTCTACCGCTTCTGGCTGTGGACAATTTATTCGAGGTACTTGGGCTGGAACATTAAGACAAATGGGCAGAGAATGGGTAACTCCGTTTGATGCCAAAACCAATGTCGAGGCTATGGCTTTCAAAATCTCTCGTGGAGGTATTGGAGCTTGGAATGCCAGTAAATCTAAGTGGTCTAAATAATTTTTTAGTCACTACCAAAAGCTCTCCTTAAGTGGGGGGTTTTTTGGTTTCTGGTAGTGAATATATGGATAAACCCTCAGTCATTAAATAAATCTCTTTTTCTATCTCCTCACCACTCCACTTGCAATAAAATTAAGATTATGCTATAGTTATATCAACTACTAAGGTAATATATTTAATCTATGTTAAATTCAGATTCAAAAGGACAGATTATTAATAAATTTCAAATTCACGAGAGTGATAATGGTTCAGCTCCAGTTCAAATTGCTATAATTACAGAAAGAATTCTTTACTTGACTGATCATTTGAAAGCAAACCGTAAAGACTTTCATTCTAGAAAAGGGTTGATTCAGTTGGTTTCTCAGAGAAAAAAACTGTTAGCTTATCTTAAGAGAACAGACTTAAGTTTATTTGAGAAAACAGTCAAAGAGCTTGGGCTTAGAGCTTAGACTCACCCTATTTATATGAGCTTTAAAACATATCAAACACAAATAGCAGGACAAAATCTAAAAGTAGAAATTGGTAAATTAGCAAAACAGGCTAATGGATCAGTAATGGTTTCTCTTGGAGAAACTACTGTTTTGGTTACAGCAGTAATGTCTAATAAGCCAGTCAATTCTAATTATTTACCATTATTTGTAGATTATCAAGAAAAGTTTTATGCTAATGGTAAAATTAAAGGGAGTCGTTTTGTAAAGAGAGAAGGTAAACCTAGTGAAGAGTCTGTTTTGACAGGACGATTAGTTGATAGAGCGATACGACCATTCTTCGATCAATCACTTCGTTATGAAATACAAGTGATAGTTACTACTCTTTCAATGGATGATAGTAATGACCCAGATGCAATTGCTTTATTTGGAGCATCTTTAGCTTTGTCTATTTCAGACATCCCTTGGGATGGCCCAATAGCAGCTTTAAGAGTAGCTTCAGTGGATAAGCAAATTATTGTTAATCCATCTTTTGAACAAAGAGAAGTCGGAGATTTTGATACAATTATTACTTTAAATTCTGATAATAGGTTAGTTATGATGGAATTTGGGGGTAGTCAAGTTTCAGAAACTACGATTCTAGATGCTTTTAATGCTGTAACCCCTGAGATCAATAAAATGATACAATTTCAAGATCATATCGTAGCAGAGATGGGAGTTAAAAAGCAAGATTTAATTAAAACCAATTCCAATCTAGAAATTATTGAGGGGATTAAGAATATTGTCAGTGGTAGATTAGAGCCTGCAATATACGGTGATCCTGTCAGTACCAAACAAGCGCATCATCAATTGCTAGTTGAATTAAATCAAGTATATCCGGAACATAAAGATTTAGTAGAGCATACATTAGACCAAGAATTAAATATAGTCTTTAAGGAGGGTGTTTTAGAGCGAGAGTTAAGGCCAGATGGAAGAAAATTGAATCAAGTGCGTGAATTAAGTTCAGAAATTGATGTCTTGCCTAGAGTACATGGGTCTGGGCTATTCAACAGAGGTGCTACTCAAACCTTGTCTATATTAACTCTAGGTTCTCCTGGAGAAGCTCAGATCGTAGATGAAATGAAAGATGAAATCAAAAAACGATTTATGCATCATTATAACTTCCCTCCTTTCTCAGTGGGTGAAGTTGGTCAACTAAGAGGTCCTGGCAGGAGAGAAATTGGACATGGCGCTTTAGCAGAAAAAGCTTTAGAAGGGGTATTACCTAATATTGAAGATTTTCCATATACAATTAGAATAGTAACCGAGGTATTAGGTTCTAATGGATCGTCTTCTATGGCAAGTGTGTGCTCATCAACTTTAGCTTTATTAGCAGCAGGTGTGCCAATTATATCCCCAGTAGCCGGTATAGCTATTGGTATAGTAGAGGGACAGGGGAAGTATAAAATCTTAACAGATATTCAGGGGCTTGAAGATCACTTTGGTGAAATGGACTTTAAAGTAGCTGGTACAAAAAACGGAGTTAATGCAATACAGATGGATATTAAGGGAAAAGGAATGTCTGTAGAAATATTTAGCGAAGCTTTAGAAACAGCTAGAATAGCTAGGCTTTCTATTCTAGATACTTTGTCTCAAACCATATCACAAGTTAGGGCTGAAGTTTCTAGATATGCTCCTAAAATTGAGGTTCTTAGAATTAGCCCAAATAAAATTAAAGATGTAATTGGGACTGGAGGTAAAATAATTAACTCGATAATAGATGAGACAGGAGTCAAGATAGATATAGAAGATAACGGGCAAGTTTTTATAACAGGAGAAGACTTGTCTAAAGTCATACAGGCTAAAGATATAATCTTAGACTTAGTATATGTGCCAAAAGAGGGCGATGTTTTTGATGGAAAAGTAGTTAAAATAATGCCATTTGGAGCTTTTGTAAATATTAAGACAGGAGTAGATGGACTTATCCACATTTCTGACATTGCAGATAAGTATATCAATAAGATAGAAGATGTGATACAATTAAATCAGAGTATAAGGGTAAAAATTAAAAAAGTTGATACAGACGGTAGAATAAGTTTAATCCCCTATCTTCTTGAGTAATTACTAAATATATAAATTATAAAATTATGGCAGATCAAAATCAAATACCCGGTTCTTTCAGAACACTTAAGACAGACCTAGCGTCTACTGATACTAATCCTCAGGATAGATTGCAGCAAGCTGGTAACTTTATGCAAGCAAGGCCTAAGACTGACGACGATGCTCCTAAGCCATATGAACCTACAATACAAGATGTAGAACCTAAAGTGCAATCTAACTATTCATGGACAAACATGGATATTGCTCCAGCCAAGTTAAATGAATCTAATCCCAAGCCAACTATTAGCACTGACTCTGAAGATAAATCTAGAGCTAAGCTTTCAGCTTTAGATGACAATATAGATTTACCTATGGTAAAAAACATAGAACCACCTGTAAATAACAATATTAATTTATCACTAAATAAAAACATAGAACCACCTGTAAATAACAATATTAATTTATCACTAAATAAAAACATAGAACCACCCGTAAATAACAACATTAATTTATCACTAAATAAAAATACAGAACCACCTGTAGATAGTAAAATACAATTACCTTTAGATTCTAACTTAAAGAGCATAAACCCATCTTTTGGCAAAGATAATAACCCAATAAATGACCAAGCAGACGATTTGTCAGATTCAAAAAAAGATATTAGTAATCCAAATAATCAATTTGATATCAATAGCCTAGATTTGCAGGATGATATGAAAGATGTTAAGCATAAATCATCAGGTAAAGGACTGCTGTCAATTGGAATAGTAATTATTTTGTTAGGTCTGATAGGTGGAGGAGTGTATTTGTACTTTAATATCGATAGTAGTAATAACAGCGTTAATCCTAATAATGCTTCTGTTAACCCAGAATCAACACCTACAGCTACACCACCATCAAATTCTAAATCTAACCCTTTATTATCAGCAAGTTCAAAAGTAGATATATCCTTTAGTGATTCTGAGCCAATTCGTAAAACTATCTCAACCAACTTAACAGATAAAAAAGATACCTTAATTGAGTTAAATTTAATTAAAGATAATAATCCTGTTAGCTTAATTGATACTGCATCTGCATTGGGGATAACTATCCCTTCTATTGACACGATTAAAAATTATAATTTTTATGCATATAATCAGCAAGGAGTATATAAATTAATATGTGTGTTAGGTCTGTCATCAGATCAAGATGCTAATCAATTTGTAGATAGCTGGTCTAGTGCTATTCCTCGTGATTTAGCTGCATTTTCAATTTCATTACCATCCAGAATAGTTAATACTCCTCAGGTTAAAGAGTCAATTATCACAAACAGCAATACTGGTAAAGAGTTTAAAAATTATTATTATAATTACACCTCTTCAGCAGACTCAGTAGATGTGTCAAGTTATGAAAATTATATTTTGATAGCATCCTCTCAAGAGTCTATGCTATATACTTTAGACCAAATTAAATAATTGTGGATAACTGCTATAGCTTACATCTCCTTACTCTGTTAAAATATAAGAGTAAGGATAGAGAGTAGGGATACAATCACAAGTATAAAATTTTAAATGCGTACATTAAAATACTTGTGATTGAATTTTTGTTCTAATCTTTACAATATTAAATATAAACTCAAACTAATAATCGTCTAATAAAATATAAATAAAATAATACTTATAAATATTGTACATTTGGTAAAAATAAAAAGGTGTTAACCAAAGATTAGACAAAAATATCTATTTTCTGACAAGCTCAAAATATATAAAGAGTTTGTCAGGAATAGAGATAAATAAAATACTTTTACCTCCCTTTGCACTAACAGAGTCAAGAAGGAGAAGGAAAAGTATTTTATTTTTTATATAAGTATAGGATGATAGTAGATAATATTCTGCATCTAGCTATCAATATTGCCCCTATTTACTTTACTTATGATCAATCAACACGAGTCCGTTAATGTTTAATCAATATTGTGTAATATATTCTTGTATAGTCTATTGACAAGAGTATAATAATGTAATATAATTAGATTTATATTATGTATATAGATTTGTATAATTTATGCTCGAAGGTCAAGATTTAAACTCCAAAAACCTCCTAATTCAAGAAGGTGTAGTTAGTGAAGTCTTGCCAAACACAACCTTTCGTGTTATATTAGAAAATAATTCAGAGGTTCTAGCTCATCTTTCTGGTAAAATGCGAATGCATTATATCAAAGTCTTGCCAGGAGATAAGGTAACAGTTGAGTTAAGCCCTTATAATTTAACACAAGGTAGAATTACTAGGAGAAATTAAGATACTATATGAAAGTTCAAGCCTCAGTTAAGAAAAGATGTAATAAGTGTAAAGTTATTAAGCGAAAGCGGGTAATTCGAGTTATTTGTGAAGCTAATCCTCGTCATAAGCAAAGACAAGGATAATATAAGATATATTAAATTATGGTAAGAATTGCAGGAGTTGTCATCCCAGATTATAAAAACATTGAAATAGCTTTGACTTATATTTATGGTGTAGGTCTTACTCGTTCTAAAAAAGTCTTATTTATGACAGGAATTAATCCTTATAAAAAAGCTAAAGAGTTAGACGAAAAAGAAATATCTCTGTTAAAGGAATGTATTGAAAAAAATTATAAAATAGAAGGAGATTTAAGAAGAGAAGTTGCTAATAATATAAAGAGATTAAAAGATATTAATTCATATCGAGGTAGTCGTCATACAAAAAAATTACCCATAAAAGGTAGAACTAAAACCAACTCTAGAACTATTAGAGGTAATGTAGTTCGTACTATGGGTAGTGGGCGAAGAAAAGTTGAGAAGACTTAATTATTAAGAAAATTTTACTATGGGAAAGAAGCGTGTAGCACAGAAAGGAGATACAGTATCTTCATTAAAAATGGGAGTAAAAGAAACTTCTTCAAAAAAGAAGATATCCCGAGGTACTGCTTATATTGTATCAACCTATAATAATACTATGGTTTCTTTAGCTGACTTGTCCGGGAATATTTTAGCATGGTCATCCTCTGGAGCTCTTGGATTTAAAGGAGCTAAAAAAGCTACTCCATATGCAGCTACGATAGTAGCTAAAACTGTAGTAGAGAAAGTTAAAAAGACAGGTTTGCAAGATATAAAAGTTATTGTCAAGGGTGTTGGTCCAGGAAGAGAAGCTTCAATTAGGGGGTTGGCTGTATCAGGTCTTAACATTATGTCTATTAAAGATTTGACTCCTGTCCCACATAATGGAACTCGTCCTCGTAAGCCAAGAAGAGTATAATAGATTTTATAAGAGTATATGTATAGTCGTAAGAAAGTTAAAATTTGTAGAAAATTTGGAGAGCGTATTTTTCCAGAAGTTAAGATTACTGATGAGAAATTAGCAAAAGCTCCTGGGGTTCATGGGGCTAAGCGCCGTCGGGCAGCATCTGAGTTTGGAAAGCAACTACAAGAGAAGCAAAAAGTAAAATATGTATATGGACTGCGTGAAAAACAATTCAGAAGATTTTATGAGAAAGCTTTATCTGATGTTGAGCCTACCCCTACTGCTTTATTAAGAATTTTAGAGACTAGACTAGATAATGTTGTATATAGAGCTAGTATGGCATATACTAGAGAGCAAGCTAGGCAAATGATTTCTCATGGACATATTTTGGTTAACGGTAAAAAAGTTACTATACCAAGTTTTCTAGTAAAAATAGGAGATATTATTACATATTCAGCTACTAAATCTAAACTAGTGGCTGAATACAAAGATAAGTTAAAAGACTCAGATCTACCATCCTGGTTGCTCTTAGACAAGAAACATCAAAATGTCGAAGTTGCTCACACTCCTGGAGTTGAGGAATTGAGTCAAAACTTCAACATTGCCCTAGTGATTCAGTATTATTCCCGATAATAATAATCAAATACTTTTATGTCTAACTATATCATCCTTCCAAAAGCACCTGTACTATTACAAGAAATTAGTCCATCTCAATCTACCTATGCAATTGAGCCACTTAATCCAGGGTATGGAGTTACTATTGCTAATTCTTTAAGACGAGTTATGCTATCTTCCTTAGAAGGAGTAGCAGTGACTAGATATAGTATTAAAGGAGTAAGTCATGAATTTACTACTATTCCTAATGTTCTAGAAGATATTTTAGATATTACCCTTAACATTAAATCACTAAGATTTGATGCGGTTATAGATTCTCCTACTTTATTAACTCTTAAAGCACAAGGTACTAAAGTTGTTACAGGTGCAGATTTAAAATTACCTGGAGGAGTAAGTGTAGTAAATCCTGAAGCACCTATTCTAACTTTGACTAGTAAAGATGCTAAAATTGAAATGGAATTAGTAATTGAAAAAGGATTTGGGTTTAGAAAAGATATAGATCAAAATATACAAGGAGAAGTGGGAATTATTGCTGTAGATTCAATATTTACCCCAGTAACAAGAGTCTCTTATGACGTAGAAGATACTAGAGTAGGTGATAAAACCAACTATAACCGAGTAGTGTTTAATATTAAAACTGATGGGACTATTACTCCACTAGAGGCAATTCAAAAATCTGCTGGTATTTTAGTAGATCAGTTCAATGCTTTAACTGTTGAAGGTGCTAAAGTAGAAGAGGTGAAAGAAGAAAAAATTAGTCCAGATATTGAGACCTCAAGTATTAAAATCTCAACCCTAGATTTATCTCAAAGAACTATTAAAGCTCTAGAGACTTCTGGTATCAAAAATATTGCACAATTGGCTCAGTTTACCCAAGAAGATCTACTATCTATCAAGGGAGTCTCCACTAGTGCTCTAAAAAAGTTAGAAGACCAAATAGCTAAATATGATATTACACTTGCATAAATACTAAAAATAAGGTACAATGCAAAACATTAACAGGATCATACGATTATGAATAAGGGAAATAAGTTACATAAGATTGGAAGGAATAGAGAGCAAAGAAAAGCACTTTTGCGAAGTCTTTCTAATGATTTAATTACTCGTGGTTCTATCACCACCACAGAAGCTAAAGCTAAAGCTTTGAAACCTTTTGTAGAAAGAATGGTTACTCATGCTAAGAAAGGTTCTTTAGCTTCTAGACGATATGTACTTAGATTTTTGACTCAAGGAGCTACTCATAAGCTATTTGATGAAATTATACCTAATTATACAGATAGAGTAGGTGGATACACTAGAATTATTAAGGCTCCTATTAGACGGAGTGATGTTAGTAAAATGGCTATAATTGAATTAGTTAAGTAATATAATATGCAGAGAGAAATTGTTACCATTGATGCAG